>JAQVEG010000093.1 GCA_028697725.1 Anaerostipes sp.
CATTTTATCGCTATTTGTATTAGTTAATTTGAGTATAAAGTCCCTCTCAAGGTCGAATCACGAGTTCAATTCTCGTTGGGGTCATAACTCTCAAGATAAGGTATTAAGCCAATCTTGAGAGTTTTTTTATTTTAAAGAAAAGTAGTGCTTTACGAAAATGCTTTACGTCAGTTGATATTCATTGGTTATTTGAAGATGATATGAGAGTATTTTTCAAGTGTATTTTCTTCTTTTTTTCCTCGAACATGAGCATATTTTTGTAAGAATGTTTTGACGGAATTCCCCATAATTTCTGAAAGCAATTTATCCGACTCACCACGTTCTAGATTTGTTGTTGCGAATGTATGCCTGCATTCATACAATGTTATGTCAGTTAGTTTCTGATTATGATCTGCATTATATCTTTTTAAGGTACGCTTGAACATTCTAGAGTAATGATTTGGTGTAACAGGGGTTCCAATCTCTGTGTTAAACAAAAAATTGTTTCTGAATTTATCTGTATACATCAACTTCATTTCTTTTTTCCAAATTAATTTCTTTTTCCCCAGATTGTATAGTACGTCTGGTACATATGTGGGTCGATGTGATTGAGCGTTTTTCAAATCTGTTAAATTTCCGTATTTATCTAATCCACGATTGTAAGTGAATATATGATGTTTTAAATCAAAATCATCCTCAGACAGCCCACAGACTTCTCTAGGACGAGGACCAAATAGGAGGGAGCAGCAATACATTTCATAATAATGGCTGGATTTAGCTTCTTTTGAATTTATAAACAGGCTAATCTCATCATCTGTCCATGTGTCACGCTTCACATTTGGCACTCTAAGACGTTTTATTCCTATCATCGGGTTTATGTCAGCAGAGATTGATTTTAGTTGGTATATGCCAAAATTATAGATGTCTTTTAGATATAACTGATAAAACAAGTGATTTAGTCCTAGGAACAGGGAGTGGATTGAAAAATAATTTATTTGCTGTTATTTCATTTTTGTTTACTGTAGTATTGGCAAATATTTTATCAGATGTGCCATTAAACAATATATTTACACATGATATTTCAGTTTTATTAGAGGTTATTTTAATAGGTTCATTTGCATATTTGTATATTAAAAATAATGATGCAAAATATAAATTTGATAGATACAATAAAGAATACGAAAATCTAAAGTTAGACTATAAAGATTTTTTGGATGAAATTGATATAGAAGAAATATTTAAAAATGACGAAAGAATAAATAAAAGTAAAAATAATTTTTATAAAAAGAAGGATATTTATATTAAAATATGGATATCAATCATACTACTAATAATAATTGTAATTGCTATTGAAGGTAAGTTGATTGATATTAATGGAATTATTAGGAATATAAATTTAATTGTTAAAAAGTTTTAATATGTCACTCTATGTCACATAAAAGCATGATACAGTTTATGATAGAAGCAGTATAGAAATACTCCTCCGATAAGTTTTTCAGCATCCTACATGGGTGCTGTTTCATACCAACACATCAACTGTGGTGTTGGAGACCGTTGTTTTACCATTGAATACAGGGTTGCATATAATATGCAGCTCTTTTCTAAGTGTGCCATGCTTGGCACACTTAAAAAGCACCCAAGTATTATAAAAATACATGAGTGCCTTTCAACCACAATCAATGCGGTTATCTCTGTTAAAGTATAATACCATAAACCTGAAAATATTACAACAAAATGTTAATGTTTTAGCATTTATCGAATTTATTATAATCTATTTCATCTTTAGAAAAACCAATTAGAGTATCTATATCGTCTAAATTCTTTATTCCCATTGATCCACGAATGTTTTCAAACGCTTGATTAGAAATTGAACTTTTTAACTCATATATAATACATTTTAATTCGGATATTAATTGTATAAATTCTTGATGAGGAAGATAATATTTAAAATATACAATTAGGTCAAAGACCTTTTGATCACGTGTTCTAGAATATGATTGTCGTAGCGATTTGAGATATTTTTCAAAGATTCTTCCAGACTGACAATTACGTGATTCTTTTCTAGTGATACAATAAATACGTTCGTTGTGAGCACATGAGTTTCTAACAATTCTCATCCAATGCAAACTACCAATCAGCAGCTTGACATTAGGAAGTCCTTTATTATCTAAGATTTCGTATAAATTACAAATAGAGTGCCGTACGCTTTTCTTGCTATATCTTAAAACATCTATAAATGTGGAGAAATTAACAACCTTGAGCATAATCCAAGTTGGAATACGTTTATGATTATCCATGTAGAATTTAACATAATCTAAATGACTACGACTTAGTTCGTTATATGCTTTCGATATTGTGTCCATTTTGTTTTGTAAAGTACATTTTTCAGAATATGCAGAGGTATCGTACCATGGAGTTTTATAACCATTTATTATATTAAAATAACCAGATCGTATCAATGTTCTTTTGTCTAAAGAACCGTTGCAGATAATTTTTTTATCATCTCTTAACTTACGCATTTGTTGATTGTAAGTAAGAAATGACTTATCAATAACATCATTTTTGTTCATTTTTATCCTTTCTAAATAAGTTATCTGTAGGTATATAGCAGTTGTTTTTAAACTTTCCTTATCTTGATTGGGGAATTTTGTATATATTTCCATTATAACGTTTGTTTTTCGTATTTTCAACTCGATTATGTACGTTTGTTTGTTATGTTGACTTACACCAGTGTCTCTATGCTATAATAATTATAGGAGAAAGAGGAGGAATAAAATGACAGAAAGAGTAATATTTCATATTGATGTAAATTCTGCATTTTTAAGCTGGGAGGCAGTCTATGGGATGAAAGAACGTGGAGATATTGTGGATTTACGGGAAGTCCCCTCCATTATAGGCGGCGATGAGGCAACGAGGCATGGAATCGTGCTGGCTGCTTCTATGCCAGCTAAGCGACTGGGAATTCGAACGGCAGAAACCATTCGAGAAGCACTTGTCAAATGTCCAAACTTAATTATAAAACCACCAATGCGTCCATTGTATGAAAAATATTCCAAGGCTTTTGTGAAAGAAGCGTTGGAATATTCTAATGTTTACGAACAATTTAGCATCGATGAAATATTTTTAGATATGACAGGGAAAATTGAATTAGGAAAGACTCCAGTGGAAACAGCATACAGGCTAAAGGATCAAATTCAAAATAAATTAGGATTTACAGTGAACATTGGTATTTCGTCAAATAAACTACTTGCCAAAATGGCATCAGATTTTGAAAAGCCAAATCGGGTACATACATTATTTTTAGAT
>JAQVEG010000013.1 GCA_028697725.1 Anaerostipes sp.
ATGGTCTTTAAAAATCTCTTGTAGAATATTCATAAGAGTATTATGAAAGATTTTATAGCAAAAAACAACCCTACCCCTCAAAGAATGAGGGGCAGGGGAGATGAAGTGTCGAAGACACATTTTTTATGTCTATTGTGTCTCTTCTGCTTGATGCTTTGTGCTGTCTATTGTGTCTCTTCTGCTTGATGCTTTGTGCATTTTTTTTGGTTTTTCGGTAATTCATATGGAGTATCTGCAGTTTTTCCTTTGTTGTAGCTTGAATGTAAAAGATAAACCTTGTCGTAAGTAGAAGGGCATCCACTGGTTGCAATTTCATTTGTTTCTTTACAAAAGGTAACCTTTGTATGAACATCACAAGTCTGAGTAGGTACCGTTCCTACGGTAAAGAATTCTGTTTTCGTTAAATCCCCTCGAGGATCTTCGCTGCAAACACCGGGAATTTCAAGTTTTCCTGATTTGGTACATATTTTTCCTGTGGTGATATTTGATGGCTTCACAAAAGAAATATTTTTTTCTTTTTTTGTGGATGTAATTTTATCCATGATTTTCTTCCATATTTTTGATTGACAATTTTCAGAAGAAAACTTAGTGTCAGTATCGTATCCCATCCAGACAGAAGCTGTATGATATGGAGTATATCCACTAAACCATGCATCATCGCTCTCTAAGCTAGTGCCACTTGAGCCAGCACAAGTAATATTGTTTGATAGTTTGGCACTAGAACTTGTTCCTTTGGAAATAGAATCCTCTAAGGCATCTGTTAATAAAAATGCGGTACTCCGTTGGATTACTTGTTTCGAAGATTCCTTGTTCTTTAGTAAAACTCGGCCATATCGGTCAACTACTTTTGTGTAAAAGCGAGGTGTATGATAGGAACCGCCATTTGCAATGGTTGCATATGCATTGGTCATCTCAAGGTTTGTAACTCCGGAAGTTAGTTCTCCAAGAGCTAATGCCTGATGAATATCAGAGGAGGCTTTTCCTTTGTTTACTGACTGTGTATCAGATAGGGTTGAAAATCCTAAATCATTTAAATATTGATAGGAAGTGGTTGGTGTCACCTCTGACATTACCTTTGCCGCCACAACATTGACTGAATTTGTGATGGCATTTCGGATGGTAGTTAATCCTTGGTAGGCTGCTGCATCATTTTTAACTGCTTCATTGTTGTCAAGATATCGGTATGGTGCATCGTCGAAAGAGGAAGCTAAAGTTAATCTATTTTGATCTAAAGCAGGAAGAAATGCTGATAATATAGCAAAGTCTGTACCTGGCTGTTCTGTATTTAACACAGAACGATCACTATTGGATGTTGAGTCTTTTCCACGACCGCCAATTAAAGCTTCTACAGAACCATTATATTGGTTCAAAATTGAAATAGATATTTGAGGCTGTATGGATAGGTGGAAATCTTCAGAAACTTTTGATTCCCCCTTCTTCTTTAAAAAAGCTTTAAACTGAGCTGTTGTTTTCTTTGCGGCTGTCTGACTGGAAAAAGAAAGACTGCTGCCTATTTTTTGTTTTTTCATATAGGTTAAAACATTCTTTTCAGTATAAACATGCTCTTTTTTATGTTTGTCTTTGGTTATCAAATAATAGGTTAGTTTGTATTCTGAAGTAGCAGGATAGTTAGAGGCATCTTCAGAAATATTCTCAGCAATCTTTTGAATCTGAGAATCCTGTGTAGAATATATCTTCAATCCTCCACTATAAATAGCTGCATAAGCAGTTGACTCATCATAACCTAATTGATTCTGCAAATCCTCAACTACTTGAAGTAGAAGAGCATTGTTAAAATCTGAATCTCCAAGGAGTGTAGAGTTGGAAGAATTTACAGTATCTTTTAATTTATTGTAAATATTGTCATTTAATGCTTCTGAATATTCTGTTTTTGTGATATAATGTTGTTCCAACATATTTTGGAGAACAAGAAGTCTTTTGGATGCATTTGCATCTGGATGTTTAAAAGGGTCATATTTTGAAGGATTGCCTGCAAGGGCAGCTAGTACGGTACTTTCTGACAAAGTAAGGGACTTAGCATCCTTATTGAAGTATTTTTTACTTGCAGCCTGTACTCCAGTTGTTCCTTCTCCAAGATTAATCGTATTTAGATATTGCTCTAAGATTGTCTGTTTGGAAGACATTTTTTCTAATTTATAAGAGAGATACTGTTCTTGTATCTGACTTTCAATTCGCTCTATCGTAGAGCCTTTGTATTCATTCCCCAAGATACTATTTTCAACTAATTGTGATGTGATGGTTGAGTTTACATGATTCGATTTATTCTGCACATTCAAAATAATACCTTTTGCAACATTGTAGATATCAATTCCACTATGACTGTAAAAGTCCTTATCTTCAATTGCTACAAATGCATTCTGCAAATTATTAGGAAGAGTAGAAAGCTTCTGATAATTCTTTTTCACATCTGTATTTTCAATGGATCCAATCCTTTGATTCTTATTATTATAAATTACCGTACGATAACTTGTTTTGTGGATTGAATCCAGAGACAGACGAGGTGCGTTATTTAAAATTCCACGCACAAATCCAAATCCAAGTCCCACCATGACAAATGTTATAGCAACTGCCAAAATCAGTATATATTTATATAGAAATAAAGAGTACCTTGCATGTCTTCTTGTTTTAGAAGATGTAAGAGCATACTTTTTATCTGTTGTTTCTTTCTTGTTATAGTTCATAAAAACCTCCTATCTCTAGCATTATAGCAAATAAGAAATAACAAGTAAATAAAGGGAAGACAAACATATTATTTAAGGGAAAAGAGGAAAAAAGTTATGAAGAAAGAAAAAAAGGCAGAGATTGTATTAAACAATGGAAATTATGAAGAATTTAGTGTATCCTATTATTTGTTGGAAGATAGTGCCAAGGGCTTATATGGTGTCAGCGTGGAAAAGGAGAGTCCTTTTGCCCATGTAGAATTTGAAGAACTTGAGACCATTTCTGATTCTAAAGAAAAGGCACTTCGGATTTTGGAGTATATGGCTGCATATGAAGTGACACCAATATCATTTTTTGACAGTATAGATGGAATTATAGAGTTGGAGGAAGAAGAGAGTGACAAGAACTTATAATACAATTGTTTCAGAGTGTACCCAGGAGATTGTAGAGAAAAAATCAAGGTTTATTGCACATATAGCACCAGTGAAAACAGTAGAAGAAGCGGAAGCATTTTTTGAGAGAATTCAAAAGAAGCATTACGATGCAAGACATAACTGTATTGCCTATTCCATTGGAGCTAATCAGCCCCAAAGGCGGTGTAGTGATGATGGAGAACCTAGTGGAACGGCAGGGAATCCAATGCTTGAAGTTTTGTCTGGAGCTAATCTTACCAATGTGGCAGCGGTGGTAACTCGATATTTTGGGGGAACACTTCTTGGAACTGGAGGTTTGGTTCGGGCATATACCAATGCCATGAAACAGGCAGTGAATGCTTGTGAGCAGATTACCTATTATTTAGGGCGTAGGATTGAAATTGTCTGCGATTACATGGCAGTGGGAAAGCTTCAGTATGTATTGGAACAAAATGAAATTCTTCAGCTAGAGGCTAATTATGGGGAGAATGTGGAATTTGTTTTAATGATACCAGAAGATAAAGTTGATGATATTTTAAATCAAATTGTGGAATTAACTAGTGGAAAAGCAAAGATTAAAAAAGGTGATCAAAGATATTTTTCTTTGGAAAAAAGTAAGGAGAAGTTATGTTAAGAGGTAAAAAAATTATGATTTTTTGCTGTTTTCTTGTTATAGTTTCCATGTTGACTGGAGGAGTCGCAGGGTATTATGACGCAAGATTGGAAGCAGCAGTTGTTCCTAAAAAGAAAAGTTTAGATAAGGTGAAAGTAAGTAAGAAGCTGACATTTCAAGAAGACGTCATCAATATTTTGTTAGTTGGTTCAGATCATGGAGCTATGGCAGGAGATTCTGGTCGTTCAGATAGTATGATGGTTGCTACCATTGATTTAAAACGGAAGGAATTGAAATTAACATCATTTCTTCGAGATATGTATGTAAATGTTCCAGGGCATGGAAGAGATAAGCTGAATTCTGCATATGCATATGGTGGTGAAACTTTACTATATCAAACCATTGCAGAGAATTTTGGAATTAAGATAGACAAGTTCTGTATTGTTGATTTTTCTGCATTTGAGAAGGTAATTGACCGTATTGGCGGAATTGAAATGACCTTAGAAGAACAAGAAGCTAATTATTTAAATACAACCAATTATATTTCTAAGAAGAAGTATCGAAACGTAAAAACAGGAACACAGACTTTAAATGGAAATCAGGCACTTGGATATGCAAGAGTACGTCACGTGGATTCAAAGAAATATGGAATTGGAGAATTTGGACGAACAGGAAGACAAAGAGCGGTACTACAAGCTACCTTCCACCAGATGTTAAAACAAAATCCAGTTGAAATTATTGATATTGCCATTGATGCACTGGGAGATGTTTCCACAGATATGACAGCGTCCTATATAAAGGAATTAATTTACGCTGTTGCCAAAATGGACGTTTCAAAGATTAAACAATTGCGTATTCCAATCGAAAATACATATAAGATGAGTGGAGCAACTGCACCACCATGTGGTTTTGTGTTTTTTGTGAATTTCAAGGCAAATCAAGAGGCATTAAAGTATTTCATGTTCCATCAAGGAAAAAAGCAGAATTTTGCTAAAAACTATGGAGGAACACAGAATATTGACACCTTTGGATATAGTGCGAAAGAAGATTATAATCAGACCATTGGTGATTCGGGAAATATATTTGAATAAAAAACAAACAATCGCCAGAATCGACATTTTGTCGGAACTGGCGAATTGTCATGAAAGACTTATTTTTGTTATGAAGTAGAACGAATTACTTCAAGAATTAAAGCGATTTCTTCATTTGTAAAGGAAATATTCTCGTTAGAAAGAGATTTGGAAACTGCCATTAGATTTGGCAGAATTGTTGACATATCTTTCCCTTGAAATTCAGTGACTAGAAGTTTAATAAGCTCTTTTTTTCGTGGTTCTAGATTTACAAGCTTTGGGTTGTTGTACCAGTTTTCTTTCATAAAATCCTCATTTCTTTAATATTTGATTTAATTGATCCATAAATTCGTTCTGTCCTGGTGAAATGTTTTGTGAGGTAAGAAGAGGCATTAGTTTTATGATTTTAAGCATTTGCAGAATTTCATCAATTCTTTTTGATGTTTGTGTTGGAGCGCGAAGTTTTAAGGCACTTAAGATTTCTTCTACGGAGGCAGAGTCTTGACCTGTAAATCCGCAGGCACTTAAAGTATCTCTTTGATTGAAGTTTTTGGAGATGTTTTGGATTTCCTGTAGCTTAATATACAATGCTGCAGTTTTTTTTAGATTCATGGGCAGGTAAGGAAGGGCATCTTCTATCATATTTGAATGTTCTGTCCGAAAAAAATCCTCCCAATTTGTTTGATTATTTTCCATAATTATCACAACCTAAGAATATATTTTCATATCTTATATTATTAGGAGGTGAGATAAAATATGAGTGAAATATTTGTGGAAGAAGAAAATACAGTCTATGAACTAAATGAGGAATGTCTTCAAAGAAAAGGAAAAAAAGCAGATTTGAAAGAGACAGGTCAAAATTACAAGGCAACAAAGTTAAATGCAAATACAAATAATATACCTGTAGTTTTAATACTGGTTTTAATTCTTTGTTTCATAAAATGAAAAATGACATGGTTTTTGGCCATGTCATTTTTCTTAGTTTTGCAGTTGCTTTAGCAGCCGCATCCACACCCATCAAATAAACTTCCATTGTTTCCACCACAGCAGCAGAGTAAAAGAATGATCCAGATGAAAGAATCAGATCCACATCCACAAGAATCATTTCCATTACCACCACCACAGCAGCATAATAATAGAATAATCCAAATGAAAGAGTTTCCTCCGCATCCTGATCCTCCTGAACATGAACCTCCGCATCCTGTTGCAGCTAAGTCGCTCATATGATATCCTCCTAGAAATATTTACAGTTTATAGTATTCTATAAGATAGAATGTGTGCTTTATTATTTTGTGATATAATAAAATTTATGTAAAAGGAGGCCAATATGAAAGAAAATATCTTTGAGAATGTAAAAAAGGAAAAGCCATTGATTCATTGTATTACCAATTATGTAACAGTGAACGATGTTGCAAACATAATACTTGCAGCTGGAGCGTCTCCCATTATGGCAGATGACTCTAAAGAAGTAGAGGAAATTACATCCATATGCACAAGTTTGCTTATTAATATGGGTACATTAAATAAAAGAACCGTTGAATCTATGATTTTGGCTGGAAAGTATGCAAATAAACTAAATCATCCAGTGGTATTAGATCCAGTGGGAGTTGGGGCTTCTTCTTTTCGAGTAGAAACCGTAGAAAAGCTTTTAAAAGAAGTAAAGTTTTCTGTAATACGTGGTAATATTTCGGAAATAAAAGCAGTTTTCAATGGAACAGGAGCTGTTATGGGTGTAGATGCCAGTGAAGCAGATGCATTGACAAAGGAAAATTTAGAAGCGGTAATTGCCATGGCAAGAACATTAGCAAAGCAGACCCATGCAGTCATTGTAATTTCAG
Source organism: Anaerostipes sp. (assembly GCA_028697725.1). Taxonomy (GTDB): domain Bacteria; phylum Bacillota; class Clostridia; order Lachnospirales; family Lachnospiraceae; genus Anaerostipes. The sequence goes on from JAQVEG010000013.1 coordinate 6,617, forward strand.
GAGCTGTTGATTTGGTTGTTGGAAAAGAACATGGATATTTAGTTTCCAATGGACACCCTATGATGTCTCAGATTACAGGGGCAGGCTGCATGTTAAACGGAGTAATTGCAAGTTTTATTGGAGCAAACCAAGACCGTGTATTGGATGCCACAACTATGGCTGTCAGTATCATGGGATATTGTGGAGAGATGGCAGCAAGTCGGGCAGAAGGGACTTCAAGTTTCCGAATGCATTTAATTGATGCAATGAGCCAAATGACAAAAGAAGCGTTTGAGAAAGGATGTAAAATTGAAAGTATATTCTAATATGATGACATTATATGCTGTGACAGATTCAGCATGGGTAGGAAAGCAGACTTTGGTGGAGCAGGTAAAAGATGCTCTAGAAGGGGGAATCACATTTCTACAACTTCGGGAAAAGTCTTTAAATCAAGAGGAATTCTTACAAGAAGCCCTAGAAATGAAACAATTGGCAACTGCATATAAAGTTCCCTTTGTTATTAATGACGATATTGAGATTGCAAAACAAATGGATGCAGACGGGGTTCATGTAGGACAAGATGATATGTCGCCAAGAGAGGTGCGAAAGATATTAGGTGCAGATAAAATCGTGGGAGTTTCTGTACACAACATAGAGGAAGCTGTGCTGGCACAGGAAGCAGGCGCAGACTATCTAGGCCTTGGGGCAATATTTCCTACTACAACAAAAAAGGATGCTAAGCCAATTAATCAGGATTTCATAAAAGAAATATGTGACAGTGTCACAATTCCAGTGGTTGGAATTGGTGGAATCAATGAAAGCAACATGAATCTTCTTTATGGAAGTCATTTAGACGGGGTGGCCTTAGTATCAGCAATTTTTGGAGCAAAGGATATTAAGCAGGAGACGAAAAAGTTATTAGAAATGGCAAAGAGAATATAAAAAAGAAGACGCCTACATCATATGATGTAAGCGTTTTTTCTTAATGATTCATACATGCTTTGGCTGTTTTAATATCGGGAACTGCAGATAATATTGGCAGTAAAATAGTTGAGATAACCAATCCTGATAAGCCTTGTATTGTGTTAGAAGGAATGCTTGCAAATGCTGCCACTCCCTCCGTAATGTAAGAGTAAATAAAGTATCCTGTAACAACAGTTATAGTTCCAGCGATACCACAAGGAATCATAGCAACTACATTGGATACATGTTTCTTCTTTAAATACGAGAAAATACATGCTGCAAAAAATGCAACTAAGAATTTCACAATAAATGTAACAGGGGCATAATAAGCGTATCCTGTAAAAATATCAGCGAAAGCTGATCCAAGTCCTGCGGCAAATGCGCCATACTTCTTTCCTAAAATAACACCACTTAGAATGACAAAAGCATCGCCAAGATGGATGTAACCACTTGTTCCAGGGGTTGGAATCTGGATTAACATTGTCGCAACACAGCACAATGATGCAAATAAAGCGGTATATACAATTTTTTTTGTTTGGTTCATAATAAGTCCTCTCTTTCAAATGTATTCTTTGCTTGTTATCATAAAATGAAATTGGTATGAATTAAAATGCCAGATATAACATATTTGGCAGTGCCAGATTCTTCAATTTATAAAATGACTTTTCTAAAATTATTATCTATGCTATAATTTTAAAAAATGATTGCAGGAGGCAAGTGACATGATAAAGATTTTTGATCAAGGTGCTTTTTTGGTAAATGGCACAGAATTAGTAGATGAGAAAGACCAGGGAAAGTTAAAGCAGATGACAGGGGTTGTACCTTCTAAGGAAGAAGCAGCTAAAAATACAATCGCATATAGCATTCTTGAAGCACACAATACTTCAGGGAATATGGAGAAATTACAGATTAAATTCGATAAGTTGACATCACATGATATCACATTTGTTGGAATTATTCAGACAGCAAGAGCGTCTGGAATTGAAAAGTTTCCAGTACCATATGTTTTGACTAACTGTCACAATAGTTTATGTGCAGTAGGCGGTACCATTAATGAAGATGATCATATGTTTGGACTTACAGCAGCGAAAAAGTATGGTGGGATGTATGTACCTCCTCATCAAGCTGTAATTCATCAATTTGCAAGAGAGATGCTTGCAGGCGGTGGAAAGATGATTTTAGGTTCAGACAGCCATACTCGTTATGGAGCCCTTGGAACTATGGCTATGGGAGAAGGTGGACCAGAGCTTGTAAAGCAGTTGCTAAGCCGTACATACGACATTAATATGCCAGGAGTCGTTGGAATCTACTTAAAGGGAAAACCAGCCCTTGGAGTTGGACCACAAGACGTTGCACTAGCTATTATTGGAGCTGTGTTTGAAAGTGGATATGTGAATAATAAGGTCATGGAATTCGTAGGACCTGGAGTTGATAATTTAAGTGCTGATTTTAGAATTGGTGTGGATGTTATGACAACAGAGACAACTTGTCTTTCTTCTATCTGGAAGACTGACCAAGTAATTAAAGACTTCTATGATGTTCATCAACGAGTAGATGAATATAAGGAATTGAATCCAGGAGATGTAACTTATTATGATGGAATTGTAGAGGTTGATTTAGATAAGGTAAAACCTATGATTGCTATGCCATTTCATCCAAGTAATGTATATACCATTGATGAAGTGAATGCCAATCTTTCTGATGTACTTGCAGAAGTTGAAAAGCGTGCGCTAGTTAGTTTAGATGGAGCAGTTGACTATTCACTTCAAGACAAGATTAGAGATGGAAAGCTTTATGTAGATCAAGGTATTATCGCTGGATGTGCAGGTGGTGGATATGAGAATATTTGTGAAGCATCTAATATCTTAAAAGGTGCAAGTATTGGTGCCGATGAATTTACATTAAGCGTTTATCCTGCAAGTACACCAATTTATATGGAATTAGTGAAGAATGGAGCAGTTGCCAGCCTAATGGAAACAGGTGCTATTGTTAAGACAGCATTTTGTGGACCATGTTTCGGTGCTGGAGATACACCTGCTAACAATGCATTTAGTATTCGTCATTCTACAAGAAACTTCCCAAATAGAGAAGGTTCTAAATTACAAAATGGACAGATTTCATCAGTTGCACTTATGGATGCAAGATCAATTGCGGCAACAGCAGCAAATAAAGGATATTTAACAGCGGCTACAGATGTTGATTATAATGCAGATGTTCCAAAATACTACTTTGATAAGACAATCTATGAGAATCGTGTTTTTGATAGTAAGGGAGTTGCAGATCCAAGTGTTGAAGTTCAATTTGGACCAAATATTAAGGACTGGCCTGCAATGTCTCCATTGCCAGAGAATATGTTATTAAAAGTTGTTTCAGAGATTCATGATCCAGTGACAACAACAGATGAATTGATTCCATCTGGAGAGACATCTTCTTATCGTTCCAATCCATTGGGACTTGCTGAATTTACATTGTCAAGAAAAGATCCAGCTTATGTTGGACTTGCAAAAGAGATTCAAAAGGGTCAAAAAGCAATTGAAGATGGAAAGTGTCCAGTAGAGGCTGTGGAAGAATTAAAACCAGTGATGGATGTGATTCGAGGACAATTTAGTGAAGTTGGAGAAGGAAATCTAGGCATTGGAAGTACCATTTTCGCTGTGAAACCTGGAGATGGTTCTGCAAGAGAACAAGCAGCATCTTGTCAAAAGGTATTAGGTGGATGGGCGAACATTGCCAATGAATATGCAACAAAGAGATATCGTTCGAATCTAATTAACTGGGGAATGGTACCATTTACCATTGCAAATGGAGAATTACCATTTAAGAATCATGATTTTGTATTTATCCCTAAGATAAGAGAAGCAATTGAAACCAAGAAAACAGAAATTCAAGCATTTGTTGTAGGGGATACAATGAAGGAAATTACCTTAATGTTAGGTGAATTGACAGATGATGAAAGAGAAATCATCTTAAAAGGATGTTTGATTAATTACTATAGAGAAGGAAAATAGGAGTAAAGAATGACGGGAACAGTATGGGCTTTGCTACCGCCAATCATAGCGATTGTATTAGCGTTGCTGACAAAGGAGGTTTACTTATCTCTAATCGTTGGAATTGTAACAGGAGCCTTCATGTATACTGGATTTCAGCCAGTAGAAGCCTTAGATGTTATGTTTTCCATTATGACATCTAAGATAGGAGATAATTGTGATATATTAATATTCTTAGTATTTTTAGGAATTCTAGTTGCACTGATTACCATGTCAGGTGCATCGAGAGCATATGGAAAATGGGCATTGAAGATAATCAAGAGCAAGAGGCAGGCATTATTTGCTACCTCTTGTCTTGGCGTATTGATATTTGTAGATGATTATTTTAATTGTTTAACTGTAGGGGCTGTTATGAAGCCAATTACAGACAAATTCAAGATTACAAGAGCAAAACTTGCCTACATTATTGATGCAACAGCAGCACCTGTTTGTATTATTGCACCAATTTCAAGCTGGGCAGCAGCAGTAGGATCGTCTCTTCCAAAGAATTCAAATATTGATGGATTTATGTTATTTATAAAAGCAATTCCATTTAATTATTATGCGTTACTAACACTTGTTTTTGTTGTTTTTCTTATCTTACTAAACGAAGATTTTTCAAAGATGAAAAAATACGAAACAATTGTTCAAAAAGAGTCGGAACAAAAAGCAGAGCATGAAGTCCATGTTATTGGAAAAGGAAAAGTTAAAGATTTAATTTTACCAATTGTGTTTTTGATTGTTTCATGTATTGGATTTATGTTATATACTGGTGGATTTTTTACTGGAAAAGGTGTCATTGAAGCACTATCCAATTGTTCCAGTGGAAGAAGTTTAGTGTTAGGTTCTTTTGTTATTTTGATTTTTACGTTCTTATTGTATATTCCAAGAAAGGTCATTGGATTTGTTGACTTTTGTGGAAGTTTTGCACAGGGATTTAAAGCCATGACATCGGCTATTATGATTTTATGTCTTGCGTGGACATTGTCAGGTATTTGTGGAAATGAATACCTACAAATTGGAGCATTTGTTGGCGGAGTGATTCAGGGGCATATGGCGGCGAATATTGTGTTGCCAATGATATTCTTCCTAGTAGCATTAGGGTTATCCTTTGCAACAGGAACATCTTGGGGAACTTTTGGTATCTTGATTCCAATTGCGGTTGCAGTCGTAGGACAGATACCAGCGATGTTAGCTCTTTTAGTAGGTTCTATTTTATCAGGTGCTGTATGTGGAGATCATGTATCACCAATTTCAGATACTACAATTTTAGCCTCAGCAGGGGCTAGGTGTGTTCATATTAATCATGTATCCACGCAGCTTCCATATGCAATGCTTGTGGCCGTATGTTCTATGGCAGGATATTTAGTTGCAGGTATCAGTGGAAATGGATACATAGGATTGGTTGTATCGTTTATATGTCTTGCCTTTGTTATGGCAGGAATTGTACTTAAAATAAAGAAAGCATAGAGGTTTATTCATGGAAAATCTTGCACAAGAAGCAATCCAAGAGATTGGGAAAGCGATTGTTGGTAAAAAGCATATTATTACACAGGTAATGACTGCAATTTTAGCAAATGGTCATATTTTGATTGAAGATATCCCAGGTGTTGGAAAGACAACATTAGCATTGTCCTTTTCTAGAGTCTTAGGATTGGACTATCAAAGAATACAATTTACTCCAGATGTAATGCCTGCAGATATTGCCGGATTCTCTATGTACAAACAGGGCAGTGATTCCTTTGAGTATCAAGAAGGTGCTGCAATTACTAACTTACTGTTGGCAGATGAAATTAATCGAACATCTCCAAAAACCCAGTCTGCATTATTAGAAGCCATGGAAGAAAAGAAAATCACAGTGGATGGAGTCACAAGAGAATTACCAGATCCCTATATTGTAATTGCAACTCAGAATCCTTTAGGATCCATTGGAACACATTCTTTGCCGGAATCACAATTGGATCGTTTTATGATTAAGACATCTATGGGATATCCAGACCGTCAAAGTGAAATTACCATGTTAAAACAAGAGCGAGTGAATATTGCAGTAGAATCTTTGCAGGAATTAGTGCAGGGAGAAGATTTATTAGAGATGCGAAAAGCAGTAGAAGCTGTTTTTATCCATGATGATTTGTACACTTATGTGGTAGATATTGCAAATGCAACAAGAAATAGTATAAAACTAGAATTGGGATTAAGTCCACGAGGAACCATTGCATTGATGCAAATGGCAAAAGCCAATGCGTTTCTTTCAGGAAGAGATTACTTAATACCAGATGATGTGAAAGATGTGTTTTTAGTAACAACCAATCACCGAGTTCTTAGAAGTAAGGAAGCAAGAATGACAAATGAATCTGTAGAGTCAATCTTAAAAGGATTATTGGCTGCGGTACCGTTGGATTTAGCAAGGTAGGTTGATATGTACGTTGTTTTGTTGTTTATGGTTGTAGGATATGCAGCTTTATATAGCAGTTTCATTGGAGGATGCTTAGGGGCATCCTTATTTCTTATGCTTATAATTTCTATCCTTGTTACAAAAGGAAAATGTTCAAGAGAAGTTGTTTTATTTCAAAAAGAGAAGGAAGATGTTGTAGTTGGAAACTACTTTTCAATCTATGGAGAATTAGACCACAAGGAATTTTCTAGAGGGTATGAGATAAGGGTGAAATACGAAACCAGCTATTATTTACAAGATAAGAAAAAAAAGAAGACAGTTCATACAATAGTTCCAAAAGGAGAGGAAAGATTCTTAAGCTTTCATGAGAAGATGGATCACGTGGATTTTATTAAAATCCATATTAAGAAGGTGCAATTTAGGGATGCCACTGGTACTTTGTGGTTGAATTGCAATGGAGGTGAAAAGATAACTTTTGTTTCTATGGTACAGCCTGTGATATATCCTTTGGTCCGAATGGATGAGAAATTTAGTGATTTTCAAGAGCAGCAATGGGATTCTTTTGAAATCAAAGAATATCAAAGAGGAGACAAATTATCCAGAATTCATTGGAAATTACTGGCAAGCAAACAAACACTATTCATTAAAAATCTTTTTATGGAAGAGGAAGAAAGTGTTCGTATTTTATTTGAACAACCGAAGCATAAAGAAGTATATGAAGTTTTTTATACCGTCTTGTATTCTGTCAGTGCTTTTTTTACAGAATATCAAATTCCTTTAGTTATGTACTGCAATGGAAATGAATATATAGTTCAAAAAATAGATGACGTAAACCAGATGCTGTGTAGTCTATTTATAAATGACTTTGAAAATAATAACATATATGTAGAGTATGATTATAAAATATCAGTGGATGGGGAAATGATTTTATTACAAAGCAGTGATATTAGCAATGAGATATCAATCCATAAACCAGACGAAATTAAAGATATTAGATTATAGGTGTATCATGCAAAAAAGAAATGTAATAATTGAATACTGCTTTTTAAGTTTAATGCTTATTTCTGTATTAGACAGTGTTTTTGTAGGCTTTTCTGCTACAAAATATCGTTTTATTTTAATGTTTGGAGCGTTATGCGCATTGACTCTCATCCAGTTGGTATTTAGAATTCATGGAATTTTTATTGGTTTATACGTGGTATTACTATTAGGATATATAATTCCTTTTCATCAATGGATGATGAATGGATTTTGTCTCGTTTATAATCGAGTTATGCTTCAAATTAATACGATTTTTGATATGGGATTCTTCTATTACATAGATGTATCTATAGAAAATTACCAAAGAGATGTATTTGTTTTCTTATTATTCATTCTTCTAGTCATTAATTTACTTATTTATATATGTAGAAATCACCTTGCCATTTATGTTGTGTTAGTTTCTGTGATTGAATTTATGATTCTTATATTAACTCCTTATAATATTGTGAGCAGTTTTTTTGCTTTTCTTGTGGGGATGTTTGGATATCTGTTTTTTAGTCGTAGAAAGTATACCATCTGCCTTGTGGGATGTATCTTGCTTGGAATTGTTTCTGTGGTTCAATTAAAAGATAAAGGACTTAGAATTCATGAATTGTCTATTGTAAAGGAACAGGCAATGGAAACGGTGCGAAATATCTCTCAAGGGGATAATTACATGGTTTCTGGAGGAATAGGGGAAGGTGATATGCGACAAGCTCAAAAAATATCACCAAAAGGGATTCATTTATTCACAGTGGAAACAGACAGTGATGAGACTCTATATCTAAAAGGATTTGTAAGCGGGAACTATGAAAAGAATCATTGGGAGAGAGAAGAACAGCCAGTTACAGTGGTGGAGGGAAATAATGCAATTTCTCTTCCTTACTTATTTTTCGATTTACATATGAGTGATTTCTTTTCTAATTTATCAGAGGACAAATTAGTTGAAAATGAAACAGATTTAAAGTTTCAATATGAAAAATTAAATGATTAATATTATTTGTGGCCTTATTTTAGTGATCTTGATTCAAATTTAGGAAGTGTCTCTGGTGATTTGTATATGACAAGAGCAAACATTCCAGTAGATTTTGCATTGACATACTTTCCGATGAAGTCAACAGAATCCTTTTTAAAGGCGGAAACAGAATCTATCACCCAGGGAAGTCTAAGTGCCATTGAAGATAATTATACAAATTCTATGAATCAATATAATAAACAGGTAAAAAAAGAATATTTAGATGTGCCAGATAAATTAAAGAAAAATATTTTAAAAAAATTTCCAGAGTTAAAGAAACAAAAAAGTCTATATCAAAAAGTATCTTATGTTGAGAACATATTAAAAAATCAATATACATATTCTTATGAGCAGGCACAAGTGCCAAAAGGAGAAGATAGTATATGGTATTTTCTAAATCACACAAAAAAAGGTTATTGTGTTCAATATGCGTCTAGTGCAGTTATGATGTATCGAACCATGGGAATTCCAACAAGATATGTGGAAGGATATAAAGTTGATCATAGATATTTGAAAAAAAGTGATAAAGTAAAAGTGACAGATGCTTTTGCTCATGCTTGGCCAGAAATATATATAAAAAATATTGGATGGATACCAATTGAAGTTACAAAAGTAACTACCACCTCAGCACTTAAGAATGAGAAGGAAAGAAATCATGATATGTTAAATATAGTAACATTTGAACGTACATTGTATGTTTTAGATAAAATAAAGGTTGTTATTATGTTAATAACATTTGTATTATTTTTAATACATGGGTTATGGAAACTAATTTGTAACATTCAATGGAATCGAAAGACATATAAAGAGAAAACGGCATATTATTATGATGTGCTTACCCAAACATATGGGGTAGAACCCACAGAAATAAAGGATTCTAAGGAGATGGAGATATTTTTAAAATCAAAATATAGCCCTTATGAAATCACAAAAGAGGAGTATAATATTATTAAGATATATATTCAAATTTTACGAAAGAAGTTATAAATGTTACACAAATGTTAAAAAAGTCTTGACAGAATTGTTACTTTCCGATAGAATAAAACATGTTGAAAGAGTAAATAACCCAACAACGTGTTGGACACATATTATATAGGAGTTAACAATGAAACGTTTTTTAGCAAGAGTAACAGTATTAGTGATGGTAGCAATTTCATCCGTTTGTTTTATGGGATCGACATCAGAGACTAAAGCAGCTACAACAAAGGGTCAGAAGGTAACGACCTATGCAAAGAAATTCGTAGGAAATAAATACAGATACGGTGGAACTAGTTTAACAAAAGGAGTTGACTGTTCTGGATTTACAATGAAAGTATACAAGAAGTTTGGAAAGAAATTACCTCATTCATCAAGTGCTCAAAGAAAAGTTGGTACAAAGGTAAAAGGTGGAATTAAGAATGCTAAAGCAGGAGATTTAATTTGTTATAGCGGACATGTTGCAATTTATCTTGGAAATAACAAGATTGTACATGCAAGTAATTCAGCACCATATCCAAAAGGTGGAATTAAGATTTCTACAAACGCTAGATATAGAAAGATTGTTTGTGTACGTAGAGTCGTTAAATAAGAATACATATAAAGTCTGCTAGGTTTAGCAGGCTTTTTTTGAATCTATGATTTCTTGACAGTTTCATAGATTACATTTATAATTTTAAATGATAGTGATATGAAAAGGAGAGTTTCAATGATTATAAAACCAAAAGTAAAAGAATTTCTATGTTTAACAGCTCATCCAGAAGGATGTAAGAAGAATATAGAAAATCAAGTGAGATATGTAAAAGAGAACATGACGGATTACAATGGTCCTAAAAAAGTGTTAGTAATTGGTTCTTCTACAGGATATGGACTAGCTTCAAGAATTGTTGCTGGATTTGGATGTAAGGCGGATACAATTGGTGTTATGTTTGAAAAACCTTCCAATGGGAAGAGAACCGCGTCTGCAGGCTGGTATAATACAGCTGCGTTTGAGGAATTTGCAAAGAAAGATGGACAGTACGCAAAGACATTTAATGGAGATGCTTTTTCTAAAAGTGTAAAAGAAGAAGTCATTGAGACAATCAAAAAGGATTTTGGAAAAGTTGATATGGTGATTTATAGTCTTGCAGCACCAAGACGAACAGTGGAAGATGGAACTACATATCAATCTGTACTTAAGACAACAGGAAAGTCATTTACTAACAAGAATTTAGATTTAAAAGATAATACCCTTGGTGAGAGAACATTAGAGCCAGCCAATGATGACGAAGTACAGTCTACTGTAAAAGTTATGGGTGGAGAAGACTGGATGGACTGGATGAAAGCATTGGTTGATGCAGATGCAATTGAAGATGGTGCAACAACGCTTGCATATTCATACATTGGACCAGAGCTTACGTATCCTATTTATTTTGATGGAACCATTGGTCAGGCAAAGAAGCATTTACATGCAACAGCAAAAGAAATTACAAAAGCTTTTGAAGAGAAAGGAATCAAAGGATTTGTTTCTGTGAATAAAGCCCTTGTGACACAATCAAGTTCAGCAATTCCTATTGTGCCTCTATATATGGCGATTTTATATAAAGTCATGAAGGAGCAGGGAAACCACGAAGGATGTATAGAGCAGATTACTCGATTATTTACAGATAGAGATATTTTAAATAACACAGTTGTTGATAAAGACGGATTGATACGTTTAGATGATTTGGAGCTATCTAAAGAGGTTCAAGACGAAGTCAATAGAAGATGGGAATTAGTGAATGCTGATAATCTTGCAGAGATTGCAGATGTTCCTGGCTATTGGGAAGATTTTTATCATATGTTTGGATTCCAGATTGACGACGTGAATTATGAAGAAGATTTAGAGCCAGTCGTTAATATTCCAAGTGTAGAAGCATAAAATAAGAACAGAGTTTAAGAAAGGCAGTTCTATGGAGCTGCTTTCTTTTGTGCCTTAGAGGTGTATATGAAAAAAGAAGTTTTAATAAAAAAATATAATAATTACATTGTAAGTGCGTTGCTTTATGAGGGAAATATAGTAGAATTTGATGTAAAAGATACAAATGAAATAAGCGAAATTGGAAATATATATACTGGGAAGATCAAGAATATTGTGAAGAATATTCAAGGAGCATTTGTTGAAATCAAAGATAAGCAGCTTTGTTTTTATCCGCTGGATGAATGCCAGAAGAGAGATAAATTAAAAATAGATGATGAAATACTTGTTCAAATTAAAAAAGATGGAACAAAAGAAAAAAAGCCTTTAGTGACAGAAAATATTGAATTAAGTGGACAATATCTGGTTTTAACAGGGAATAAAAGCTTTGTTGGAATTTCCAATAAAATTACGTCTAAAAAAACGAAACAGCATCTAAAAGAGCTATGTATGCCTTATGTGAAAGATGAGTTTGGATTTATTGTCAGAACCAGTGCTGAGAATGTATCAGAAGAAATTTTGATAGAAGAGATGAAGGCATTAACATTAAAATATGAAAAATTGATACAAAAACTTGAATATTTAACACCTTTTCAATATGTTGGTTCCAGCCAGAGTGAAGAATTGAATATGGCATTTGATCTTTATCCAGGGCAGGTGGAACAAATTATAACAGATAATGAAGAAATTGCTCATTTATATGAAGAGAGTGGATATAAGGTACACCTATTAAATGAGAAGGACAATGCGATAAATCGGATTTACCGAATGAAACATATATTAAGCGAGGCAATGAGTCAAAAAGTATGGCTTAAATCTGGAGGATTTCTGGTGATTCAAAAGACAGAAGCAATGTATGTGATTGATGTAAATTCTGGAAAGTCCATTGGAAAAGGAAAGAAAGAGAAGCATATCATTAAGATTAATCAAGAGGCAGCAAAAGAGATTGCAAGACAGATGAGACTTAGAAATATGTCGGGCATTATTATGATTGATTTTATTGATATGAAGACAACGGAATCAGAAAATGAATTACTGAAAATCTTTTCTTCTTATACAAAAGATGATTCAAAGAAAGTTACAGTCTTGGATATAACACAGCTTGGAATTATGGAAGTTACGAGAAAGAAAGAAAAGGTTTCTCTCATTGAAACAAATCTGAAAAATATATTGACAGATTAGGGCGAGGTTGTTATAATGTTTGAGTATGCCGCACAGCGAGGTTTAAGTATTCAATTGGGAATCACCATAGCTGGCGAGAATTATGATAGGAGGAACTACTATGTACGCAATTATTGCAACTGGTGGAAAACAGTACAAAGTTAGCGAAGGCGATGTAATCAAAGTTGAAAAGCTTGATGCTGAAGTTGGAGCTAAGATTACATTTGACCAAGTTTTATTAGTTGGTGGAGATGATGTTAAAGTTGGAACACCTACTGTTGATGGAGCTAAGGTTGAAGCTAGTGTTGTTAGCGAAGGTAAAGGTAAGAAAGTTATCATTTATAAGTATAAGAGAAAAACTGGTTACCACAAGAAAAACGGTCACAGACAATTATTTACACAAGTAAAGATTGACAGTATCGTTGGTTAATTTATAGGGTAGAGTTATGACAAATATAACATTCTATCAAGACCATTTAGGAGTGATTCACTCACTAAAGGCAGAGGATCATGCAGGATTTGCAGAAGAGGGACAAGATATTGTCTGTGCTGCAGTTTCGGTGCTGATCACAAATTTTGTGAATTCTTTGGAGCAGCTTGCCAGTATCAAACCACAGGTTGGGATGCAGGAAGGCGAAGATGTAGAGATACATGTGGTGTTTCCAGAAGAATTAACAGATCAAGGCAAATTATTACTTGATTCATTTATTTTAGGACTTACGTACCTAGAACATGAATATCAAAGTTATGTAAAAGTAATCTACGAGGAGGTGTAACAAGATGATGAAAATGAACCTTCAATTATTCGCTCATAAAAAGGGAATGGGTTCTACAAAGAATGGTAGAGATTCTGAATCTAAGAGATTAGGTGCAAAAAGAGCAGATGGACAATTTGTAAAAGCTGGTAATATTCTTTACAGACAACGTGGAACTAAGATTCACCCAGGTGTTAACGTAGGACGCGGTGGAGACGATACATTATTCGCATTAGTTGACGGAGTTGTACGTTTTGAAAGAAAAGGTAGAGATAAGAAACAATGTTCTGTACATCCAGTAGCATAATTGCGAACTGTTTTAGGTGTTAGAATAGAAACGAGTATTTTAGCGGCTTCAAATGCATATTTGAAGCCGTTTTACTTTGTATAAAAAAGGAAGGACAATATAATGTTTGCAGATAGAGCCAATATATTAATTAAATCCGGAAAAGGTGGAGATGGACATGTAAGTTTCCGCCGAGAACTTTATGTGCCAAATGGTGGTCCAGATGGTGGAGATGGTGGAAGAGGTGGAGATGTTATCTTTGTTGTTGACGAAGGTATCAATACACTTTCTGATTATCGACACAAACGCAAGTTTAAAGCTGGCGATGGACAAGAAGGTGGAAAGAAAAAATGTCATGGTGCCAATGGTGCAGACATTATATTAAAAGTTCCTGCTGGGACTGTAATTAAGGAAAAAGAATCTGGAAAAGTAATTCTAGATATGTCAAATAAAACAGAGCCAGTTGTATTACTTAAAGGTGGAAATGGTGGAAAAGGGAATCAGCATTATGCAACCCCTACCATGCAGGCACCAAAGTATGCACAACCAGGTGGAAAAGCACAAGAAATTGAAGTTGTTTTAGAATTAAAAGTAATTGCGGACGTTGGATTAGTAGGATTTCCTAATGTAGGAAAGTCAACATTTTTATCCAGAGTTACCAATGCAAATCCTAAAATTGCAAATTATCATTTTACAACATTGAATCCAAATCTTGGAGTTGTGGATCTTGCAGAAGGAAAAGGATTTGTTATCGCAGATATTCCTGGAATCATCGAGGGTGCCTCTGAAGGGGTAGGACTTGGATTTGAATTTTTGCGACACATTGAAAGAACAAAGGTTATGATTCATTTTGTGGATGCAGCATCTGTAGAAGGAAGAGATCCAATTGCAGATATTCATGCAATTAACGATGAATTAAAGGCCTATAATGAAGATATTTTAAAACGCCCACAAGTGATTGCAGCTAATAAAATTGATGCCATGAGTGAAGAAGATTGTGTAGCTATGGTAGAGTTGTTAGAAGATGAATTTGGAAAAGATGGAGTTAAAGTATTTCCGATTTCAGCAGTCAGCGGAAAAGGCGTAAAGGAATTGTTGTGGCATGTTCAGGGATTATTAGAAAGTTTACCTGAGGGAGCAACAGAATTTGAACAAGAATATGAATTAGAATTCCAAGGAGAAGAAGGCGGTATTATTGTTGAGAATCCAGAAGAAGGTATTTTCACACTTGAAGGCCCTAAAATTGACCGAATGCTTGGTTATACAAATCTTGAATCAGAAAAGGGATTTGATTTCTTCCAAAAGTTCCTTAAGAGAAATGGAATTATTGATCAACTAAAGGAAATGGGAATCGAAGAAGGCGATACAGTAAAGGTCTACGATTTGGAATTTGATTATTATATATAGGAGGTTACAATGACAAGTAAACAAAGAGCATATTTAAAAAGTTTGGCAATGAAGATTCAGCCTATTTTTAATGTAGGAAAGGGAAGTCTTTCACCAGAATTAATTGAAGGAATTCGTGAGGCAATTGATGCAAGAGAATTAATTAAAATTTCTGTATTACAGAACTGCAATGACGATGCCAATGAATTAGCCAATATGATTGCAGAGAGAACAAGATCTCAAGTAGTACAAGTAATTGGAAAAAAGATTGTTTTATATAAAGAATCAAGAGATCACAAAAAAATTGAATTACCTAAATAATCGAGGTGTGAGATGAGAAGAATTGGAATATTAGGTGGGACCTTTAATCCAATTCATGTGGGACACTTAATTATGGGACAGTGTGCTGGAGAGGTATTTGAATTAGAAAAAGTTCTTGTTATGCCAACAAAGAATCCAGAATACAAAGAAATCACGAAAAACGTTTCAGAAGAAGATCGCGTTCGTATGATTCAACTTGCAATTGAAGGACACCCATTTTTTGAACTATCCCAGCTTGAATTGCAAAGAGAAGGTTATACTTATACAGCAGACACATTGGAAATATTAACAAAAGAGTATTCTGATACAAAATTTTATTTTATTATGGGAGCAGATTCTTTGTACCAGATTGAGTCGTGGAAACAACCAGAAAAGATTTTATCTTTAGCGACAATCGTTGTTGCTTCGCGGAATGATTCCATGCGTGCCTTAAATGATCAAATTGATTATATTCAAGGCAAATACGACGCAGAGATTTATCATTTAGACAGCCCTAGCTTAGAAATATCATCCAATGATATTAGAAGAAGAGTCGGGGAAGGAAAAAGTATACGTTACTATGTTCCCAAAAGAGTTCGTCAATATATAGAGGATAATCATTTGTATGAAAGAAAAAGAAATTCAAAATAAATTACAAAGTATATTAGGAAAAAACAGATATGAACATACATTAGGTGTGGCATATACAGCTGCGGCAATGGCTATGAATTATGATGAAGATATAGATAGTGCTTATTTGGCTGGATTGTTACATGATTGTGCAAAGGGTTACACCATTGAGCGACAGATGGAACTATGCTGTAAATATGGCATAGCAATCACAGATGGTATGGCACAAAGTCCTCAAATCATTCATCAGAGCCTTGGAAGTGTTCTGGCTAACAAAGTATACCAGGTGGAAGATCAAAGGATATGTGACGCCATTGAGGTGCATACAACAGGAAAACCCAATATGACATTATTAGATAAGATTATTTTTATTTCTGATTATATTGAACCTAATCGCCCTATGATTGAGGGGTTAGCAAAAGCTAGAAAGCTTGCTTTTCATAATATTGATCAATGCATGGTACATATATTAAAGAGTACCATTGATTATTTGAAACAATCAGGAAAGAGTTTAGATTCAAGTACCGTAGAGACATATAATTATTATAAGTAGGAGAGTAGTATGGAACAATCACTTAAAATGGTAAAACTTGTTTATGATGCGTTAGATAAGAAGTTAGCCGAAGATATACAGATTATTGATATTAGAAAAGTATCAGTAATCGCAGATTATTTTATCATTGCAACAGGGAAGAATAAAAATCATGTACAGACATTGATTGATGATTCTCAAGAGGCTCTTGAAACAGCAGGATTCAAAATGAGAGAAATGGAAGGATATCGAAATGGTTCATGGATTCTTATGGACTTTGGTGATATTGTAGTTCATATTTTTGATGAAGAAAGTCGTAATTTTTATGACTTAGAACGTATCTGGAAAGATGGTAAAATAGTAACCATGTAAAAATAAAAAAGCTATTCTGTGAAATTCATAGAATAGCTTTTTTTTATATCATACTGCGGTAAAGTCCAATGACTTTTCCTAAAATATCTACGTGGGAAACAATAATCGGCTCCATGTAGTCGTTTTCAGGCTGTAACCGAAAATGACCATCTTCCTTAAAGAATCTTTTTACAGTAACAGAATCGTCAATTAATGCTACCACAATATCGTTATTGGCAGCAGATGAAGCTTCTTCTACAATAATCATGTCTCCATCATAAATACCAATATTAATCATACTGTCGCCCTTTACATGCAACATAAAAGTAGCACGCTTTCCGATGAATTCAGGAAGTACAGGGAAATAATCTTCAATATTCTGTACAGCTAAAATAGGTTCTCCAGCAGTGACTGTTCCAACGATAGGGATATTCGTAATCTCTCTTCTTGCCAAAGCAAAATCATCATCAAGTATCTCGATGGTTCGTGGTTTTGTTGGATCCCTTTTAATATACCCCTTCTTTTCCAATGATTCTAAATGGGCATGAACGGAAGAAGTAGACTTAAGATGTACGGCACTGCAGATCTCTCGAACAGAAGGAGGAAACCCTCGTTCTAATATCTGTGACTTTATGTATTCTAATATCTCTTCTTGTTTTGTGGTCAATTCTAATTTCGACATAGAAACCTCCTTTTGTATTATCTATATCATACCACATCTGGAAAAGAAAACAAGTGTTCCGAACAAATTTTCGACAAAAGGTTGACAAACGAATGTTCGGGTAATATAATAAGGACATAAAGAAAAACAAATGTTCGATTAATGGAGGTAAGGGATATGAGAATATATAAGTGTAGAATAAAACTATTTTTGTTTGGTGTCGTAGTGATGTTATTTATTGCTGGAGGATTATTTATCCATGGGAATTCAGTTGTTGGAGCTGATTCAGCAAAGAAAAAGTGCTTTAAAAGTGTCCAGATTCAAGATGGAGATACTTTATGGTCAATAGCAAAGAAACACATAACAGATGAGTATAGCACAGTGAATGATTATGTAGAAGAAGTATGTGAAGCGAATCATATTGGCGCCGATGATATTACAGAAGGAATGTACATTGTAATTCCCTATTATGCAGCGAAGGCTTAACTGTAAGTTTTTTCATTGAAATTGAAAAAGGATGTGTAGATTTGACTACACATCCTTTTATGAATCATTTCTATATTTTAACGTTTGCTTGGATACGAAGAGAAAGAATTTATAATTCCATTATAGATTGCTTTTCCGTATACGGTTAAGTTACTATTCATCGTTTTTGCCTGTGTTTTGTTTGAGATAAATCCAATCTCAGTTAATGTGGAAGCTGTTTTTGTGTTTCGAAGAACAGCTAATCCCGGACGGTTTACAAGCCCTCGATTCTTGAATTTTGTTGCAGATTTTACATATCCATGAATCTTGTTTGACCAAGTATAACTTTTCAATCCTGAAGATGACTTATATCCACTTGAATTATACAATGTTTCTGTTCCAGTGGCAGAAGCAGAGGCAGAATTAATATGAACACTGATGAATCGGTCGGCATTTACATTATTCGCAAGAGCGGATCTTTCTGATAGAGATGGGTATGTATCAGATGTTCTTGTGTAATATACTTTGTAATTACTATTTTTATCAAAGTATGATTTTGCTGCCAATACAATTTTAAGTGTCATTGTCTTTTCCACGTATCCATTGCCAGTTGCTCCAGAATCGGAACCACCATGTCCAGCATCCATAACTACAATTCGATTATAAATTTTGGTTGGAGAATCATAGTATATGTAGATGTAAGAACTTGTTTCAGAAACTGCATATGCTTTGATTACATCTTTTCTTGGTCGGATGTAGATGTATGTATATCCTGAACTATATGTAACAGAATAAGATCTGAAATATTTATCTGTTTTAATTGTGTAGTTTCCTTTTGTTGCAAAGTAATTTTTGTAATTACCCTTTATTTTAATACGAAGTCTACGGTTACCATAGTCATCTGTTGTAGTAAATGCTCCATTTCCTAAACCAGATGGTTTTTTAATTCGAACACTGTACTTTGAACTAGATGCTTTGACTCTTGTGTTTGCCCCTCCTGTACTAGAAGCGGTACTTGTGCTAGGTGTTTTAAAGTCACCTGATTGTGAAGAGCTTGACCAGCTGTAAGTTAATCCTAAGTTCTTTGCAGTGAAGTATCCAGGTACATAGATATAATACTTTTTCATCTTATAAGAATATACTCTTCTTGCTGGCGTTGGAAGCTTTGTTTTCTTACCATTTACATATCCGTATGTCTTCTCACAATACATGGTAATTTTCTTACTTCCTCGTTTTAATGTGATGGTCTTATTTTTTGATGAATAAGAATAAGTAACACCAAGTGTTTTGTTTTTTGAATATACATAATACGCAGAATACATAGAGGTACTTGAACGACTAAAAGATGGTGCGTATGAGGATACGGTCTTTCCATTGACTTTAATTCCTAAACACTTTTTATATTGGGCTTTTCCTGCAATCTTTAATTTATAATTTGTTCCCTTGACTGCTTTTGATGCTGCTTGTACCTGTACATTAGTAGTTGTAAAAGCTAAAGCGATTAGTAGTGATATTGTTGTTAATAATTTTGTAATTTTCTTTCTATTTATCATATGATTCACCCTTTCTATGAATCAATTGTAACAGAATCGTAACAATTGAGCAAGGGTTTTTGTAAGAAAAAAATAAGAAGCAATTCTTATGTACTAGAATTGCTTCTTATCATTAGCGTTTAGTTGGATATTTTGAGAATGAATTAAGAATGGAATTGTAAAGTGCGTTTCCATATCTATCAGTATTTGCCTTCATTGATTTTGCTTCCGATGGATTGGTAATAAATCCAATCTCAGTTAATGTAGAAGCAGTTTTTGTTTTTCTAAGAACAGATAATCCAGTTCGGTTTACAAGTCCTCGATTAGTAAAGCCTGTTGCAGAGAGAATATAGCTGTGTGTTGTTTTGCTCCATTTATAGCTTGTAAGACCAGAAGAAGACTTATATCCTTTTGAGTTATATAATGTTTCTGTTCCCTTTGAAGTTTTTTGGAACGAGTTAATGTGAACACTGATGAACCTGTCTGCTTTTACATTGTTGGAAAGAGCGGATCTAGCATCAAGACTTGGATACCAATCGCTTAATCTTGTGTAATAAACTTTAACGCTGCTGTTTTTATCAAATCTTTTTTTCATAGCTTGTACAATTTGAAGGGTTAAATTTTTCTCTTGAAGACCATTTCCTGTTGCACCTGTATCAGAACCACCATGACCTGCATCTACAACTACAATTTTCTTATACATGCTCTTTGGACTTGCATAACGAACATAAATATAATTTGATGTTTGTGTTACAGAGTATGCTTTGATGACACTTTTTCTTGGTCGAATGTAAATTCGTGTGTACCCGTTGCTATATGTAACCTTATAAGATCGAAAGTACTTATCTACTTTTAATTTTCTGTTTTTCTTATTATTAAAATAAGATTTGTAGTTACCTTTTACATATAGAATCAAACGTCGATTGTTGTAGTCGTCACCTGTAGTAATAGTGAGAGACTTCTTTGGTTTTTTGATACGTACATTATAGCTGCTAGAAGTGGCAGTCAGTCGAGTGCTTGGTCCAATGGACTTGGCCTTTGAAGATGCTGCGTTAACAGATACGGTACTAAACAGTAAAATGCTGCTACATAGTAATGTTGTAAGCTTTAGTAATTTTAATTTCATTTTATAATCATCCTTTCGGGTAGAATTTTAACATAATTGTAATACAAAAGCAAAGAAAAAGAGTAAATTTAAGAATTTACTCTTTTCCTAGAACTTAGTAACTTGATAAAATACCGTTATAAAATGCTTTTCCAATGGCTGCTGTGTTATTTTTCATATAGGTAGCTTCGGTCTTGTTTGTGATAAAACCAACTTCACCTAAGCTTGCAGCCATCTTAGTATATGTAAGAACAGCAACACCACCCGGATTCTTTCCTGGAATTCTATCTTGTAAGCCACGATTTGTGAATTTTGTTGTGCTTTGTAGTTTAGATTGAACAATGGTTGCCAGTCCTTTTCCAGTAAGAGTTCCTGTTTTTCCACCCTTTGAATAGTAAAGTGTCTCTGTTCCTTTCGACGAAGCAGTTGCAGAATTAATATGAACACTTAAGAATCTATGAGCCCCTACATTATTTGCTAATGTATATCTGGCAGATAGTGAAGGGTAAGTATCTGTTAATCTAGTATAATATACTTTGTAGTTTGCGTTACGATCAAAGTAGTATTTAATTTGTTTTACAATACTTAAAGTTAAATTCTTTTCATATAGTCCATTACCAACTGCACCTGAATCAGTTCCACCATGACCAGCATCTACAACAATGATTTTTTGATACATAGATGTTGGAGCAGCGTAGGTTACATATATATAGGTAGAATTCACAGTTGTACTAAATCCTTTAATAGAACTTGTCTTTAAATTAATATAGGTATAACCACCTTGATAAGAAACGCTGTAGGATAAAGAATTGCGAATGGTACGGTTACTTGAAGAAGTAAAATGCGTACGATAATCGCCTTTTATCTTTAGTTGTAAACGTTTGTTATTGTAGTCATCTTCTGAAGTAATGGATGAATTACTTAGACCAGACGGTTTCTTTATTCTAATGGAATAATTGCTGCTGCTTGCTGTAATCTTAGTTTTTGGAGCAACTACAGCTGATGATGTAGGAGTCTTTGAGGCAGTGGTAGCAGTTGTTGTGGATGCACTTGGCAATGAAAAAATACCAGATAGCAGACGCTGATTCCAAGAATATTTCAACCCTAGTTTGCCTGCCACAGTAGCTCCAGGAATCATAATATAATTTTTCTTTTTGCTAATAAAATATACCTTTATTGGAGCTTTTGAAAGGGTGGTTGATTTTCCATTCAAGGTAGCCTTTTTGCTATTAAGTGTCATAACTAAAGTTTTTCCACTTCGTTTCATGGTAATCTTTTTTGTTGAACTATTATACTTGTATGTAAGACCTAGCTTTTTTCCATTCTTAGCAAGGTAATATGCAGAATACATGGAATAGGATGAATCAACAAATCCTGGCATTGTACTTTTGATGAGTGTGTTTTGATATCGTGCTGCAATTGCCTTTTTAGAATATGTTTTTTTTGTATGTGTATATTTCACATTGAAATATTTACCAGCTGAAATATCAGCGAAAACTGGTTTTGCTGTAAATAAACTAGCAAGTATGAGACTAAGGGCAAGAGTATAACCTATTATTTGTTTTTTTATCATATTTCACCTCCACTTTAATATGTATATTATAGTATAAGAATGACGAAAGGACAAGAATAATAAGAAATTGCTTGTATTTATGAAAAAAACTATTTTCAAAACTATATGAAGTATGGTATTCTAATATGTAAGTCCACTTTACTAGCGTGAAGTGAAAAAAGATTTAGGAGAAGATTATGGATGTTCAGAATCGGTATGGGCAGGGACTTGTTGATGGAATCCCCATTGGATTAGCTTATCTGGCGGTATCTTTTGCATTTGGAATTGCGGGAATGTCAAAGGGAATTCCAGTGTGGGCAGTTGTCATAATATCTGCTACATGCTTAACATCTGCAGGTCAATTTGCAGGAATTATTTCCATTGCTTCAGGAGGATCTATTGTAGAACTAGTATTATCACAGATGGTGATTAATCTTCGTTACACGATTATGTCCATAGCAGTTGGTCAAAAGTTGACACAAGATACACCTGTATGGCATCGTTTTATTATGGCGTTTGGAGTGACAGATGAAGCATTTGCAGTTTCGTGTGGCAGAAAAGGTGAGATTGGATCAAGATATTTTTATGGCATTATGACAGTGATGTGGAGTGCGTGGACTCTAGGTACATTTCTAGGGGCAACGGCAAGTGGAATTCTACCAGAAGCTGTGATGAATGCATTAGGACTTGCAATCTATGGAATGTTGATTGCATTAGTGATACCTCCAGCAAAGCATAATCCACATATTGTATTGGTTGTCTTTGTGGCTGTTGTTTGTAGTTTAGTATTTCGATATGTAGAAGTATTTTCATTTATTTCAAGTGGGTTTTCTATTATTATTTGTACTTTAATTGCGGCGACCCTTGGTGCATTGATTTTTCCAATCAAGGAGGAAGCAGATGAGTAAGACAAGTTTAGCAATATATATTTTTGTAATGGCGTTTTCCACATATTTAATAAGGATGATTCCATTACTATTAATTCGAGATAAGATTAACAATCGATTCTTTCGATCGTTTTTATATTATGTTCCATATGCTGTATTATCGGCAATGGTAATTCCAGCTGTCTTTTATGCGACCAATGATATTCGCACAGGCGTTGCTGGATTTGTAACAGCCCTTGTTTTATCTTACAAAGAGATGAATATGGTGACCGTTGCATGTGTTAGTTGTATTGTAGCTTTGTTTGTAGAGTTACTTATATTATAGAAGAAGGAGAGAAGTTATGAAGTGTAATTTGGCAGTAATTAAAGGTGACGGAATTGGACCAGAGATTGTATCGGAAGCGATGAATGTTCTAGATGCAGTTGCAAAAAAGTATGGTCATGAGATTTCCTATAAGCAGATTCTTATGGGTGGAGCATCCATTGATGTTCATGGAATTCCTTTAACATCAGAGGCTCTTGAGATTGCAAGAAAAAGTGATGCAGTTTTAATGGGATCCATAGGTGGTAATACTTCGACTTCGCCTTGGTATCAGTTACCAGCAGATAAAAGACCAGAGGCAGGGTTATTATCTCTTCGGAAGGAATTAGGTTTATTTGCAAATATTAGACCGGCTTATTTATATGAAGAGCTAAAGAAGGCGTGTCCACTTCGAGATGATATTATTGGAGATGGATTTGATATGGTCATTATGCGTGAACTCACTGGAGGGTTGTATTTTGGGGAACGTTCCACAGAGACAATTGATGGAGTTCGCGTTGCAAAGGATTCTCTGACATACAATGAAAACGAGATTCGAAGAATTGCAATTAAGGCATTTGACATTGCAAGAAAACGTAAGAAACATGTCATTAGTGTAGACAAGGCAAACGTACTTGATTCTTCAAGATTATGGAGACAGGTTGTAGAAGAGGTTGCAAAGGATTACAGTGATGTTACATATGAACATATGTTAGTTGATAACTGTGCAATGCAGCTAGTCAATAATCCAAAACAGTTTGATGTGATTTTAACTGAGAATATGTTTGGAGATATTTTATCAGATGAGGCAAGTATGATAACAGGATCTATTGGAATGTTATCTTCAGCAAGTTTAGCAAAAGGTAAGTTTGGTCTATATGAACCAAGCCATGGTTCAGCACCAGATATTGCAGGACAAGATATTGCTAATCCAATTGCAACTATTTTATCGGCAGCGATGATGCTTCGTTATTCCTTTGATTTAGATAAAGAGGCAGATGATATGGAATTTGCGGTGAAGAAAGTCTTAGCAAAGGGATATAGAACTGTTGACATTATGTCAGAGGGAATGACAAAAGTTGGAACAAAAGAAATGGGACAAAAAATAATCGAAGAGTTAGAATAATATGGAGGGAAGAAGATATGAGTAATACGTATACAAATGGAGAAGAATTTGCACCACAGCGTTCCTTGTTTAATGCACTAGGATATACACAAGAGGAGATGAGAAAGCCTTTAATTGGAATTGTCAGTTCTCAAAATGACATTGTTCCAGGACATATGAATCTTGATAAGATTGTAGAAGCTGTAAAGATGGGAGTTGCTATGGCAGGTGGAACACCAGTTGTATTTCCAGCCATTGCAGTATGTGATGGAATTGCAATGGGCCATGTGGGAATGAAATATTCTCTTGTAACAAGAGATTTAATTGCAGATTCCACAGAAGCAATGGCTCTTGCACATCAATTTGATGCATTGGTTATGGTTCCAAACTGTGATAAGAACGTTCCAGGACTTTTAATGGCAGCAGCACGTGTTAATGTACCCACAGTGTTCGTCAGTGGCGGACCAATGCTTGCAGGCCGTGTAAAAGGTCAAAAAACAAGTCTTTCAAGTATGTTTGAGGCAGTTGGATCTTATGCAGCAGGAAGTATTACAAAAGATGAATTAGATGAGTTTGAGAATAAGACATGTCCAACTTGTGGATCATGTTCAGGAATGTACACAGCAAACTCAATGAACTGTTTAACAGAAGTTCTTGGAATGGGACTTCGTGGAAATGGAACAATTCCAGCAGTATACTCTGAACGTATTAGACTTGCAAAGCATGCAGGAATGAAAGTAATGGAGTTATTAGAAAAGAATATTAGACCAAGAGATATTATGACAGAAAAAGCATTTTTAAATGCATTAACTGTGGATATGGCACTTGGATGTAGTACAAATAGTATGCTTCATTTACCAGCAATTGCTCATGAAGCAGGAGTAGAATTAAACCTTGAACTTGCAAATGATATTAGCAGCAAAACTCCAAACCTATGTCATTTAGCACCAGCAGGACATACTTATATGGAAGATTTAAATGAAGCTGGTGGTGTGTATGCAGTTATGAACGAATTAAACAAAAAGGGATTATTACACACAGATTTGATGACTGCAACAGGAAAAACAGTAGGAGAGAATATTGAGAATTGTATCAACATGGATCCAGAAACAATTCGTCCTATTGATAATCCATTTAGTCAAACTGGTGGTATTGCAGTATTAAAAGGAAATTTAGCTCCAGATTCAGGAGTTGTAAAACGTTCTGCAGTTGCTCCAGAGATGCTTAAGATGGAAGGACCAGCAAGAGTATTTGACTGTGAAGAAGATGCAATCGAAACAATTAAAGATGGTAAAATTAATCCTGGTGATGTTGTAGTCATTCGTTATGAAGGGCCAAAAGGTGGTCCAGGTATGAGAGAGATGTTGAATCCTACATCGGCTATTATGGGTATGGGACTAGGATCAAGTGTTGCGTTGATTACAGATGGTAGATTCTCAGGTGCATCCAGAGGAGCATGTATTGGTCACGTATCTCCAGAGGCAGCAGTTGGTGGACCAATCGCTCTAGTAGAAGAAGGGGACATCATTGCAATTGATATTAATGCAAACACATTAGAATTAAAGGTTTCAGATGATGAATTAAAGAGTCGTAAAGAAAAATGGCAGCCAAGAGAACCTAAAGTTACAACTGGATATTTGGCACGTTATGCGTCGTTAGTTACATCTGGAAATAGAGGAGCTATTTTAGAGATTAATAAATAGAAAGAGGGATTGGATGAAACAATTAACTGGATCACAAATTGTTTTAGAATGTTTAAAAGAACAGGGCGTTGATACTGTTTTTGGCTATCCAGGCGGATCGATTCTAAACATTTATGACGAACTATATAAACAAAAAGATTCAATTACACATATCCTAACTTCCCATGAACAGGGAGCATCTCATGCAGCAGATGGGTATGCAAGATCCACAGGAAAAGTTGGGGTTTGTTTTGCTACCTCTGGTCCTGGGGCAACGAATATTGTTACGGGAATTGCAACGGCACATATGGATTCTATTCCTATGGTTGCGATTACGTGTAACGTGGGTGTCAGTCTTTTAGGAAAAGATAGTTTTCAGGAAGTAGATATTTCTGGAGTGACAATTCCAATTACAAAACACAATTTTATTGTGAAAGATGTAGAGGATTTGGCAGATACATTACGAAGAGCCTTTCGTATTGCAACGACAGGAAGAAAAGGTCCTGTTCTTGTGGATATTCCAAAGGATGTTACGGCGGCAATCACATCATATCAACCACAAGTTCCATCAAAAGTTACAAGAATCATTGATGGAATTAAGGAGTTAGATATCAAGGAGGCCATTGACCTAATTGATGCATCAGAGAAACCATTTATTTTAGTAGGTGGAGGAGCAGTATCTGCAGATGCTTCTGATGAATTAAGGGAATTTGTGGATAAAGTACAGGCACCAGTTTGTGATACTCTAATGGGAAAAGGTGCATTTGATGGAACTGACCCGTTGTATACAGGAATGCTTGGTATGCATGGAACGAAAACATCCAACATTGGTGTTTCTAACTGTGATTTACTAATTGCAATTGGAACTAGATTCAGCGATCGTGTATTTGGTAATCCAGACAATTTCGCAAAGAATGCAAAGATTTTACACATTGATATTGATCCGGCAGAGATTAATAAGAATATTAAAGTATATACAAGTATTGTCGGTGATGTGAAAGCAATTTTAACAATGTTAAATCGTAGATTGAAAAAGTTAAATCATTCAGAATGGATTGAGGAGACAAAAAAGAACAAGGAAAAGTATCCCTTGACTTATGATAGATCGGTACTAAGTTGTCCACAGATTATGGAAGAAATCTATAAGAAAACCGTTGGAGATGCAATTATTACGACAGAAGTTGGACAGCATCAAATGTGGGCGGCACAGTTTTATTCTTATCATAAACCAAGAACATTTATTACATCAGGTGGACTTGGAACCATGGGATATGGATTAGGTGCATGTATTGGTGCGAAGATTGGGAATCCAGATAAAACAGTTATAAATATTGCTGGAGATGGATGTTTTCGCATGAACATGAATGAATTAGCAACTGCATCGAGATACGAAATTCCAATTATCGAAATCATTATCAATAATTCAGTATTGGGTATGGTTAGACAGTGGCAGAATTTATTCTATGAAGAAAGATATTCTTATACCACATTAAAAGATAAAGTTGATTATGTGAAAGTCTCGGAAGGCTTAGGGGCTGTCGCATATCGTGTAACTAATATCAATGAATTTATAAAAGCTTTTGAAGATGCATTGAATGCTAAAGGACCAGTTGTAATCGACTGTCATATTGATTCAGATGATAAAGTCTGGCCTATGGTAAATCCGGGAGGATCAATTGAAGATGCATATTCACAAGAGGATTTAAACAAAAAGGAGAAGAACTAAAATGGCAAGAGTGTATAATTTTTCAGCTGGACCAGCTGTACTACCAGAGGATGTATTAAAGGAAGCAGCAGCAGAGATGCTTGATTACAAAGGATGTGGAATGTCTGTTATGGAGATGAGTCATAGATCTCCAATGTTTGCTCAGATTATTGAAGAAGCAGAAGCAGATTTACGTGAACTTATGAATATTCCTGATAATTATAAAGTATTATTTTTACAAGGTGGAGCATCTCAACAGTTTTCAGCAATTCCAATGAATTTAATGAAAAATAAAGTTGCAGATTTTATTATTACAGGACAGTGGGCTAAGAAAGCATACCAAGAAGCTTCTAGATATGGAAAAACAAATATTATTGCATCATCAGAAGACAAGACATTTTCTTATATTCCAGATTGCTCTGACCTAGAAGTATCAGAAGATGCAGATTATGTATACATTTGTGAGAACAATACAATCTACGGAACAAAATATAAAACATTACCAAATACAAAAGGAAAATTATTAGTTGCTGATTTATCTTCTTGTATTTTGTCTGAACCTGTGAATGTATCGGATTATGATGTATTATACTTTGGAGTACAAAAGAATGTTGGACCAGCAGGAGTTGTAGTTTCAATTATTCGTGAAGATTTAATTACAGATGATGTGTTAGAAGGAACTCCAACCATGTTAAAGTGGAAGACACAAGCAGATGCAAAATCACTTTACAATACACCTCCATGTTATGGAATTTATATTTGTGGAAAAGTATTTAAATGGTTAAAGGCTCAGGGTGGTCTTGAGGCTATGAAAGAGAAAAATGAAGAAAAAGCAAAGATTTTATATGATTTCTTAGACCAAAGTGAAATGTTTAAAGGAACTGTTGTAAAGGAAGATCGTTCTATGATGAATGTTCCATTTATAACAGGAAATGATGACTTGGATGCTAAATTCGTAAAAGAATCTAAAGCAGCAGGATTTGAAAACCTAAAAGGACATAGAACCGTTGGTGGAATGAGAGCTAGTATTTACAATGCAATGCCAAAAGAAGGTGTAGTAAAATTAGTTGAATTCATGAAGAAGTTTGAAGCAGACAACAAATAAAGGAGAACAAAATGTATAAAGTAAAATGCTTAAATCCAATTTCTGAAAAAGGATTAGATTTATTTACAAGTGATTTTAATGTAGTAGAAGAGTTAGAAGATGCGGATGCGGTTTTAGTTCGTAGTGCAGGAATGCATGATTTGGAGGTTCCAGACAGTCTTCTTGCAGTTGCAAGAGCAGGAGCAGGAGTAAATAACATCCCTCTAGATGAATATGCAAAGAAGGGAATCGTTGCATTTAACACACCAGGAGCCAATGCAAACGGTGTAAAGGAATTGGTAGTAGCCGGTTTATTACTTGCATCTCGTGGAATCATTGACGGTGCAAACTGGGTAAGAGCAAATAAAGATGACGAAAATCTTGCAAAGACAGTAGAAAAGCAAAAGAAACAATATGCTGGAAGTGAATTAAAAGGAAAATCAATTGGTGTGATTGGTCTTGGAGCAATTGGAGTTTTGGTTGCAAATATCTGTAATCGTTTAGGAATGAAGGTATATGGATATGATCCTTATGTATCTGTTCGTTCTGCATGGAGCTTATCAAGAATGGTAAATCATAGCAGTTCATTAGATGAAATTTATGAAAAATGTGATTTTATTACAATTCACGTACCATTTATGGATGCAACAAAAGGAATGATTGATGCAGAAGCAGTAAGTAAAATGAAAACTGGAGCAACAATTCTTAATTTTGCAAGAGGAGAATTGGTAAATCAAGAGGCTGTATTAGATGGACTTGATGCAGGAAAATTAAAACATTATGTAACTGATTTCCCTAACGCAGCAGTGGCTCAAAATGAGAAGGTAATTGCAATTCCTCATTTGGGAGCATCTACAGAAGAATCTGAAGAGAACTGTGCAGAGATGGCAGTGGATGAATTAATGAATTACTTAGAAAATGGAAATATTGTAAATTCTGTAAACTATCCAAATTGTGATTTAGGTAATATTGAATCAGAGGCACGTATTACAGTACATCACAAGAATGTTCCAAATATGATTGGACAATTAACAGGAATTATTGCCGGAGAAGGATATAACATTGTAAATATGTTGAATAAATCAAAAGGTGACTGGGCATATTCCATTTTAGATATTGAAAAGAAACTTGGTAAGAACATTGTAGAAAAAATGTCTGAAATCGATGAGGTTATTAGAGTTAGAGTACTTTAGAGAGAAAAGGAGAAAATTATGAGTAATAAATTAAAAGTTGGAATCCTTGGAGCAACAGGTATGGTTGGACAAAGATTTATCTCTTTACTAGAGAATCATCCATGGTTTGAAGTTACAACATTAGCTGCAAGTCCAAGATCAGCAGGTAAATCATATGAAGAAGCTGTTGGTGATAGATGGAAGATGACAACACCAATGCCAGAAGCAGTAAAGTCTATGGTTGTTAAAAATGTAAATGAAGTAGAAGATGTTGCAAAAACAGTTGATTTTGTTTTTAGTGCAGTTGATATGTCAAAAGACGAAATTAAGAAAATAGAAGAAGATTATGCAAAAACTGAAACTCCAGTTGTTTCTAATAATAGTGCTCATCGATGGACTCCAGACGTACCAATGGTAGTTCCTGAAATTAATCCAGCACATTTTGATGTGATTGAATTTCAAAAGAAACGTCTTGGAACTACAAGAGGATTTGTTGCAGTAAAACCTAACTGCTCAATTCAAAGTTATGCACCATGTCTTGCAGCGTGGAAGGAATTTGAACCAGTGGAAGTCGTTGCTACTACATATCAGGCAATTTCAGGTGCAGGTAAAACATTTAAGGATTGGCCAGAGATGGAAGGAAATGTTATCCCATATATTGGCGGAGAAGAAGAAAAGAGCGAACAAGAGCCTTTGCGTGTTCTTGGTAAAGTAGAAGATGGTGTGATTAAGAAAGCAGATGCTCCAAAGATTACATGTCAATGTATCAGAGTTCCAGTTTTAAATGGTCATACAGCAGCTGTATTTATTAAGTTTGCAAAGAAGCCTACAAAAGAGCAGCTAATTGAAAAGTTAGTAAACTTTAGTGGGATTCCACAGGAATTAGAACTTCCAAGTGCGCCAAAACAATTTATTCAATACTTAGAAGAAGACAATCGTCCTCAAGTAAGAGAAGATGTTGATTATGAAAATGGAATGGGAGTATCAATTGGAAGATTAAGAGAAGACAGTATTTATGATTATAAATTTGTCGGTCTTTCTCACAACACAGTAAGAGGAGCAGCTGGTGGAGCCGTTCTTTGTGCAGAAACTTTAAAAGCAAAAGGATTTATTACAAAGAAATAAAAGTAAGAAAAATAGATTTAAAGGAGACACGTAAGTTATGACAAATTCTACTTATTTTCAGGAAGTAGCAACATCCTATGTTGGAAAATTATCAGATTTTGCTGGTGATTTGTTTGTTGCGGTGGTTATCTTAATTGTAGGATTGAAATTGACAAAATGGATGATTTCAATTGTAAAAAAAGGATTAGAAAGAAAAGATGTAGACTATGGATTTATTTCTTTTGCGTGCTCCTTTTTAAAGATTACATTACGTTGTATTGTTGTTTTTATGGCAGTGGAGAAACTGGGGGTTCAGGGGTCTACCATTGTAGCACTGCTGGGTTCCGCAGGTGTTGCCATTGGTTTGGCACTTCAAGGAAGCCTTTCAAATGTTGCAGGAGGAGTTTTGCTCCTGATTTTGAAACCATTCCAGGTTGGAGACTATATTTTGGTGGAAGGAAGTGGATGTGAAGGAACGGTAGTTTCTTTAGATATCTTCTATACAAAACTTGAAACTGTTGATAATCGCGTGATTGTAGTGCCAAATGGAACTATGGCAAACAGTAATCTTATTAACAACACGAAACAAGAAAAGCGTTTAATTGACTTGAAAATTGGCGTTTCTTATGAAAGTGATTTAAGCAAAGTGAAGCAAATGATTTTTCATGTTCTAGAGCAAGAAGAACGATTAATCTTGCCAGAAGAAACAAAAGTATTTGTCAATGAACTTGGTGATAGTGCGGTTATGCTAGGTGTTCGTGCATGGGTAAAAACAGAAGATTATATGCCAGTAAAGTGGCATTTGCTAGAGCAGATAAAATTAAAATTTGATGAGGAAGACATTGAAATTCCTTACAATAAATTAGATGTTACAATATGTAATTCATAACAAAAAAGATGGAAATTATTCCATCTTTTTTGTTATAATATCTTTTAATTTTTCTATATATTCTAGAATTAATGTTTGTTTTTTGTAGATAAAGAAACAAAGAATAATTAAAATTCCCAAAGGAAAGATAAATCGAAGAATGTGAATCCAATGATCGGCTGTGGTGTTCCCAATATAGTCAGCTTTAAAAACATCAGAAGAAAGGCTATATGAGTCAATGGATTGTACAGTGTCATTGGCAGAAATATAATTTGCAAATTCTTTGTGAATTACGTTTTTGCTTTTTTGTTCTTTTTTATATTTTTTGCTATTCATAGAAACAGATTTGGTATCTTCAGGGCTAATGGAAATTAGCTGAAATTTACCGAGAATCTTGTTGTTGTTT
This sequence comes from Anaerostipes sp., assembly GCA_028697725.1. GTDB lineage: Bacteria > Bacillota > Clostridia > Lachnospirales > Lachnospiraceae > Anaerostipes. The sequence goes on from JAQVEG010000013.1 coordinate 38,956, forward strand.
CCTAACAGAGAAAAGTTAAAAGTTAAATTTGATTGTTTTCCCTTAAAAATAGAATTCCTTGATTGATAATCTATGGAACAGTTTGAGAAAACAGACTTTAAATCAGCGTTACAATTCTCAACAGTTCCACTTTGTTTAAATATAATTGTAGCACTATTTTTGCTCTTTTTTGATGTTACAAAGGAAAATGTATTGCCAGCAAAACGAGATATTATCTTGTTTAATTCTTTTTTTGAATAATTATCTGCAAGTTGGAACTGGTATATAACTTGAAGATTCTCTTTGTTCTTGTAAATAGAAGTAATGTCATAGGACTTAACTATTATTTGATTTTTGCAAGTAAATGTAACTTCTGGTTTTGCGTTAGTGCTTTGCAGCAATTCCTTTGTTTTTTGATTTGCCGTCACAGAATAAGTTGAGGATACATTCCCTGATTTATCTGTAAAATTGGTAAAATCCAATTGCTCATCAAAGGCTTCTTGATAAGAAAAAGGAGATTCTTTTTTTTCATTTAAAGAACTTTTTCCAAAGGAAACATTAGAATGAAGTACCTTTCGTGTAATGGCACATAAATCTGTAAAACTATCTGCAGAAAATGAAATATGAAGGGTTTTACCCGTATCATTGGAAGTCCAATTAAGAGTAGTTCCTTTTATATTTTTAAAGTATGAATCAATAGCAGATCGATGTTGTTCTAATGTTGTTTCCGGTATATTGAAATCAATGGTTCTTTTATAGGTGTGATTTTCTTTTTGCGTTGTTTGAACATGGATAGAATCAATCTTTTCATATGCAAGAGTATTTACAGAAATCTTATTGTCAGTGGAATATTCATTTCCATCGAAATAAAATGAAGTTTTTTTCAAATTCCACAAGTCATCAGAATGTTCTTTGTCTACATATCCCTTTTCATAAAAGGCAGTGAAAAGCCAAGCCATTAAATCCTTAGAAGTAAAATTCTCTTCATATCTAATTCCATGAACAAATGGTGAAGAGGAGTATTGATACGTTAGTTTTGGAGAGAAGTTTAGTAAAGCATCTAATTTCTTTTTGTAATCTGATTTAGAAGTAAAGTTCAAATAAAAAGTATAAGTGTATGTCTTATTCGTCTTTTTTTTTGTATAAGAAAGAGAAGATGGACATGCGTCTTTGATAATCTTTTCTAAATCATCTGCATTTCCATCAAAGGTACTCTGTAAATCAGAAATACGAATGGAACAAGACATGGTTCTTGTTCCAGTGAAATTCGTATTTAGTTTCAATTTACTTGTTAATTCAATTCCACAGCCTACCAATAATACAAGAGATAAAATCAGTGGAAGTAGTAGAAACTTTTTTTTCATAGTATTATCCTAATCTAAAGTGCTTAGATAGTGTTCGTTAATTGAAATTACCTGCTTCATTGCATCCTCACCAGGAGCACCAATGGTATTTCTCTTTTCAACACATGTTTTCATAGCAATTGCTTCATATATATCATCTTCAAAAGCAGGGCTGATTTCTCTGTATTCTTCTAAGGATAAATCATCCAAAGCAATATTTTTATCAATACAAAGTAATACAAGCTTTCCAACGATACCATGGGCATCTCTGAAAGGAACACCATGGTTTACTAGATAGTCGGCTGCATCCGTTGCATTTGTAAATCCATTTTTTGCACTTGCTTCCATATTGTCTTTATGGAAAGTCATAGTCTGCATCATTCCGTTAAATAGCTTGATGCATCCTTTGACGGTATCAATAGAATCAAAGGTTAATTCTTTGTCTTCCTGCATATCTTTGTTATATGCAAGAGGAATTCCTTTCATGGTTGTAAGGATTGCTGTAAGGGAAGCATATACGCGTCCAGTTTTACCACGAACTAATTCAGCAATATCTGGATTCTTTTTTTGTGGCATAATACTGCTTCCTGTACTATAGCTGTCATCAATGGAAATAAATTGATATTCGTTAGAGTTCCAGATAATAATTTCCTCACAAAATCTACTTAGATGAACCATAATAGTAGACAAAGCAGAAAGAAGTTCAATCACATAGTCCCGGTCTGAAACAGAATCCATGCTGTTTAAAGTAGGACCAGAAAAATCTAATAGACTTGCTGTCAATTCTCGGTCTAGTGGATAGGTGGTTCCAGCTAAAGCACCAGATCCTAGAGGACAGTAGTTCATACGATCATAGATATCACATAATCTTGAATAATCTCTTTTAAACATCTCCATATAAGCACCTATATGATGAGATAAAGTAACTGGCTGAGCTTTTTGCAAATGTGTAAATCCAGGCATGAAAGTATCTGTATGTTCTTTCATTAATCCATGTAAAGTTTCCATAAGCTCTTTTAATAGTTCTTTTAATTCTACAATTTCATCGCGAGTATAAAGCTTCATATCAAGTGCAACTTGATCATTACGACTTCTGCCAGTATGTAATTTCTTTCCTGGATCACCGATACGGTCAATTAAGTTTGCCTCCACAAAGCTATGAATATCTTCATATTCACTTGTGATTTCGATTTTGCCAGATTCAATATCTGCCAAAATACCATTAAGACCATCAATGATTTGAACTTTCTCTTCGTTGGTTAGAACACCAACCTTTGCAAGCATTGTCACATGGGCAATACTTCCACGAATATCTTGACCGTAAAACTTTTGGTCAAATGAAATTGATGCGTTAAAATTATATACTAGTTGATCTGTTTCTTTTGTGAAACGACCACCCCATAATTGTGCCATAATATATTCCTCATTTCTAAAATTAATTTTTACATATACTTTTTTATTTTACACTAAATACTACAAAAAATAAACACTGAATATAAGAATAAATCGAGAGGTACTAGAACATAATAAGAAAAAACAGGTGGGTTGATTATGATTACATCAAAAATAGAAAAAGAAGTCATCTTATTTGCTCTTGGCGGTATGTCATATTTTATTTTGGAAATTATTGTGCGGGGATATTCTCACTATACCATGTTTTTATGTGGAGGCTTATGTTTTTTGTCGTGTGGAAAATTAAATGAAAAGGCACATGGAAAGATTAGTTTTGTTAGCCAAATGGTTTTGTCATCTATAATTATTACAGGAGTAGAATTAATCACGGGTATCATTGTGAACTTGTGGTTAAAATGGGATATCTGGGACTATTCAAATATGCCATATAATTTTATGGGTCAAATATGTCTTTTGTACTCAATATTTTGGTTTTTTATTTCAGGTGTCATTATTCTAATGGATGATTACCTTAGACATGTATTGTTTCATGAAAAAATGGAGCATTATAAAATATGGTAAAAAAAAGAGATTGCAAAAATGCAATCTCTTTTGAAATATAATTCTATAAGAATTGACGTCTCTCTAATGCTAATAATACATCACGACCTTCTTTGACACCTTCAATAATACGACGAGTCTGAGCGCTGTCACCAATATTAAGGACTTCAATTCCTTCCATGATGAAATGATCATATAATTCACGAAGAGAAGGAGTTGCTGACTCCATTCCTAAACAAATGAATCCGTAATCAAAATCTAAATCTAATTCTTGATAGTCATGCTTTACAACAAAGCTATGTTCTTTGACCTCAAGAAGAGTAGCGTTTGGATATTGAGTTACATCGTACTTCTTAAGCATATCATTGGCACCAGTTTTAGTGATAATATCTAACCCTTCACCAAAATGTCCTTTTTGTTCTACAATTGTTACGTCAGCATGTCTTGGTGCAAAAAATTCAACAACATCTAATCCAACATTTCCTCCACCAATAACGACTACTTTCTTTCCAGTTAAATCTTCTGGGAAAGAATCAACACTGTCTACTAAGTCAAAAATTGTTAAGGCATTCTTTGATTTGATATTTTCTGATAAACCTTTAATAGTATCAGGCAAGCGAGGAGTAGATCCTGAAGCATTCACTACTAAATCAGGTTTAAATCCATCTACAAAATCAGCGGTTGCCTCTACATTCTTACATATAAATAAATTCTTTAATTCACTGGCACGTTGTTCTAAGTACTTAGGGAAATAACCTAAACGCCTTTTATTTGGCATCTTACCAACACGACGGGCAAGTCCACCAAGATGTGCAGTTTTCTCAATTAAGATTGTTGTACATCCAACTTCAGCAGCTGTACATGCAGCTTCTAAGCCAGCAGTACCACCACCAATAACAACTACGTTACAAGGCTTCGTAATCTTTTCTGTCTTATGTGTATCGCCATCAACAATGGATGGATTAATAGTACAACGAATTGGGTCATTCCCAAGAGTTGCAGTACATCCGTTGTTACATGAAATACATCGGTTAATATCATCTGTATTACCAAATTGAACTTTGTTTACCCATTCAGGATCAGCAATCAATCCACGTCCAATGGCAATGAAATCTCCACGACCATCTTCAAGAATCTTGTTTGCAATTTCAGGTTCACGAATGTTACCTTCAGCAGTACAAGGTTTTCCTGTTTTTTTGCGGATAGCTTCTGACATATATGCTTTCCATCCATCTGGAAGATAATCTGCAGATAATTGATATTGGATAGAGCAAGTTAATCCTGATGAAACAGAATATGCATCCACATATTGATCATAGTATTCAACCATCTTTAGTGTATCATCTAATGTATTCCCACCTTCTGCTAATTCATCTGCACTGATGCGTAAGAATATAGGAATGTTTTCTCCTACAGCTTCATGTACAGCTTTAAGTACCATTGTGACAATACGAGCACGATTCTCCATAGAACCACCAAACTCATCCGTTCTATCATTAGTAAGAGGGGATAAAAACTGATTCAAAAGATAACCATGTCCTGCCTGAACTTCAACTGCATCAAAACCAGCAGTTACAGCACGTCTTGCAGCGTCAGCAAACTTTTGTACAATGACGTCTATCTCGTCTTTGGTTAATACACGTGGGATATCACCTCTCTCTCGAGATGGAATATCAGAAGCAGATACTGGTTGAATGTTTGTGTAAGTTGCTTCACATGCAGATCCACCATGATTCAAACAAATTGATATCTTTGCTCCATATTCATGAACTTTATCACATAGTTTGTAAAGACCGTGAATATAATTGTCATGGTCAATTCGTAGTTGAGCAGTACCTAAAGATCCTTGAGGAGAAGCAATGCTTGCTCCCTCTACTGTAATTAATCCAGTTCCACCTTTGGCACGTTGTCTATAATAATTAATTAGCTTCTCGCTAACTTCACCGTTGTGTTCTGCAAAATTTGTTCCAATTGGAGTCATGACAATACGATTCTTAAGGGTCATTGACTTGATTGTAAATGGTTCAAATAATTTACGAAAATTTTTTGCTGCCATAGTTAAATTCCTCCATATCTTTCTAAATAACAATAAATCAATTATATCAAAACGTGTATACAAATGCAATGACTTAAAACACATAAAAATTTATAGAAATAGATGAATTGATAAAATCTATACATATAATTTACACAATCAATGGATTCTCTATTTGAAATATGTATGTTACAATATGTTTAAAATGAAGAAGGAGAAAAAACATGGGTATATTAATTCAAGAAACAACAAGAGAAGAAAGAGAGCAAATTGTAGCAGATTCCATTGGAAATATTGATGCAACTTGTGATGGCTGTGCATCAGGAATAATAGAAATGTATCAAGATTATATAGAAGGAAAGAGAGAATTACGAGAGATTAACATGGAGTTTAATGCCAGGTATGTATCTGGATCACAGGGACCACAATAATTTAGCAAAAATATACAAATAACATATAAATTATGTTATAGTATTCATAGACGTTTTTTATTGATTCGAAGGAGAAATACTATGAATTTAAATCATTTACAATATTTTAGAGTACTTGCAAAAGAAGAACATTTTACAAGGGCAGCAGATATGCTCTCAATTACTCAACCAAGTTTAAGCCACGCCATTTCTAACTTAGAAAAAGAACTAGGGGTTATGTTGTTTGAAAAGATTGGACGAAATGCGAAAATAACCAAATGCGGAGAGCTTTTTTTGCGTTATGTAGAGCAGTCTTTGGAGATGCTTGAAGAAGGTGAAAAAGTAATTAGTGAGGTATCAGGCCTTTCTGGGGGATATCTGGATATTGGATATATTTATACCCTTGGAAGTCACTTTATACCAAAAAACTTAAAGGGATATTTAGATGAAAAAGAAAATAAACATATTCATTTTTCCTTTGGGCAGGGAACGACCACTGATATTTTAGAAGAACTTAAAAAAGGGAAATATAGAATTGCGTTTACTTCTTATCAAAAAAATGAACCAGATCTTGCATTTTATCCAGTTGCGGAAGAGGAACTGGTTATTATTACACCGAGAAATCATGAATTGAGTCATAAAAAAGAGGTAGATTTAGTCAATGTAGTTCAGTATCCTTTTGTTGCTTATAGTAAGAGCAGTGGGCTTCGGCCAATTATAGAAGGATTGTTCCGCAAAATCAGAAAACAGCCAGATATAATATATGAAGGAATTGAAGATTCTTCGGTAGCAGGATTGGTAGCATCAGGATTTGGAATTGCTATTGTCCCTAACTTGCCACTACTTAAAACAATGGAAGTTGATATTTTGAAGATTAGTTCACCAGAGATTGAACGTTACATATATATGGTAACACACAAAAAAAAGAAATTAACATTAATCGAAGAGGATTTTATTGAGTATATAAAAGAGAATAATCTTATTCAAAATAGATAGAACAATATGGGGCAAACCATAGAGATTTTGAATAGAAATTAAATTGCGGATGGCAAATATCTATGATATACTTAAACCACTTTAGCGATTTAAATGAATGAAACAAAGGAAGGTATATAAGCATGAGTAAGTTAGACGAGATTAGAGAACAGTTAGATGCCTGTGACAAGCAGATTGTAACAGTCCTAGAAAAAAGAATGGATATTATCAAAGAGATTATGGAATACAAAAAGGAGAATGGACTTCCAATTCTTCAACCAGAGCAAGAAAAGCGTCAAAGAAAGATGCTAAAGGTACATGTCTCAGAGAATGAATACAAGGATGAGATTTTAGATATTTTTAAATATATCGTTGAGAATAGCAAGAAGATTCAGGCAAGAACCTTGTTTGATCATAATATTTTGTTAATTGGATTTATGGGAGTTGGTAAGAGTACAGTATCCGGTTACCTAAGTAAAATCCTTGCACTTAATGAAGTTGAGATGGATCAGGTAATTGTGGACAAAGAAGGTATGAGTATTAATAAGATTTTTGAAGAATATGGTGAAGAATATTTCAGAAACTGTGAAACTAATTTGTTGATTGAATTACAAAAAAAGAAAAATCAGATTATTTCTTGTGGAGGAGGAGTTGCCATGAGAGATGAGAATGTAAAAGAGATGAAGAAGAACGGACAAGTTGTTTTGTTGACAGGAAAACCTGAAACTATTCTAGAACGTGTCAAAGATAGTGATGACAGACCACTTCTTCGTGGAAATAAAAACGTAGAGTTTATTGGAGATTTGTTAGATCAAAGACGTCCAAAGTATACAGCAGCTGCTGATATCACAGTAAGCACAGATGGAAAATCAGTAGAAGAAATTGCAGAAGAAATCGTATATAAATTATCACATGAATAAATCATAATAGGAGGGATTTTATGCATTCATTTACACAGCACACACCAACAGAGATTGTGTTTGGAAAGAACACAGAGAGTAAAGTTGGAGAATTGGTAAAAAAGTATGGTGGAACAAGAGTATTCGTAGTCTATGGTGGGGGAAGCGTTGAAAGAAGTGGTCTCCTTGAGCGTGTGGTTCAGAATCTAAAGAAAGAAGGACTTCAAGTAGAAACCAAAGGGGGAGTAAAACCCAATCCAAGACTTGACTTTGCAAGAGAGGCAGTAAAAGAGGCCATTGAATTTAATGCTGATTTTACATTAGCTGTTGGAGGAGGAAGTGTCATTGATACTGCGAAGGCTGTGTCCCATGGAATTGCGAATCCCAATATAGATATCTGGGAATTTTGGTCAAAAACAACACCACTTACAAAGACATCACCAGTAGGAGTTATTCTTACTTTGGCGGCTGCTGGAAGTGAGACAAGTGATTCTGCGGTATTGACAAATACAGAGATTCAAATAAAACGTGGATTGGGAACTGATTTTAACCGTCCAGAATTTGCAATTATGAATCCTGAATTAACTTATACTTTGCCAAAGTACCAAGTTGGATGTGGAATCGTTGATATTATGATGCATACATTGGATCGATATTTTACACTTACAGAAGGAAATCTCCTAACAGATGAGATTGCAGAAGGGTTACTTCGAACAGTCATCAAATGTGGAAAAACTGCAATTAAAGATTCTCATGATTATGATGCAATGAGTGAGATTATGTGGGCAGGAAGCCTTTCTCACAATGGACTTACTGGATTGGGAGCAGAGAAGGATTTTGCACCTCATCAATTAGGTCATGAATTAAGTGCTAAGTTTGATATTGCTCATGGAGCAAGCTTATCGGCTGTATGGGGAGCATGGGCAACTTACTGTTACCCAGTAAAAGTTAAGCGATTTGTACAATTTGCTGATAAAGTCTGGGGCATCACAGGAGATGATGAAGAAGCAGTTGCAAAAGAGGCAATTGCAAAGACTGTTGCCTACTTTAAATCTTTGGATATGCCAACTTGTTTTTCAGAAGCAGGGGAAGTTGGACTAAAAAATGATGATGAACTAAAGCAGATGGCAGATGGATGTTCTTATGGGGGAACAAGAAGCATTGGTTCATTTAAGCCATGCGATAAGGAAGATATTTACCAGATTTATAAACTGGCAAACAAATAAAGGTTGCCAAGTTTATACATTTATTATAAAATGAACTGAGATAATATTTAAGGAGGAAAGATTATGGTATCCGCAGGAGATTTTAAGAATGGGTTAACCATTGAGTTTGAAGGTAATATTTATCAAATTATTGACTTTCAACATGTAAAACCAGGAAAAGGTGCAGCCTTTGTACGTACAAAGTTAAGGAATATTAAGAGTGGTGGAGTTATTGAAAAGACATTTAGACCATCTGAGAAGTGTCCAAAAGCACATATCGATCGTAAAGAGATGCAATACCTTTACAAGGATGGAGATTTATATAACTTTATGGATATGGAAACATATGACCAAATCGCAATTGATGCTGAGACGGTAGGAGAAACATTAAAGTTTGTAAAAGAGAATGAGAACGTTACAATCGTATCTCATCAAGGGAATGTATTTGCAATTGAACCACCAATTTCAGTAGAATTAGTTGTTACTGAATGCGAACCAGGTGAAAAAGGAAATACTGCTCAAGGTGCTACAAAGCCATGTGTCGTTGAAACTGGTGCTACAGTATACGTTCCATTGTTTGTAAACCAAGGTGATGTTCTTAAAATCGATACAAGAACAGGTGAGTATTCATCACGTGTATAATTACTTGAATTAAAATTATGATTAAGTGCTCAGCATTCGTTGAGCGCTTTTCTATTTTTAATAGAAAAGAAGCAAGATACTGGAGGTAGAAATGGATTTAGTTATTGGAATTTCTGGGGCGAGTGGAGTTATTTATGGGGTTCGTCTATTAGAGGTTTTGAAACAGTTTGAAGATGTAAAAACCCATGTTATATTAAGTGAGTATGCATATAAAAATCTTGCGATTGAGACAGATTATACCGTTGAACAAGTAGAGGCTTTGGCAGATGTATGGTACGATAATCATGATTTGGCAGCGTCTGTTTCAAGTGGTTCATTTCCAATAGATGGGGTTATTATTCTTCCATGTAGTATGAAAACACTTTCTAGTGTGGCAAATGGATATAGTGATTGTCTTATGGTTAGAGTATGTGATGTGGCATTGAAAGAGCAAAGGAAGTTAGTGATGTGTCCAAGGGAGACACCACTAAGTGCAATACATCTTGAGAATATGTTAAAGCTTTCAAGGCTGGGAGTATCCATGATTCCACCAATGCCTGCATTTTATAATCATCCAAAAGATTTAGATGATATGATTCATCATCATATTATGAAGGTGTTAGATCAATTGGGATTGTCCTATGAAGGTGGAAAACGATGGAAAAAGTAAGTATAGTGAAAGAGGAAAAACAAAATATTCAGATTGAGTTTTCCCTGTTTTCTATTGGGGATGATTTTTTAGTTGCAGTAGAAGGGGGAGACGTTCCTCATATTGGAGCTGTTACACTGGGAAATCAAAAAGAGGAGATAACAAGCAAGCTAAAAGGGCACAAGGAACATATAATTACACAGGATATATTTCATATTTTAAAAGAAGGTGTACGTGGAAATATTCTTGTGGCTGGAGGGATTCATATTGATTATATTTCAATAGAAGAGATACAATTAGTACAAGAAATGTGTCAAGATGGGGCAAGTAAGGTAAATAAAATATTAAAGGAGATTACAAATGATTGATGATTTAAGAAGTGCAATTGAAGAATTGAAAAAGCATGAAAAACAGATTGCATATACAAATACACCGGTGGATTCTCATGCGGAAATTTCGGGATTGTATCGTTATATTGGAGCCGGTGGAACTGTGATGCGTCCAACAAAAGAAGGACCAGCTTTGATTTGCAACAATGTAAAAGGATTTGAAGATAAAAGTGTATTAATTGGATTGCTATCTTCTCGTAAAAGAGTTGGATATTTATTAGACTGTAAGCCAGAAGAATTAGGATTTAAGTTGAAGGATGCGGCGCTGAATCCCATTATGCCAACAGTGATTCCACAAAGCGATGCTAAGTGTCAAGAGGAAGTGTATTATGCCAATGAAGAAGGATTTGATATTCGGAAAATTCTTCCGGCACCCCAGAATACAGAAGAAGATGCAGGACCATATATAACAATGGGGATGTGTTATGCTTCAGATCCAGATACAAAAGAGGGAGATGTTACCATCCATCGTTTGTGTCTACAGTCAAAGGATGAAATGACAATGTTTTTTACCCCTGGAGTTCGTCACTTAGATGCTTTTCGTAAAAAAGCAGAAGAAACAGGAAAGAATCTTCCGATTAGTATTAGTATTGGAGTAGATCCTGCCATTGAGATTGCGTCATGTTTTGAACCACCTACAACACCTCTTGGATTTAATGAATTGTCCATTGCAGGGGGACTTAGGAAAACACCAGTGGAATTGGTGAAATGCAAATCTGTTGAGGAATATTCTATTGCAAATGCTGAATTTGTGGTAGAGGGTGAGTTGGTTGCAGGAAAGAGAATCCAAGAAGATATAAATACAAAGACAGGAAAGGCTATGCCAGAGTTTCCTGGTTATACAGGTGGATCTGCAGGAGAACTTCCAGTAATTAAGGTAAAAGCAGTGACTCATCGAAAGAAACCTATTATTCAAACATGTATTGGACCAAGTGAAGAACATGTAAGTATGGCAGGGATTCCAACAGAAGCAAGCATTCTTATGATGACAGAAAAAGCTATGCCAGGACGAGTTAAGAATGTATATGCACATTCTTCTGGTGGTGGAAAATACATGGCAGTGTTACAAATAAATAAAAGTATGCCAAGTGATGAAGGGAGACAAAGACAAGCTGCATTAATTGCATTTTCGGCGTTTTCGGAATTAAAACATGTTATCTTAGTTGATGATGATGTAGATATTTTTGATACCAATGATGTACTTTGGGCGATGAATACTAGATTTCAAGGAGATCAGGATGTGATTACAATTCCAGGTGTTCGATGTCATCCACTAGATCCAAGTCAAGGACCAGAATACAATTCAGCGTTGACAGATCGGGGAATGACATGTAAAACAATTTTTGATTGTACTGTTCCATATCATTTAAAGGATAGGTTCCAAAGATCTAAATTCAAGGAACTAAATCCTGATAACTACAAAATTGAATACTTTAAAAGTTAGACAGGAGATATTATGACTCAAAAACAAAAAGGCGTTTTCTTTATTATTGTTTCAGCATTTTGTTTCGCATGGATGAATGCCTTTGTAAAACTATCAGGAGATTTACCATCGATTGAGAAGAGTTTCTTTCGTAATTTAGTAGCACTTATTTTTGCATTTATATTAATATGCAAAAGTGGGGATGGATTTCATTTTAAGAAAGAAAATCTTTCATGGTTTATTCTTCGTTCAGCAGCAGGAACACTAGGGATTTTTTGCAATTTTTATGCGGTGGATCACTTAGTATTATCGGACGCATCAACATTAAATAAATTATCACCATTCTTTGTTATTGTATTTTCATTTTTATTATTAAAGGAACGAATTAAAATTCCTCAGGCAGTGTGTTTGATTGCAGCTTTTATTGGAAGTATGTTTATTGTAAAACCTAGCTTTGCAAATGCATCTTTTATGCCAGCTTTGATTGGATTTATGGGTGGATTATTTGCAGGGGCCGCATATACTTGTGTTCGTAAATTAGGCCTTAATGGTGAGAAAGGCACTTTTATTGTGTTTTTCTTTTCTACATTTTCATGTATTAGCTGTATTCCATTTATAATAGCAGACTTTCATCCTATTTCCTTGTCACAGTTAGGTTTTCTTATTATGGCTGGACTTGCAGCTTCAGGAGGACAGTTTGCAATTACGAAGGCATATACCTGTGCACCAGGAAGAGAAGTGTCTATTTATGATTATACGCAGATTATATTTACAACTGTGATTGGATTCTTTTTGTTTGGGCAAGTGCCAGATGGATTGAGTTTTGTGGGATATATTGTTATTGTAGTGGCAGCAGTTTCTATGTTCTTGTACAACAATGGACAAGGAGAAAAAACTGATTAATTAAGAGAGGTGGAATTGTATGAAATCTCAAATAAAGATACTAATAAAAGCTATGCTTGGATTGTTTATTTCCGTTGTTTTGGTTGGAATTTATTTGATTTTCAGCCTTACAATCACAGAGTACAAACCAGAAGAAAAAGAAAAGATAGAGATTAAAAATATATCTGGCAAATCCATAGAAAAGGGACAGAAAATCTCTCTTCTTACGTGGAATGTTGGATATGGAGCATTGGGAGATTATGCGGATTTTTTTATGGATGGTGGAACAAAGGTCACTACTTCAACAGAAGCTCAAGTAAATCAAAATATAAAGAAAATTGCGTCTGATATTGGAAAAATGAATCCTGATATTATATTTTTGCAAGAAGTTGATGTAAAATCAAAACGATCCTACGGCATAGATGAAAGAGCTTATTTAAGTAGTAGATTGCCTGAGATGGAACATACATTTGCCTATAATTTTAAAACCATGTATGTTCCATATCCAGTACCAGCCATTGGAGAAGTTGGTAGTGGAATTCTGACCTTTAGCAAGTACCATACAATAGCATCAACAAGAGTGAAACTGCCATGTCCATTTACCTATCCCACAAGAATTGCGAATTTAAAACGATGTCTTATGGTAAATCGAATGAAAATAAAAGGAAGCAATAAGGAACTTGTGCTAGTTAATTTGCATTTGGAAGCTTATGATTCTGGGGAAGGAAAAGCAGTGCAGACAAAAATGCTAAAAGAGATTTTAGAAAAAGAGGAGTCCGCAGGAAACTATGTGATTGCAGGTGGTGATTTTAATCAAACATTTTCCAATGTGGATCATAGTGTTTATCCAGTGATTTCAAAGGATATGTGGAAAGCGGGTAAAATTGAGATAGCAGATTTTAGTGATGCTTTGAGTTTTTATATGGACACCAAAGTGCCTTCCTGTCGTTCCCTTGATCGACCTCTTCAGAAAAATGAGACAAGTAAGTTCCAATATTATATGATAGATGGATTTATAGTGTCTTCAAATTTAAAGATGAATAAAGTAGAAACAAAGGACTTTCAATTTAAGAATACGGACCACAATCCGGTTTATATGGAAGTAACATTACATTGAGAAAATAAATGCAAATATTGACAAATATAAAGAAAGATGGGATAATAAGGATATCTAGTAAGATACAATTCTATGATCTCATCTTTTTTTCATATCTAAGTATCTAAAATTCTAAGAAAATTTCTTCCTTCAGAATATCAGTCAGTGATATAGTTAGGAGGAAATTTTTTCGTGTAAATGAGCTACATTATAATGTTAATAAATAATAGTTTATACTAAAAAGTCTGTGAATGCAGTTACATTACCACGGGAAGAAAAAGGAGAATATATGACACATTTAGAAGAAGTAAAAGAAATAAGAAGTGAAAAAGATGGAGTTCATTATAATTGTGCCCAAGCGATTTTAATGACATATGCTGATGAGCTTGGAATGACAAAAGAAAAAGCAAAAGATCTTGGAAATTTTTTTGGGAGAGGAATGCTTCATGGGTCTTCTTGTGGAGCTTTAAGTGCGGCCTTTATGATTCTTGGAATACAGGGATATGACAAACCAGAAGCAGCAAAGATTCTTACGGAATTTAAAAAGAAGCATAGTTCCACCGAATGTATTGACTTGATTCAAGAAGCTAAAAGACTTGGAATTGTAAAACGAGAACATTGTGATTAGTTGATTTTTGAGATGACAGAGGTAGTTGAGCAGATGTTAAAAAAACAAAAAGAAGAAAACACGCATAATCATACGTGTTTTCTCTACTCTTGATTCTTGTATAAAGTTTTTAAAATCTCAAAAGCAATTTTTTGATTGTTTTTGTCTAACATACCCCAGTAAGTAAGAATTCTTTCTTG
>JAQVEG010000094.1 GCA_028697725.1 Anaerostipes sp.
CAAGAATAGAAACGAAAAAAGCGTGCGGTAATACACGGCACGCTGTAGTAGATATAAATATAAAGTTACGAAATTAATTTGCGGTAGAATTGCAGTCGGTTGGAACTTTAATTCGCCGCCCGACAATTAGGTACAGTTTTCAAAGAAAATACAAAAAAAGGAAAAATGACGATATATGGAGGAACTTTAATGAAAAAAAAGAGATTTATTATTATATTTTTTGTAATCATTCCCTTTTGTTTTTTTGTCATCCAATCTCTCACAGCTATCCTAAGACCCAAAGTTGGGGAAAATGAGAAGAAAAAGATGAAGATAGGATTTGAGCAGGCAATAAAAAATGACAAAATACCATCAAATTATTCTGTATACGTTGAACCCAATGATGCTTGTAGATATCGAATTGTAAAGGATGGAGAGAAACTAATTATTGATTATGAGGATGCTAAAACGGAGAGGGTATGGAAGAAAGGTGTTATGACAACATTTACTCAAAAAAGTGAAGCATATGATCCTATAAAAAAGGTGGAATCATGTAGTCTAGAAAAGTTTCAAACAAGATTTCATATAGATATTCCAAGTATAAATAAAGAATGGCAGAAACTATATTTGACCAAGAACAATCTTTCGCGTGGATATGAGATTGATTTGAATAAAACTGAAAAAGAGTATCAGCTAAGTGCTGGAGTAGAAGAAGGTGTTGAGCTAACGTTTTTGATACAAGCATATACGGATAAAAAGTGTAAAACCTATGATAGGATTTGTGTTATTTATGAAGATTTGAAAAAGAAATATTATATGTACTTTGCAGATGAATTAAAAAAGGATGAATTGCCAAAAGACGATGATATCAATGATATTCCGTATTTATATATGTATGAAGAATTGGATTCAAAATGAAAAATTTAGAGTGGAAAAATATAATAGTAGGGAGGATAAACTATGGATACATTTGAATTTATGTTTTTTATGGATTGGTTTTTATATTTGTGGTTCTTGGCTTGTCTATTATTTTCAAGTCATACGCCATTAACCATTGAGAAGCTTAGGAAAACTGGAGGGGTAAAGTCTGCACTTAAGATAATAGGAAAGATTTCAATTGCAATGATTGTTACAAGTATTATTTTGTGAATTTCAGTGAAGGAATTAGGTATTGTTTATATTTGGTCACAGATTCATTTGTTCCTGATGATGGGGAATTTTCTTCTACTTATGCTCAATATGCAATTGAATGTCAAGGGAATTTCATCTTGGTTGAATCCAGTTGTATATGATGGATTTGGAGTTGCGATGATTGTCCTTATTTTCTGGGGATTTCATATGGAGATGGATATGCTAGATTGGTTTTGGGGGCTTCTTGGCATTTGGCAAATAAGTGCAGTAATAAATAAGATAAGATTGATTGTAAATAACGTTGAAGTTCATCA
This sequence comes from Anaerostipes sp., assembly GCA_028697725.1. GTDB lineage: Bacteria > Bacillota > Clostridia > Lachnospirales > Lachnospiraceae > Anaerostipes. The sequence continues at coordinate 1,425 of JAQVEG010000094.1, forward strand.
ATGAAAACAGGTGGTAGATTTGACACTACAATAGATTTAGAGGAGTAAAGGATGAAAAAGATTTTTAAGCTGATTATGATAATATTCTTTTTGGCATATATATTACAAGCATTTTATATTTCGTCAAAGATATATCAGGTAGCAAAAGATAGTTATAGCTATAAAGGTAAAAATAATAAATATGAATATATTAGCAATAAAGACTATAAGGAGCTATCATGGAGAGATACAGACAAAGCTGTTACTAACGATGATATTCGACGGTTATTCCCCATAACAGTTCATTGGTTTGTAGGTGCAAAAACGTATTATTTTTGTTACTACAATTCATATTCAGCAAATAAAAAGATTTTATCAGGAGGTAATTTCCAATATAATATAAAAAGTTCTTTGGTTAGAGGAAAATGGAGAGTTTTAGAAGTAGAAAATCAGATGGAAGAAAACAATTTTATCACACATTATATTGGGGAATATTTTAAATGACAGTTATTGATAATATAAGATTATCGTGCTAGAAGGAGAGGCAGTGGAGATTTCTCCACTGCCAATATATTAGAATGAGAAAAGAATGTATTATTAAAAAATATAGTTCCATTTTTATTGGAGTTGTGCTTTTTTGTATATTACTTTATATAGAATGTTTTTATTCTTACGTGAAGATAAACGTGAATGACAAGACAAAAATGAATCAAAACAATTCTGTTGTAATAACAGATACGGAACAAAATATAAAATTTAAAACACATATAAAGTTAAAATCAAATCAATCAGGTAGTAATTCGATACATGAAGTATAATAACTGGATAAAAGCAAAAATGAAGATTTGAAAGAGGAAAGAATAAAATAGAAAAAATAATACCAATGAATCACAAGAATTATGTCATAGATTTAGAGGAGTAAAGTATGAACCTGGAATAGGGTATACAGTATGCAGCAAAAGCAAATAAAAAAGTATCAAGGCATCGTATAGTGAAAAAATCAGCCATTTACATTAATTTTAATGTGAATGGCTGATTTGATATTACTTGTCTACTTTTTTTTAATCAACTGATTCGCCAGATTTACAATGGTTTCAATAGGGTCGGCTAATTCACTTTGATTCATTGCTTCAATGTAACAATCTTTCTTTTGATACACTTCATTGACTCCATGAAGTAGAGTTTTACTTGTTACATCGTTTTCCTGAAGAACATAGCTATATCCTTGCTTTTCAAAAGATTCCGCATTTAGAATCTGATCTCCACGACTGGCTTCTAAGCCAAGAGGAATCAATATATTTGGTTTTCTAAGAGCTAATAATTCACAAATAGCATTGGCTCCAGCTCTGGAAACAACAATGTCTGCACATGCAAATAAATTCTTTAATTCTTTCTTGATATATTCAAATTGTACATAGCCTTTGTGTCCTTCTAAAGACGTATCTAGGTTATTCTTTCCACAAAGATGTATCACTTGGAATTTTTCCAATAAATCATCTATATTATTACGGATAGCATTGTTAATAGCAACAGATCCAAGGCTTCCTCCAATGACTAAAAGGACAGGTTTATCAGGTGTAAATTTACAGAAATTCAATCCTTCGTTTTTATCTCCTTGAAATAACTCTTCACGAATTGGAGAACCAGATAATACGGCTTTTCCTTCCGGAAGAAGTTTCACAGTTTCAGGGAAATTACAGCATACTTTGCTTGCACTTGGAATAGCAAGTTTATTTGCAAGTCCAGGAGTCATATCAGATTCATGAATGATAACTGGAATATGAAGATGTTTTG
>JAQVEG010000095.1 GCA_028697725.1 Anaerostipes sp.
AATTACGCAACAGTGTGCAGCCATATAATCCAATCCTGTAAAAACGCGAATCCTCGACGATTCTTACAAACATCTTTTTGATACTGTATATACGAAACCCCAAATAATAGTTATTATTTGGGGTTGAAGATGTAACAAAAATACAAAGTATATTAAAAAATGAGCAACCCAATTTCTTGGATTGCTCATTTTGCTGACAATATTTAAGTTCTTCGTCGTTTATTCAATTTTATATTCTTTGTATAGCGTAGCTCTGAATGTAGTGTCTTTTGTGGCCTTTTTAAGATCATTCAATCGATTATCATCTAAAAGAAATTCCGTTAATCTTGAAAATCGAGATCCGCCCTCAGTAAGTCCCTTGGCAAGTCCTTCAGCAAGCCCCTCGGTCAATCCCTCAGTACGTCCCAATTCTTTTGCTTCTTCCTGTAAGTCTTTCATTACAAATTCTTCATCGTATTCTATTAATATAGATTTCATAACATCTGCCCTCCGAACCTTTAAAAACTGAGCTAGGATTCCTTCTTCAATGGATTCGTCAATAGATTTGATGACGGCATCTTCGACAGATAGAATCTTTGCATATTTTCGGGTTTTAGCAATAAAAGCAGAATATTCATATAATATGGAACATTTGTTAAGAAGATTTTCATTCTTCCCAAAGTTCATGTTGATTACATGTACTCTTAATTCAAGCTGAGGATTCTCTTGTGGTTGTTCAAATGCATCAGATAAATATAATTCTACTTCTTCGCCAATTTCCTTTTCTCCATTATACAACACAACGACCTTTGGTGTGGGAATTTTTACTAAATTTGTCCGATAAAAGTTTACCTTTTGTGCAGAGGCCCATTCTGTATATAAGTCGCCAAGGTAGAGAAAATAGTGAAATGGCATATTTAAATTCCAGGTACTTTGTTGTTCGTACAATTTCCTAGACAGCGCGAAGAGATACATCGTTATTTAGAAGATGGGTTGCAAAGGGGATTGGTATGTAATTTTGTTACTTCACTTAAAGGATGAAGAAATTGTCTAATTGAGGCATATTTTCAAAGAATACTACGAGGGGAAAATAAGCAACCCAATTCCTTGGATTGCTCATTTTGTTGACAATATTTAAGTTCTTCGTCGTTTATTCAATTTTATATTCTTTGTATAACGTAGCTCTGAATGTAGTGTCTTTTGTGGCCTTTTTAAGATCATTCAATCGATTATCATCTAAAAGAAATTCCGTTAATCTTGAAAATCGAGATTCACCCTCAGTACGGCCCTTGGCAAGTCCCTCGGTAAGCCCCACGGTACGGCCCTTGGCAAGTCCCTCGGTAAGTCCCTCAGTACGTCCCAATTCTTTTGCTTCTTCTTGTAAGTCTTTCATTACAAATTCTTCATCATATTCTGTTAATATAGATTTCATAACATCTGCCCTCCGAACCTTTAAAAACTGAGCTAGGATTCCTTCTTCAATGGATTCGTCAATAGATTTGATGACTGCCTCTTCGATAGATAGAATCTTTGCATATTTTCGGGTTTTAGCAATAAAAGCAGAATATTCATATAATATGGAACATTTGTTAAGAAGATTTTCATTCTTTCCAAAGTTCATGTTGATTACATGTACTCTTAATTCAAGCTGAGGATTCTCTTGTGGTTGTTCAAATGCATCAGATAAATATAATTCTACTTCTTCGCCAATTTCCTTTTCTCCATTATACAACACAACGACCTTTGGTGTGGGAATTTTTACTAAATTTGTCCGATAAAAGTTTACCTTTTGTGCAGAGGCCCATTCTGTATATAAGTCGCCAAGGTATAGAAAACAGCGAAATGGCATATTTAAATTCCAGGTACTTTGTTGTTCGTATAGGTTCATAAAGTTATTGATGAGAAAGGACACGTCATTTTTCATTTTTAAAAAGATAGCATTATCTAAGGTGTTGATTTTCAAATCCGTTGTATCGGTGTAATTTGTGTCGTTTAGAGCATTATAAAGCTGCAATGCGTTTTTCGGTTCTGAAAATAACATACAGAATACGCGGTCTTTAAAATTTCGGTTGATTGTGATTTCTTTCATTGTAAAATTTCCTCCTTGGTAGATTGAATAAATTGATATTATCAAGAAAGAAATTTCCCTTTGAATTTTAGACATATAGATATGAAAAAAGATGAGATAATAGAGATGATGTCTTTCTGGATATTAAGATTATCTCATTTCTTGCATTATATGTCAATATGTGGAAACTGTTATTTGGGGCATACTATTAAAATAATGAATTTCTTGCGTTGTATTTTTCAAAGACATTTTGTTTTCGCTTTAAGGAAACTTCGGTATATATTTGTGTGGTTCCTATATTTTTATGTCCCAGTATTTCTTGGACATCACGAAGGGATGCACCATTGTTTAGAAGATGGGTTGCAAAGGTATGTCTTAGATAATGAGGAGTGGAAAGGGGATTGATATTTGATAATTTTTGATATTTTTTATAAATATCTTCAATGGCATAAATGGACAGTTGATTGCCAAATCGATTTAGGAAGAGGAAGTCGGAAGCTGATTTTACTAAGATAGGTCGAATCGTGTGAATCCAAAGGTCTAGCTGTTCATGAATGCTTGGAGTTGAAATGTATAAAAGGCGTTCTTTAGAGCGTTTGGCATGGATGAGAATAGATGTTTCTTCGGGACAATAATCAGAGATGTGTAATTTTGTTACTTCGCTTATACGTAGACCGAGGCAGAAGAGTAATTCGATAATAAGATGATCTCGAAATGCAAGAGCATATTGGTAAGGGGTGGGTGACATTGTACAGTTGTTTTCTGTGGCCTGAATTAATTTTTTTACTTCGTTTAAAGAAAGAACTTTTGGAAGAGTAACAGGAGTTTGAAATTTTAATCCATGAAATCGAAAGAATTTTTCGTGGACATTATGTTCTTCGTTTAAATAAAGAAGAAACTGTCTAATTGAGGCATATTTTCGAAGAATACTGCGAGGGGATAAGTGAGCATCCTCTTGTAAATAATCAAAATAGTTTAAGACGCTTTTTTGATGAATTTTTAATTGCTTGGTGTGTTTGTGCCAGTCTATAAATTGAAATAAGTCGTAGGAATATGATTTTAGTGTAAGGGGCGAGAGATTCCGTTCTATCTT
>JAQVEG010000096.1 GCA_028697725.1 Anaerostipes sp.
TCTTCATATTCCTTCGGAACGACAAGTTTCTCATTTAAACCATCTCCAATTCGAAGGATTTTCACTTCTCCTGGATAAATATTTAGCGCCGCCTGTACTGCCGTAGACTTCTTGATCTGCCTTGCATGATAAGGAACCAAGTTTAATAAATCATCCTCGGAGAAAACCAGAAGATCGTTTCTCAGTAGAATTCGCACGATTTCCAATTCATTTGGACCTTCACACATAATTAGTAATTTCATCGCATCAATTTCCTTTTTAGATTCATAAGTTCGTTATAATTTACTGCCGTCTGAAAGGTATTGTTATAGAACTGCTTGCTCTTCAGCAATTCTGTACGAAGGTCAAAATCATCATACATATTATTTAAATATACCTTTTTACCTGATTTTGAAATCCAAATATTATCTCGCCGATTAAATAAATCTAAAACTTCACAATAATGTGTCGTAAATATCAAAGAGGCATTATGCTTGTTTACTGTCTTATCTTTATAGAGGCTGATTAGATTTTCCACAAGTGTTTTATGAAAATGATTTTCTATCTCATCAATCAGCAAATCAAAGCCTTGTTGAAGGGATGCTACAACTAATGTATATAAAAACAGTCCTTTTGTAGTACCACTAGACATAATATAAATCAGTTCTTTATCAGAAAGAATCTTCTCAGACTCTTGATAAGTTACCTTATAATTATGCTCATCTATCATTTCCAAGTTGGTAATATTCTCATCAAATATTTGGATGATAACAGATAAAGTGTCCATGGAAATCTTATAATTCTTTAATGCCTTAAATAGTCGCTGATATGTGTCTACACCCTCGCCTTCACAATCAAAATATAATGCACGAGTAGTTTTTTTCTTTAAAATAAAAAAGATATTTGATGTGTCTTCTGGCAAATCACCTGCTTTATCAAGTCTCTCATATTCATCTGTATTATATATATCTTTGATATTAGATTTAAAGTATTTCCTCTTTAGTATTACTTCCTCTGTGAAGGTCGCTTTATTACCTAAGGTTGTATCAGATTTAAGCACTGTCCTATAGCAATATAAGAATTCCTCATGAAAAAATATGATTTCCAATCGAATATTTTCATAATCATAATGCTTATTTTCAAGTCTAAAATCGCCTAAAATCGAATAACAGCAATCAAGTAGTTCTATCGCAGTTGTTTTTCCGGATGCATTTTTACCAACAAATGCCAGCGTATTATAAACATACAAATCATCTGCGATTTCCTGTAACTCATATTCTTTGTCCTCAGATGTCTTTTTTGATTTTGCAACCATGTCTATGGTAAAATTATCATCGCAGTTTTTAAAATTACTTGCTTTTACTCTTAATAATTTCATTTTGATACCTCCATAAACATAGTATAACCCAAAACTGTATTTTAAACAACTTTTTTGTTTGACTTTTGACACGATTAAGGCTGTCTATGGAACAAATGGAGGAGGTAAAACGAATTTGTTGCAAGCAATAACATGGTTTGTTTCCATGATTGTTCGACCTGTGGCAGAGTTAGAAAAGAATAGAGCTGAATTAATCATTTAACATGGAATAGCATATACTCCACTTTTGTTAGAGGTGCACAGCTTATTTTCACATCACATAACCTGACAACTATGAAAAACACAGTGTTTAGAAGAGATGAAAAGATAACCATGTGAACAATACAACGGCATACGATAAACAGTATACGGAAGGCAGATATAGAGCAGATCCGTATCTTGAAAATATGTTGGGAGGTAAATAGAAATGAGCCTGAAACCACTCAAAAAGTGACCTTGGAAAAGTATTGGTCGCTTTAAATAAAGAGAAATCACCTTTCGCTTCCGCACTAGGGACAAAAGTATATGAACTAATAGAGATTTTAGAACCCTATCTGGAATAATAATGTGTTGAATTCACTGAAAGAATCCCTGCTATATTCAATACTGCTTATTTCAATCTCTTCTCCATACAGACAACTTGAAATCTACGAGTAGGTCTTTTAAATAAGTCGATAAAGCCCATTTTATGATAGAAGTTTATGGCCTGTATACTTTTATCATACACATCAAGTCGAATGATATCTTTTCCTAAATTCCGTACAGTATTCTCTATAAACTGCATACTATAATCTTCTTTCTTAGTAGTAATCTACTCAATACTTAACTCAATCTCAGAACAATCATCAATCACATTACCTCTTTTGATAATGTGTCCAAGTCAATCTGGTCCTACACTAAATTTTCTCACTTTGTCTCCAACTCTGTAATCAAATTGTACGTCCGTGCAATCATCCATGCTTAGCCTATCTTGTTTCATAATGATACCATCTTTTTCAGAAATAATAAGCTTTCCAATACACGGAGTTAATTTGTCAAAACTAAAAGAAACATCTTCGCCCATTGATACTCTAATCATTTTTTCATAATAGTTAAATCCATAATACCTACCTATTAATTCAGGGATACATGTTGCACCACATCTTCCACTTGCCTCTAAAACATATGCTTGATCCTCTGAGATTATCACATCCATATTTACTGAACAGTTATCAAAACCTATAGCTTTAACAACATTTCTACATTCACTCTCTAGAGTTTTTTTATTTTAGAAGATATTTCCAATGGAAAATAGTGACCTATTGGAACATCTGTTAGTCCATTATTATGTGTAAGTTTACCATGAACAGCATTTAAAACCACTCTACCTTTGTAAACAAACAAATCAACCCCTATCTCATATCCTGAAATAAATTCTTCGGCAACAAGATACTCTTTTTTTGAATACCTTTTAATTTTATTAGATATTTCATATATTTCTTCAGAAGAATCAACTTTAGTAACGCCCCTACTTCCAGAACTATCAACAGGCTTAAGCATAATGGGTTTGTTTACGTTTTTTTAAAAAGTAAGTGCATCTTCTATTGTATCTACCTTTGAGTACTCAGCTGTTTTCACTCCACCCTTTACAAATGCATCCTTCATTAAAGCCTTATCTGTTGATAATTTAGCCGCTCTATAGCTTATTCCACTTAGACCAAGCTTATCATTCACATAACCAATTGCTTTTACAGCAACATCCGTACCTGTTGTAATAATTCCATCAATTTTTTCGTTAGAAGCTGCTTCCAATATT
>JAQVEG010000097.1 GCA_028697725.1 Anaerostipes sp.
AACAATAATTATTTTTTTCATATTCTCTCACCGCCCTTTTCTTTATTCTACCACAAGATATAAAATATGTTTTTTTCGCAAAATACTACAAGCTCTCCTTGTTTCATATAGCTTCATTATGTATAATTAAACAAGAGATATTCTCTCTTATTAATAAAAATACTATAAACATTTAAGATACGGAGGAATTATGGGCGGATTTTTTGGGGTAACATCAAAACAAGATTGTGTTTTTGACTTATATTTTGGGACAGATTATCACTCTCACTTAGGAACTAGACGTGCTGGTATGGCAGTTTTTAGTAAGGAAGATGGATTTGATCGTGCCATTCATAATATCGAAAACTCTCCTTTTCGGACCAAGTTTGACAAGGATGTAAATCTCATGAAAGGACATATGGGAATTGGCTGTATTTCAGACTATGAACCACAGCCATTAATTATTCGTTCACATCATGGTACTTATGCTATTATGACGGTTGGAAAGATGAACAACCATGAAGCAATTATGAAACAGTTATTTGATTCTGGTCACAGTCATTTTCTTGAGATGAGTGGTGGCGATATTAATACAACTGAATTAGTAGCCTCAATTATCAATCAAAAGGATAATCTGATTGAAGGTCTTCAATATGCACAAGAAATGATTGATGGTTCTATGACTATTTTAATCTTAACAGAAAAAGGAATTTATGCCGCTAGAGATAAGATGGGGCGTACCCCGGTATCTGTAGGAAAAAAAGATGGTAGTTTTTGTGTTGCTTTTGAAAGCTTTTCTTATCTGAATCTAGGATACAGTAATTATAAGGAATTGGGACCTGGCGAGATTGCCATTGTAACACCAGAAGAAGTTCGTACTTTAGTTCAGCCTGGAGAAGACATGAAAATTTGTACTTTTTTATGGGTTTATTATGGGTATCCATCCTCTTCTTACGAAGGCATCAGTGTAGAAGAAATGCGATACAATTGTGGTAAAAAGCTTGCACAGCGTGATGATGCCAATCCAGACACTGTTGCCGGTGTACCTGATTCAGGTATTGCCCATGCTATTGGATATGCCAATGAATCTGGAATTCCATTTTCCAGACCATTTATCAAATATACACCAACCTGGCCTCGTTCTTTTATGCCAACGATTCAAAGTAAACGAAACTTAATTGCTAAGATGAAACTGATTCCAGTACAAGAACTCATTGAAAACAAGAGCCTTCTGCTTATTGATGATTCTATTGTACGTGGAACCCAGCTTCGCGAGACCACAGAATTTTTATATCAAAGTGGAGCCAAGGAAGTTCATATTCGACCTGCCTGTCCACCAATTTTATACGGCTGTAAGTATTTGAATTTTTCTCGCTCTACCTCAGAGATGGATTTAATTACCCGCCGCGTAATTCAGCAGATTGCTGGTGATTATACCAACGTACATTTAGATGCGTTCTCCAATCCAGATACACCAGAATACAAAGAGATGATTGATACTATTTGTGACCAATTAAACTTCACATCTCTTCGTTACCATAGACTTGATGATATGATTGAGTCCGTTGGATTGGATTGTAGCAAGTTATGTACCTACTGCTGGGACGGAAAAGAATAGAGACACAATAAAAAACGGCACATACTTTTATGAAAAGAAGTATGTGCCATTTTTATATGCTTTTTATTTTGAAATATCTTTACACCAAACACCTTGCACCTGCTTTAAACATCCATATTCCAACGGGAATTAAAAGGAGTGTGAGACAACATACAATACCTATGGACCATAATATTAACGCAAGGGGAAGTTTTATTCCAACCCAAAACAATGCCGCAAGTAACGCTCCTGTTAATTCAAAACCAATCCATAATACAACACTTATTATAATTAATACAAGCATAAAACTTATCATTTTTATCACCTCATTCTTTTCTTTATTTGCTTTTATTATATGCCTACTCTATAATTATTTACAGAGAAAAAACTACAAAAAATTGCAATTATTTAGGGTAATTTACCCCTGTTTTACATGAAATATGGGAGGTCAAATCCATGGCAAAAAAAACGATTTACTTTGAAATAAGAGAGAAATTGAAACAAGATGATTCTAGATTTAAAAGCCGAATGTCTGCTTCTGAATATCTGGGAATTGGAGAAGACCGCCTTGGCGATATTGAAACTGGTGCTGCTATTCCAAAACCAGATGAAATTGTTTCTATGGTAAGAACCTATAACACACCAGGACTTTATAGTCATTATTGTAGCCAGGTATGTGAAATCGGTCAAGAATATATTCCGCCTATGGCTGCAGAAGAATTAGATTTGTTTCGTGTTACTGTTAAATTCCACAATGCTGTTCAGGAGATGGAGTCACTCCAAGAGCAGCTTATGAAAATTGCAGATGATGGAATTGTCACAGAAGAAGAATCTGAGTCATTCCAAAGTATTCTGGATTCTGTGGATTCCCTTGCTGCAAGAACAACCGCCTTAAAGCTGTGGGCTCATAAGAATTTTAATATAACATAATATTTAATTGCGATTCCTCCTTTTCTATACTATAATTAGAAAAGCAAAAAAAGGAAGAGAGATAAATAAAATATGAATAACAAGACAAAAAAATTAGCATATGCAGGTATTTTAACTGCAATTGCAGTAGTGGGCAGTCTAGTCAGCGTTCCTGTCGCAGGTGCAAAGTGTGCACCAATTCAGCATATGGTGAATATTATAGCAGCTGTGGTTCTTGGACCCGCCTGGGGTGTTGGAATTGCCTTTTGTGCAAGTTTCCTTCGAAATCTCCTTGGGCTAGGAAGTTTAATGGCATTTCCAGGCAGTATGATTGGTGCATTGTGCTGTGGAATGATGTACCGCTTTACGAAGAAGATTGGTATCACATGTATTGCAGAAGCTATTGGAACCAGCCTTTTAGGCGGTCTTGCTGCCTATCCCATTGCAAAAGTATTTATGGGGCTTCAACCCGTCGGCTACTTTGTATTCATTTGGCTGTTTTTTGTCTCAACTGGTGTGGGAAGTATTTTAGCATACATACTTGTTACAGCCTTGGAAAAGATGCATATTTTACATGAAATGAAGAATTAAATCATATCCCA
>JAQVEG010000098.1 GCA_028697725.1 Anaerostipes sp.
AAGGAAAGTTACTTTAAAACAAAAATCTATTACAGTAACTACAGAAGAAGGGAAAGGAAATTCCATCTTAGCCCAGTATGAGAAAGGAAGTCAATTTGCTACGGTAGATATCTCTCATTTTGAAGATAATCGAGGTGTGATTGATTATAGTTTTGGAAATGAAAATAAAGCAAAGATTCGAAAGAAATTAGAAATAGCTAATATTAAATTTATAATATATGAGACCTCAGAGGAAGTGATTTGTGTTGGTACAGATGAAAGAAATGTATATGAGATTCATAGCACTCAGTCATATCAAGAGGTAATACAAATGTTAAAATCAATGAAATAAAAGATGATTTCGCAATAAAAGGGTAGAATTTTCTACTCTTTTTTAATACCTAAAAAAATAAAATTGTACCGTTACTTTTTATACTAATTTAGGGATATATAGGTGTACATAAAAATAACAACAAAAGAAGGAGAAAGGAGAATTTTAAAATAGCTATGATGGAGTTGGAAACCGATTATCAGAGGATATTGGAGGAACCAAAACATCGTATGATTACAATGGACTGGATCAGGTAACAACATCAACCAAAGCAAAAGGAACTGCAGTGGATGAAGTGACCAACTATTCTTACGATAAGAATGGAAATGAAATCAGTCAGACATCAACGAAGACAGGAGAAACCTTAAAGCGTACTTACGATGCCAAGAACCAGTTAAGCACTGTATCCAAAGAAAAGGATGGTCAAAGTACGTTGGTTCAAAGCAATGACTACAATGGAGATGGTCAGCGAATCCAGAAAACAGAAGGAGGGAACACAACCAACTATTACTATCAAGATGGGGTGGTATCTTCTACGACCGATGGAAGTGGAACACAGACATCACAGAACCTGATTGGACTGGAAGGAAATGTGATTGGAACTGAGCGATACACAAGTGACACCACAAGCTATTACAGTTATAATAAGGATATCCAGGGAAGTACCACAAGTCTTATCAAAGAAGATGGGACAGCAGATGCTACTTACACTTACACAGACTTTGGAGAAACAAGGATTCAAGGAGACAACACAGCAGGAAATGAAGTATGTTATACTGGTGGAGTCTATGATAGTACCACAGGACTATATTACTTAAATGCAAGATATTATAATCCAGAAGATGGAAGATTCTTAACAGAGGATACTTATCGAGGAGAAAGCACAGAACCAGATACACAGAATTTGTATGCTTATTGTAATGGGAACCCTGTAAACTATGTGGATTCAAGTGGGCATAAATTTTTTGGATATTGGAGTAGCAAACAGCATTATTTTGCATTTAATCAGAATGCACCACAAAAATACCTAGGTTATAATAATGCATATGATTATGCTGCAAATTCATTTGGAATGGATATAAAATATAAAAAGTATATTACGGCACATTGGAGACTTGAATTTTGGAAAGGAAAATATGGGGAAATGTACGGATATGGAATCTCTAGTGGTTGTGAGATTGGACTGTATTATCGTGGTTGGAGTAAGAACCCGCAATGGTCATGTGCATATCAAAAGAATAAGCGTTTACGCATGAGCTTAGCATTATATACCAAAGAAAACAAAAAACTGTTTAGTCGTGACAGTAAAAACACAACAAAACAAGGAAAAGCATGGTGGCTAACTGGATTTCAACCGGGAAAGTTTCAACCAGGGGGGAAAACAAGAGGGAAAAACAGTTTAAGAATGAAGGGTCTAATATATTTTACCAATAAAAAAAGCATGAAAGGATTATATGAAAAGTTTAAAACAAATGGTTCGTTTAAAGTATCAACAAAGGATAGTAGGAAGAAAATAAAAAGCTTTGATTGGCAATTTTAATAGGAAGGAGAGGCAGTGGAGATTTCTCCACTGCCAATATATAAAAATGAAAAAAGTGAAATACTTATTAATAATTGTCATGCTCTTTTGTTGTGGCTGTGTTAAAAAGGGTACTTCTACCGTAGGAGAGAAGTTGTTTTTTGCAATTGAACAGAACAATTTTGAGGCGGTAAAAGAATGTTTAAAGGATAGTGAATTGAATCTGGAGGATTTGGGGATTGGGGATACAACTATTTTCTCTAATAAAAAAGATAAGAGAGCGTTAGTACTTGCAATGGACGCATTATCAACAAAGGATGGGGAAGATATTCCAATATTATTGATAAATGCTGGTGCAAAGATTGAGAATCATGGAGACAACACATCTTATCTTAAGGAAGCAGTTGCGAATGGTAATCTTAAATTGACGAAGACATTAATAGAACATGGAGCTGATGTCAATGAAAAGACAGATGGAACTAGAGCCATTGATATGCTAGTTCAACTAATGTCTCCTGAAAACGAAAATACTAGTAGAAAAATCATGAATTATTTGATAGAAAAAGGTGCGGTGGTAGATGCATCGACCATGAAACATGTACTAGGAAATAGTTGGAGATATCTTTATGCGGATGACGTGTTAGAAATCATAAAGAAAACAAATCAAAAATCAGGAATAAGTAAATTGCTAGAAGCTAGTATCAAAGGAGATAACAAGTATTTGCAAAATAATTTTACTCATTCTGAGAAAAAGAAAAACGAGGAAGAAGAAATTCTGTCATTTGCATCATCTAATTGTAGTTTACAGACGATTCAAAAGTTGAAAAAAGAAGGTGGGAATTTTAAAATCCAAGATTTAAATCTTATGACACCAGTTCACATTGCAGCACTTTGCAATGATTTGGATGTTTTAAAATACTTTATTGAACAAAAAATAAATGGAAATCCTGTTGAAGCCGAGATTATTAGCATGGGGGCAGTAGAATATGCAGCTCTCTCAGGAAACAGACAAAAATATGAAACGTGTATGAATTCAAAGATTAAGCAGGTAAAAGGGGAAGGAAATAATATTTGGAAAATTATTGGAATGTTTGGAACTAAAAAATCCTTGGAATTGATAGCTAGGTATAAAAAACCTTCTCAAAATGATATAGAAACCATGTATAGTGATGACAATGAAGCTTTAAAGAAAGATATGATTGTTCTAGGATATTTACCAAAGAATATTACATATGAAATGCTTAGTGAGAA
>JAQVEG010000099.1 GCA_028697725.1 Anaerostipes sp.
TGATTAGCTCCAAGTTTCATAGCTGTATCAATTCCTTCTACAGAAGCAACACCATCAGCATAGATTCCTACTGCTTCATTTACCATAGGGATTAAAACTCTATTTACAACGAAACCAGCACCTTCTTCTACTTGTACAGGTGTTTTTCCAATTTCTTCAGAAATTTTGATAATTGTATCTACTGTTTCTTGAGGTGTATTGATACCAGCAATAACTTCAACTAACTTCATAACTGGAGCTGGATTGAAGAAATGCATTCCGATCATTGGACGGTCAAGTCCTGCACCAATTTCAGTAATAGATAAAGAAGAAGTATTTGTAGCAAATACGCAATCTGCTTTTACAATATCTTGTAATTCTTTAAATGTCTGCTTTTTGATTTCCATGTTTTCAATTGCTGCTTCCACAACCAAATCACAGTCTGTACAGATATCTTTTGTTCCTGTTGCAATTTTAGCTAAAATTGCATCTGCTGCTGCTTGTTCCATCTTACCTTTTGCAACACGTTTTTCAAATCCTTTTGCAATTCTTGCTTTTCCGTTTGCTGCAAATTCATCATTGATGTCACAAAGACACACTTCATAACCTTCTGTTTGTGCAAATGCTTGAGCGATTCCTCCACCCATGGTTCCTGCACCAATTACTCCAACTTTCATTGATAATTCCTCCTAAATGAATAAATTATTAGTTTCATATTTTACTAAGATGTCTGAATTAGGCATTCTTAAATGGTACTACTTTTAACTTCTTTTCTTTGTCTTTCTCAAGGAAGTTACCCATTCCGGCTTTTTGATCTTCTGTCTCAAAACAGCTTCCGAATAACTTTTCTTCAACGACAATTGCTTGATCCATATCAACATCAAGACCATCATTGATAGCTTTCTTACAAGCACGAACAGCGATTGGTGCGTTCTTTGCAATCTTATTTGCCATCTTCTTAGCTGCGTCTAATAGTTCTTCTTGTGGATATACTGCATTCACAAGACCAACTCTATAAGCTTCATCTGCCTTAATATTGAATGATGTATAAATCAATTCTTTTGCTTTACCAACACCAATAATACGAGGTAATCTTTGAGTTCCACCAAATCCTGGTGTGATTCCAAGACCAACTTCAGGTTGTCCAAATAATGCGTTTTCTGAACAGATACGAATATCACAGCTCATTGAAATCTCGCATCCTCCACCTAAAGCAAATCCATTAACTGCTGCAATAACTGGAATAGGGAATGTTTCGATCTTACGGAAAACATCATTTCCTTTCTTACCGAAAGCTTCTCCTTCTGCCTTTGTTAGTGTACTCATCTCTCCAATGTCAGCACCTGCAACGAATGACTTATCTCCGGCTCCTGTTAATACAAGAGCGCGGATATTATCTAAGTCTACGTTATCGAAAGTTTCTTCAATTTCACCTAGCACTGCACTATTTAATGCGTTTAATGCTTTTGGACGATTAATTGTAATAATACCGATTTGTCCTTCTGTTTCATATGTAATGAATTCCATGAATGAATTCTCCTTTCAACTTAAACTTAAAATGTTTAATTAGTCCATTTCAACGATTGTTGCACAACCCATTCCACCACCAATACAAAGAGTAGCTAACCCTTTCTTTGCATTGTTTTGTTTCATAGCATGTAACAATGTAACAAAGATACGGCATCCTGAAGCTCCTACTGGATGTCCAATAGCGATTGCTCCACCATTCACGTTTAATACATCATCTTTAAATCCTAATTCTTTTTGAACAGCTACTGATTGAGCAGCAAAAGCTTCGTTTGCTTCAATTAAATCAAAGTCATCAATCTTCATTCCTGCTTTGTCCATTACTTTCTTGGTAGCTGCTACTGGTCCGATTCCCATAATCTTAGGATCAACTCCTGCTAAATCTCCAGCAATCCATGTAGCCATAGGTGTAACACCTAATTCTTTTGCTTTTTCTTCGCTCATTACAACAACTGCTGCTGCACCATCGTTGATTCCTGATGAGTTAGCTGCAGTAACGATTCCGTCTTTCTTAAATGCTGGACGTAATCCTGAAATTCCTTCAGCTGTTGTTCCTGCACGAGGTCCTTCATCTTTATTTACAACTACTGTTGCTTTTCTTGATTTTACTTCAACTGGAACGATTTCTTCGTCGAACTTACCAGCTTCTTGAGCTGCTACAGCTTTTTGTTGGCTAGTTGCTGCAAATTCATCTAATTGTTCACGAGTTAATCCCCATTTTTCACAGATGTTCTCTGCTGTCATACCCATGTGGATATCATTCATTGCACACCAAAGTGCATCGTTTACCATAGTATCTTTCATTGTTGCGTTACCCATTCTGTATCCAAAACGAGCTTTATCTAGTGCATAAGGTGCCATTGACATGTTTTCCATACCACCTGCAACAACAACATCAGCATTACCAGCAATAATCTTTTCTGCAGCCATGTTAATTGCGTTTAATCCTGAACCGCATACAACGTTAAGTGTTACCGCTGGAACTTCAATTGGTAATCCAGCCTTTAATGTTGCTTGACGAGCTACGTTTTGACCTAATCCTGCTTGAATAACACATCCCATTAATACTTGATCTACAGCTTCTGGTTGAACTTTCGCTCTGTTCAAAGCTTCTTTGATTACGATAGCACCAAGATCTGCTGCTGGAGTTGTGCTTAATGCACCTCCCATTTTACCTACTGCTGTACGACAAGCACTTGCGATTACTACTTTTTTTGACATTTTGATTCCTCCATTAATTAATTATTAATATTGTTAAGGTATTTTTACCGATGTGTTAATAGTATCACAATCTATTTTTGATTTCAATTGTTTCTTTCTATAAAAAGTTTCTCATATTTATTATAAACAATTTGACACGGTAAAAAACCCAGTTTTAAGCCATTTCTCAACCTCCTTCCTTATATTTAAAAATTGTACTTTTTTAAAGACAATTTTAATTATCCATTATTTTTTTTTATGAATATCATAAATTTCATATTTATTTTATTCTTTTTTTATACTTCATTGTTATATAATTAACAATATCTGTATGTAACACTTTGTTTTGTATCTA
>JAQVEG010000057.1 GCA_028697725.1 Anaerostipes sp.
AATTAATTAAGGGATATACAGAAAAGCAATGGGGAAGACCTTGTGATCAACTGCCAGCATTTATTATTAAAAGACTTCCAGTTCGATTGACCTTTGATAACAATTATTTTAATGCATTGTATCAGGGGATTCCAATGGGTGGATATACGAAGATGATAGAGCATATGCTAGATGGAATTGAAGTTCAAACAGGCGTTGATTATCTTGAGAAAAAAGATGAGTTGGACAAGATGGCTGACAAGGTTATATATACTGGTGCCATTGATGAATATTTTAATTATAAACTAGGCGAGCTAGAATATCGTTCTGTCCGATTTGAGACAGAAGTTTTAAATGAACCTAATTTCCAGGGGAATGCGGCGGTAAACTATACAGATGCAGAAACACCATGGACACGTATCATTGAACATAAATGGTTTGAGTTTGGAACACAGCCAAAGACAGTTATTAGCCGAGAGTATAGTTCCGAGTGGAAACTTGGTGATGAGCCATATTATCCAGTGAATGATGAAAAAAATGGGAAACTGTATGAGGAATATAAGGAATTGGCTCAAAAGGAAAAGAATATTATCTTTGGTGGAAGATTAGGTGAATATAAGTATTATGACATGGATGCAGTGATTGCCTCTGCATTAGAGATGTGTGAGAAAGAAATATAGAGAAAAGTAGATTTGAATAATTGATGGAGAAAAAATAAAAATGAAAAAATTGTATTTAGTTGTGCCTTGTTATAATGAGGAAGAGGTTTTGATGGAAACTTCTAAGAGACTTCAAAATAAAGTATTTGAATTAATAGAAAAATCAAAAATCACAAAGGACAGTAAAATTTTATTCGTTGATGATGGATCCAAAGATCGAACATGGGAATTAATTAGTTTTTTACATAAGAAGGACACGATTTTTTCTGGGTTAAAACTATCACATAACAAAGGTCATCAGAATGCATTGTTGGCGGGTTTAACAAAAGCAGCAGTGTATGCTGATATTGCAATTTCCTTGGATGCAGATTTACAAGATGATATCAATGCTATTGATGCGATGATTGAAAAGTATTATGAAGGAAATGATATTGTATATGGGGTTCGAAGTTCTAGAGAGAAAGATACTTTCTTTAAGAAATTTACTGCAGAAACATATTACAAGATGTTGAAGCACTTAGGAGCCGATATTATATACAATCATGCGGACTATCGATTAATGAGCAATCGAGCATTAAAAGGATTATTGCAATTTAAGGAAGTTAATTTGTTTTTAAGAGGAATTGTGCCAATGATAGGATATCAAAATGATATTGTCACATATGAACGTCAGGAGCGATTTGCAGGAAAAAGTAAATATCCACTAAAGAAAATGATTTCTTTTGCATTTGAAGGTGTTACATCTATGAGCATTAAGCCGGTTCGATTAATCTTTAATTTTGGTATGGGTATTTGTGGAATTGGAATTATAGCGCTATTATATTTCTTAATACAATATTTATCTGGGCGTACAGTAAGTGGATGGACGAGTTTAATTATGTCCATATGGGTGCTTGGTGGAATGCAATTAATAGCAATAGGAGTTATTGGTGAATATATTGGAAAAGTATATTTAGAAACAAAAGAAAGACCGAAATTTATAATAGAATCAACTCTTCTAAATGAAGAAATGAAGTAAGTTGGGTGCAAGATATATAAGAGTAAATTTAAAATCGGTGTTAAGAGTTTAGAAAAGAGGAAAAATGAATCGAGTGTTAGAAAGTATATTTGTGAATGCTTTAAAACTATATATTATAATATTTCTATTTGTTCCGGTGCGTTGTTCAAGCTTTAAAAACGTAGCATATTATCCGGAATTTATATTAGCTAATGCAGTGCTATGTATATTTATAATTTTTTATTTGATATGGTTAGTGTATAATCATAGAATTAATAGAATGAATATTCCCTTTTTCATTCTATTATTATTAGCCACGGTGGGATATGCGGGTAGTTATATTATGAATATACAATCAATTCAATGGTATGGAGAACTAAAGAGCGTAATTATATCATTTCCATTTTTATTTTTATTAGTGTTAGGGAAAAATAATGTATGGTTCGAAAAATACCATATATTTCAAACTGTAATTGGAAGTATAATTATATCAAATATAATTGGAATTGTTGTATACCATATGGGTTATTTATCAATTTATTTTCATAATTGGGGAGTGGTTACACAAACACAAGAATGGGGGAAGAGTTTTTATGGTGAATATCGATTTAATTGGGTGTATTTTCACAAAAGTGAATATGCATTGATGTTATTATTATTCCTGTCTTTTTTATTAATGAATACAGATAGATTTAGAAGTAAAATATCCAAAATATTACTGTGTCTTTGTGTTGCTATATTGGCCTATTGTTTTTATATTGCCCATGTTAATACGGCTACTGTTGGAGCAATATTGATTTTATTTGGAAAAATAGTTTATGAATTATATCCTCGAGTTAAGAATTTTTCAAATCGAAAAAAAATAATAAGTAGTTGTGTAAGTGGTTCTATAGTTTTTGTTGCAGCAAGAATTATTTTTTTAAAGATTGCACAGGAACGTAGTGTAACAACCTTGGGAGGAAGAACAGATATCTGGAGAGCTTCATTAAATGCAATCAAAAATAATCAAGGGGGGATTGGGATTTCATATGAGAATGGATTTTTTATACACATAAAACAAGGGGCTCAAGTTAACAATGCTCATAATGTTTTCTTGAATGAAATGTTAAGATTTTCAATTCCTGTTGGAATTTGTTTTACGCTGTTTTTTGGATTTATTATTATATTTTCTTTAAAGAAAAAATGTAATATTTTCACGATTTCTATTTGGATGGCATTGTTACTGGCAATGAACATGGATTATAGTATTTTACCAATGGAATTATCTATGGTAATGCTGATGTTATACCTGATTTTCTTTTATGAAAAAGATGATGAGTAGATGTTACTCGTTATAAAAATAAAATAGATAAAACAATAGGCGAAAGTATTTAAAAATTTTCTTTCGCCTATTGTTTTTATTTTTTATAAAAAAAACACCACATTTCCAATGAACATATCATGGAAAATAATATTAAAAATTGAAATTCAGACATGTAGTAACCTTTTTTTAGCGTATAAAGATTGATGTTTATATCGGGAATTTCTTTGTTTGATATGAATCCTTTTCCTTTATATTGATTAGTTGCCTTTGAAAGACGATAAAACCATACAATACTATCAGGGGTGTGAGGGTACTTGGCTGATATTTCTATACTATATTTAGTGTTTTTTGTAGAATTTTGTATTGGAACATGTAAAGTAATGCTATGCTCCGTATTGTTAATGGATTTAGTACCAACGAGTTGATTGCTAATAATTTTCTTATTCCTTTTTACTATGATTTTATAGTTCTCTGTTGAATTAAGAGAAATTGCTTTACAGGATATTTTTATACGATTAAAAGGTTTTGAAGTATAAAAATTTTGTTTTAGCGTTGAATTTGTCGAGGATACATATCCGATATAATTGCGATATATGTAGAAATAATTACTCTCGGTTAATAGACTGGGTTCTTTCCAGGTTATTTTATTTTTTGTTAAAGGTTTATAGTTAAAAGCGAAACATATAATTGTAAATAATATTATGAAAACAGAAAAAATATTTTTTCGTTTTTTTATGAGTATATGTACTTTCCTAGTTTCAACATCTGTTGCGAGTAAACATAAAAAAGGTATAAAGGGGATGCTATAAGCAGCCTTTGCTTCCCACAAGATATAAAATAAAATTGCACCAAATAATGAAAGAACAATAAAAAAATCAAAATTATATATACTTTGTCTTTTTGTTTTTTGAAAAATGGATATTAAAACTAGTCCAAGGAGTAATACATGATATGCTTGACAGTAGATACTGACAAAATCACTTTTATCACCTATTATCCACAAGTAGGGAGACGTTATTTTGTTATCAATGGCGATTCGTTGCTGGTAGTATCCAATACCATTTGACCAGGTTGTACTTATTTTACGAGCTATATGTGAAATGTTTCCTGTAATTTTTCTATCTAGTATTCGACGTTTTATTTCTTCTAAATTTGCA
Source organism: Anaerostipes sp. (assembly GCA_028697725.1). Lineage (GTDB taxonomy): Bacteria > Bacillota > Clostridia > Lachnospirales > Lachnospiraceae > Anaerostipes. Next base: position 4,096 of record JAQVEG010000057.1, read on the forward strand.
GTTTGTTTTTCTTCTTTTGTAGAAAAACTGTGTGTATAATAAAAATCATTAGTTGTTATTTCCCCGGATTCGCTTAGTCCCATCATAATCCAATGAGTTATTGGGAAAGAAGTATCCTTTGTTGGTTTTCCAATTGTGTGATTTATAGAAAGATTTAGACTACCATAACAAAATATGAGGATAGATAAAAATAAAAATATTTTAAAAAAGCTTTTTATTTTTATATTATTTTTTTTAGATAGTATCCAAACAATCAAAAGTGCAAATAAAGGAATATCTATGATTGGACGTAATAGAAATCCAATAGCTGCAACACAGGCAATTAATACTAAAAATAAAATACTAAATACTTTTTTATTGTATTTTTCATCCTTTGAAAATAAAATTGCAGCAGATAAAATAGTAAATCCAATAAAAGGAAGGCTTAAATTTAATGTATATATCCAATATATTAAAAGATAATTAAGAGGATTCATGCTTGATAATAATAAAAATTTTGTTGCATTTTTATAATCAAACATAATGGATATAGCTTTTTTCACAAAAAAGATAGACAAATTTATCCACAAAATATTGAAAAAGGCAAATATTTGATTGGAAAATGCTATTAATCCTAACTTAAGTAGTATTTTATATGAATATATCATTATAGTAAGCATTAAATTGTTATTACTGTACACAGAAAAATAGCTGCCTGAAAAATCAGCATGTCGTTCGATGCCTTTTGCAATATTTAATGCCTGATCATTAATCATATAAGAATCAGTTACTTGTGTTGCATTTGTAAATAGTAATATGAATGCTTGAAGAGATAGAATGATTACCCATAGCACAAGCTGGATTTTCTTAGCTCTTTCTTCCTTTATACTATCTATATGTGAGAATATTTGTGTAATAAATATACATAATATCAATAAAAATAAAAAGAAAAAAAGATAAAAATGGTTTCTTTTGTATAAAGTAGTATTAGATAATTCTTGAATATAAAAAGAAAAAACAAATGCCATTGAAATAAAAATAATTGTTACTCTTAAGATAGTATTTTTGAAAATGTATGAAATTTGATTCATTTTATTGATTTCCTTTACTTTTTACATATTAGTTATTGATATAATGATTTTCTTTGATTTTAATGTTATTATATATAGTATGGGTAAATTAGGTAAGTTGTCAAGTTAGTAAAAGTTGGAATTAGGGTAAATTGCGAGAAAGATATGATTTATGATATAATAACGAAAGAGAATATAGAAGATTAAATCATGAGTTCTGTTGTATTTATTGTGTACTGGAAACTAAGAAAATGTGAGGAAAAGAAAATGTCAGTAAAAGCAAAAATTAAAGGTATCATATCTAATAGAATAAAACCGGTGTGTAGTTATTCAATTATAAATCAAAAAATTGTAATTAATATTAAAGAAAATCAGCAATTGCAGTATAGTTTCAAAATATTAAATAAAAATTACAAAGTAAAGAAAGGAAACGTTGAAATACCATATGATAACAATGTTTTGAATGCTATACAAAAAAAGAAATATAGCGTACTTGTAAGCGGATACTCTAAAACTTTAGAATTTCGTGGAAAAGAATTGAATATGTCCTTGGAGAAAGAACTGTATTTTATTGAAAATACTACATATTCGTTAAAAGAAGATGGATATGTTTATGTGAAAATTGATGAAAAAGATGGACAAATTAGGATAAATTCTAAGTTTGTAGAAATTGGAAAACATGAAGAAGATGGTTTGTGTTTTGTGTTAAATTCTGAATTTAAAATAATTCAAAAATATACAGTTTCTCAGGTGACAGATATTGAGTTGAATTTGGGAAAATTAAGAGAAGTGGATGCTTATCAAATTCTATATGTTAAAGATCATTATGCATATCCTATTGTGTCAAATGGATGGGAGGGTGATTGTGATAAATTAACCTGTGTAACTTCAAGATTGTATGTCCAGGAGATGAAGGAGGAGAGTTATATTACAGAAAAATTGTCACATAAAATCCCAGGGATAATTCCCAAATATAAGTATATAAAGGAGATTGATTTTAACGAGCAATCACAGACATTTCATATTAAGGAAAAGGAGAACGTCCCAAGTGATGGACAAATTAAAGTGTATTTAGTTAACTTAAATACAAATCAAAGAATTGAAATTTATAATGGAAAAACAAAAAAAGAACATGTAATAGAGCAATTGGATGATATTTCAAATCGAAAAATCACTTTAGTTGAAAGATATTTATTTGAATTTGAAATAAGTAATCAAAACAAGAAAGTCTTAGAAAAAGCAATTTTTAAAATTGCTAGGAAGAAGATTAGGAAGCCAGAAGAGAGTATACTGTTCCAAAGTCATGGGAATCAAATTAGTGTTCTAAATTATCAAATCCCAGTTCTTGAGAATAGAGAAAATCATTTTACTTATTCAGAAAAATTTGACTTTTCTTTAAATGAAAATACATTTTGTACAGATGTTGATTTATATGATGGGACAGATGGAACAGTTCAAATGCACATAAAGCTTAATGCAATCCTATCGCCAATACGCCAATATTCAGTTTTTCTTGTGGATAATTATCTGAAAAATTCATATGAATTATTTACTAGTAAGATAAGTGAACCAAATCAAAAAATTGAAGAAACAGTGCCAATTAATATGGATATTATAAAAAAGCACAGATATTATAATGTTCGATTCAATGTACGAATTGGAGTTGAATATGTTGGGGGATATAGAGAATATGGATTTCTTGAGAAAAGAAGAGGAGATTATTCAACAAGAGAACGATATTTATATCGATATATCAACAATGAAGAAATGAATACGATGTTCTATATCGGTGAAAATTTATATAATTTAAATATTTGGTATTCGTCAAAGGAGGAAATTAAAAAAGGAATAGATTTCCAAGAAGGACGAGAAGAATATAAAAAAATGTTACAAACAGAAGCGATAGATAATGATTTGATTGTTTTTGAGGCCAATTTAGGGAAAAATTATACAGGAAACCCTAAATATTTGTATGAGTATATGATTCAACAGCCAGAATACTCAAATTTTAAATATGTATGGGCTTATCCTGATGTAGATGCTGATACAATACCAGGAAACCCTATCCTAGAAAAGAGAGGAAGCAAGGAGTACTTCCATTATCTTGGAAAAGCAAAGTATTGGGTGAACAATATTATATTTCCAGTAAAAGAGAAGAGGGATGATACAGTTTATTTACAGACCTGGCATGGGACACCATTAAAAAAGTTAGGATTTGATATTGAGTGTGAAGGTCCAGAGAAACAGGCATTTGGAAATTTGTATAAAGAAAGTCAAAACTGGGATTACTTTTTAGCAGATAATGACTATGGGGAAGAAAAGTTAGTCAATGCCTTTCGATTTAAAAAGAAAGTTATTAAAGAAGGTTATCCAATTAATGATATTTTTTATGACAAAGAGCGAATTCAAAGAGTATCTAGCAGATTAGAAAAAACATATCAACAGATTGCTGATAAAAAAGTGATTTTATATGCACCAACGTGGAGAGATCTTCAAGGCGATTATGTACGTGGCTATGAGTTTGAACTCCCGTTTGACGTGGAGGCGTTATACAAAAAATTAAGTAAAGAGTATGTTTTAGTTGTAAAATTACATCACCTAATAGCTGATAATTTAGTAATTGATGAGAAGCATAAAGAATTTTTAATAAATGCAAGTCAAGAAGAAGATATTATGGAATTGTTATGTGTGACGGATATACTAGTCACAGATTATTCTAGTGTGTTTTATGATTTTGCAAGTGCTAGAAAGCCAATGTTATTTTATATGTATGATTTAGAAGAATACTTAAATGAAACAAGAGGTTTATATGTGGATATTTCTGAATTACCAGGACCGATTCTTAGAAATAGTGAGGAACTGGAAAGGGCGGTTATGGATATTAATCAGTATGAATATGAAGCGTATGATAAGTTACATCATTTTTGTGATGAGATGGCAAAATATTGTCACGGGGATTCATGTAAGAAAGTATTAGATATTGTAATTAAGGAGAAAAAATAAGATGATAAATGTATTGGTGTTTCCTTGTGGCTCAGAAATTGGACTTGAAGTACATAACGCACTTCGTTTTGATAAGCACATTGAACTATTTGGATTGAGTTCTGTTTCATGCCATGCAAGAATGGTATATAAAAATTATCTTGAGGGAATTTCGTTTTATACAAGTGAAACTTTTATTGAGGAACTTAATAAAGTAATTGATGACAATAAGATAGATGTTTTAATTCCAGCATATGATGATATTATTGTATATTTATCTGAGATTAGAGATAAACTTAGATGTAAACTAGTTACATCAGGGAAAGAAGCTTGTGATATAAGTCGCTCGAAAATAAAAACATACGAGCTTTTTAAAGGGGAATTTTTTACACCTAGAATGTATGAGGCAGAGAATATTAGAGAAAACGATTTGCCATTGTTTGCAAAGCCAGATATTGGTCAGGGTTCGCAAGGAATTATGAAAGTCGAGAACATGCAGGATGTACAAGCGTTGAAAAGAGTAGACGAGGATTACGTTATATCTGAATTGTTACCAGGAGAAGAGTACACAATAGATTGTTTTACAGATTTAAAAGGAAAATTGTTAGTTGCATCCATGCGAGAACGAAGAAGAATTCGTATGGGAATTAGTGTGAATTCTGCAACAGTTGTATTACCAAAAGAGGTTCGAAAAATTGCAGAGATAATTAATGAAAAAGTTGAATTCAATGGCGTTTGGTTTTTTCAGGTAAAGAAAGATAAGAATAATAATTTTAAATTACTTGAAATGGCGCCACGTGTTGCTGGGAGTATGTCGACAAGTAGAATAAAAGGATTTAACTACATTTTAAATTCTGTTTATCAAGTGATGGGGTATGAAGTATGTGCAATTCCAAACTTAATTGAACATGTGGAAGTTGAACGGGCATTCTCAAATAAATATATTATAGATATAGACTATAATTATGTATATGTTGATTTTGATGATACTATTACTTATCAGAATACAGTTAATACGGTTGTTATTTCTTTCTTGTATCAGTGTTTGAATGAAGGAAAAGTATTATGTTTAGTAACAAGACATGCAAAAGAGATTGAAGAATCATGCAAAAAATATCATATTGATATGTCGATGTTCTCAGAAATCATACACATTAAGGATGAAGCGAAGAAAAGTGAGTATGTATCACATTTAGATGCAATCTTTATTGATGATTCATTTCGAGAAAGATATGATGTGTCATCGGCGTGTAAAATTCCGGTATTTGATGTTGATGGCGTAGAAGCATTGTTAAATTGGAAATATTAAATCAGCACGTTGATTTTTATAAAGGAGTATATACAATATGGAAAAACAAGTTACTTTGTCTATTGTAGTATTAAGCTATAATAATGAACAATATATTAATGATTGTTTAAGTTCAATTGAACGACAAAATGTAGATGAGTATGAGGTATACATAATTGATGATTCAAGTACGGATAAGTCAGTGGAAGTGATTGAATCTTTTATTAAAGATAAGCCGCAATTTCATTTGATTGAGAAAGAAAATTCAGGAGGAGCAATATCTTCTCAAATTGGCATTAAAATGGCTAAAGGAAAATATCTTGCAATTGTTGATTCGGATGATATCGTAGCTGATGGGGCATACAAGACACTAATTGGAAGAATAGAGGATGATGATTCTGAGTTTGCAGCAGGATTACCAGTAAGATTAACAAATAGTTTTATGTTCGCAAATTTAGCTACGCCTAGTGAAAAGAATTTATTTGTAGAAAATAGAGTGTTATCATCAGAAGATGATATTGCGGAGTTTTCAAAGCAGGTATTTTATTGGAATGCTGTATATAAGATGAAGTTTATAAAAGAAAATCAAATTGAGATGCCAGGGAATTTATTAATTGCAGATCGTTATTTTTTGTATAAAGCAGTTATAAATGCAAAAAAAATAAGTCTTGATTCATCCATCGTATATTACTGGAGAAAAAAAGGAAATAGTGAAAAACTGTCCTTAACAGATCAGATGGCTGAGTATCATATGATCTCGGATCGTTGTGATTCTTTTCAAGCACAGATGAAATTATGTGTTCAAGATGCTTTGAAGAATGGAAAATGTAATAAGGCAATTTGGGAAAATAGCATATCAAGAATATACTATCCACTTTATGGGTTAACAGATGAAGAAGCAGAATATGGCTATGAAGAGTTCGAGAAGGCTTGTGAGAGATATCGTTTCTTTTTAATGCAGTATAGAGGTTTTTTTGAGCATCTAATCATAAATTCAAAGATACCATTAAAAACAAAATATTTTACAGAGACAATTTTAGCTAAAAACTATAAAGAACTATATGACTTTCTAGTTGAGAAAAAAGATTTTTTGGATTTGGACATAAAAAAATTAGATCAAAATATTTTAAAGGCTATTGTTAAAGAATGTTCAACATTATTTCCGGTGAAAATTAAAGAGGATGACGGAAAAATCTTTTTATATATTCAATGTGGAGCAGAATTGGAAAAACAACATGATTTTTCTGTAGAAAAAGTAATGGTCAATAATCGATTTTTTAATCATGAAGAGATTATTCTTCCATTTGATAAGGAAGAGAATAGAATAGACATTAGTAATCTTGCACCAACTACATATATTGTGAACACAATTTGTAATCATGGTGGGGAAAAATCATATTATGAAATTAGAATTGTAGAAGAACTTGCTCAAAAATTATCGGTTGATATTGGTGATAAGCGAATTATGTATAATCCTACACTTTCTATGCTCTCTATTTATCAAAAAAATCGATTTACATTACTAGAAAAAGACGGATGTTTTTATTTGTCTGTAAATGATGATGGGGTGAAAGATATGTTTTTCTTTAATATTAACCATAATAAAAGAACTAGGATAGAAAAAAAAGATGGATTTTATATTTTGAAAAAAGATTATTTTTTGAAGGGGATTAATATATTGATGTATTGCAATAAGCAAGGATTTTATTCTATGGTATCAAAAAATGAATTGTCAAATGAAAATTTAAGACAAAAACCGTTTGCAACTCTTTTTAATAAAGCTAGAATAGAAGTAGAACTTGATTCTTAGAGACATAGGTAGTAGTATTTAAATAAAAAATGAAATGATAAATTGTATTTTAGGAAGGATGTGTATTGATGAGTGATAATATATTGGTGACTAGATCTTCTATGCCAGAGTTCGAAGAGTATGTAGAAGAGATTAAGCCATTGTGGGAATCACATTGGTTAACAAATATGGGAGTGAAGCATCAAGAGTTACAAAGAGAATTGGAGAGATATTTGGGAGTAGAACATATTGATCTTTTAACAAATGGGCATATGGCTTTAGAATTAACGTTACAAGCCTTGAACCTTCAAGGAGAAGTTATTACGACTCCGTTTACATTTGCATCAACGACACATGCAATTGTAAGAAATGGTTTAGAACCAGTTTTCTGTGATATTAATCCTGATGATTTTACAATGGACGTAGATAAACTGGAGGCTTTAATTACAGATCGAACATGTGCAATCGTTCCAGTTCATGTATATGGAAACGTATGTAATGTAGATGCAATTGATAGAATTGCAAAAAAATATGGATTAAAAGTGATTTATGATGCGGCACATACTTTTGGAGAAATATATAAAGGAAAAGGAATTGGATCTTTTGGTGATGTATCATGTTTTAGTTTCCATGCAACAAAGGTATTTAATACAATAGAAGGTGGGGCGGTTTGCTTTCGTGATGAAGCCTTTGGACGTGAGTTGTACAGATTAAAGAATTTTGGAATTCGTGGGCCAGAAGAGGTGGATGGTATTGGCGCAAATGCGAAAATGAATGAATTTTGTGCAGCCATGGGAATTTGTAATTTAAGACATATTGATAAGGAACTTAATAAAAGAGAGAAAGTGGTAGCTCAATATCGTCGTCGGTTAGAGAATATAGAAGGAATTCAATTAAGTCCAGTTCAAAAAGATGTAGAATCTAATTATGCATATTTTCCTGCTGTTTTTGAAGAAAAAGAATTTGGAGCAAGTAGAAATGAGGTATCTGATGTATTAGCAGAGAATGGAATTGGTGCACGAAAGTATTTCTATCCATTAACCAATACATTTTCATGTTTTCACGGAAAATATAATGTGGACTTAACACCAATTTCATTACATATAAGTAAGCGCATATTAACATTACCGTTATATTCAGATTTGAGTTTAGAAGATGTAGATAGAATATGTGATATTATTCTTAGTTGTAGGAAGTAAAGCATTTTATGGAAACTATAGTATTAAGTATCTATCAATATAGATTTTATATGATAAAAGGCTAGGTCAAAATGGCTTAGCTTTTTATGTAATACATGGGACATTAGCCGGTGGGGTAATTTGGAAATGCAAGAGTTGGAAAATATAGAGAAACGTGTTTTATCAAAAGTAGCGTATGCCCAATAGTAGGATGGAATACAGTCTGTTATTGTAATAATATATAAAAAAGATGTCACATATTGAATGATATGAAAAAAGATGTTATAATTCCATGGTTACAATAATATTTATGGAGATGAAAAATGAAAACTTATATTGCAAATTTTAGGAAGTATAGATTCCTTCTAATTGAATTAGTAAAAAAGGGAATCAAGCTAAAGTATCGACGATCTTATTTAGGAATTTTATGGACGTTGATTGAACCAATTATGACAACTATAGTGTTAAGTATTGTGTTTGGTACACTGTTTGGTAATCCAGACCCTACTTTCCCAGTATATATTTTAACAGGTCGATTGTTATATAGCTTTTTCTCATCAGCGACCAATGGAGCCATGAAGTCCATACGAACGA
>JAQVEG010000100.1 GCA_028697725.1 Anaerostipes sp.
AAAAAAGGGCTGCCTAAACAAGGCAACCCCAACTTTTTATTTTTTAAGCATAACAACAACTTTTCTATGGGGATCTTTTCCCTGACTTCTCGTCACAATTTTAGGATCCTTTTGTAAAGTTGAATGAATAATACGTCTTTCGTTTGGATTCATTGGCTCTAAATGAACAGGTTTCTTATTCTTCTTAACTTTATTTGCAATACTAATTGCTAATTTTTCTAATGTTTGTTGTCTTCTTTCTCTATAATTCTCAGTATCAAGTTTTATTTTTATGAAAGAATCACTTTCTTTATTTACATACAAACTTGTTAAATACTGTAGTGAATCTAAAGTTTGTCCATGTTTTCCTATCAAAGCACCCATCTTTTCCCCAGATACATTGATATTTAACATATTCTCACTCACTTTATAATACACATTTATTTTCGGTTCCAGCCCCATGGCTTTTAATACTTCTTCTAAATACTTCTTTGTATCTTCAATAATACCATCGATATTTTCAGGCTTTTCATAAACCTTTGCTGGCTCTTTTTTTATTTCTTCTTTTTTATTCTCTTTTACAGAAACTTTTTGAGAAGAAGGTATTTCTTTCTTCTTTTCAGGCTTTGGAACTTCTTTTTTCTCTTCCACCAATTCAATAATGGCTGGTTTAGCAAATAATCCTAAAAATCCAGAACTTCCTTTATCAATTACTTTATAATTAATATTAGAGCTTGTAACTCCCAACTCCATTGCTGCATTCATAACCGCATCTGACTCTGTTTTACCAGTAAAACGTTTTATCTCCATTTTTACTTTCCTCCTTTGTCAGATCTATTCACACTATTTGCCTTTGAAGCAATTCCTCCAGTATTATTTCCATTATAATTAACGGTCTTATTAGTTTTTTTATTTGCAACGGAACTAATTGATCCACTTGGTGCTCCATTACTTGAATCATCTGCTGAAGGTTGTCCAGTCGCTGTACTCATCATCTTCTCATACATGGATGGACCCTTTTTCGACTTCTTCTTTGCATATTTTTCTCGTTGCTTTTCTATAATCTTATCCATATCTGCATGATCATAATAAGTATCAATAAATACTTGTTGAAGAAATTGGAAAGCTGCACTTGCTGCCCAGTAAATACCTAAGGCTGCTGGAAGTGTAATACACATAAACAATGACATCAACGGCATCATAAGCATCATACTCTTAGACATACCAGCTGCTGGATTGTCACTATCCATATTAGACATTGAAGTTCTCATTGTTAAATATTGAAAAATAACAGATGCCAATGGAATAATTAAATATGGTGTTAATCTAAATCCTGGTGCATTTTGAATATCTATTCCAAAAATAAATGTATATGCTGTTTTTGAAATATCAGGAATATATCCCTCTAAATTACGAACTACATAATACAAAGACATAATAATTGGAAACTGAATTAAAGTTGTAGCACACCCACCGGTTGGTGATGTACCATACTTTGCATAAACAGCGTTCATTTCTTCTTGCTGTTTCATCATAGAAGCATTATCTCTTTTGTTTCTATATTTCTTTTGTATCTTATTAATTTCAGGTTGAGCAATCTGATTAATCTTCATTGTTTTTTGTTGCTTAATTGTCAATGGAAAAATAATTAACTTTGAAATTAATGTAAATATAATAATACATACACCAAGATTTAATATTCCAAAATGAGACAATCCAATATAGATATATTGCATAATATATCCAAATAATTTAACAATAGGAGCTAAAATTCCTCCTGAGCTTGTAGCCTGAGCTAAAACCATCATTTTCTAATACCTTTTTCCTTTCTTACCTCTGGAACAGGATCATAGCCACCTTTAGAAAATGGATTACATCTTAAGATACGAAAAACTGCTAATAAGCTTCCTTTTATCAATCCGTGCTTTTCTAATGCTTCTATGGCATATTCCGAACAGGTTGGAACATATACACATGTTCCTCTTCCTTTCAATTTAGATAAATACCTTCTATAAAATTTAATCAATGCTATCAATATTTTTTTCAATTCAAATCATCTTTTCTTAAATGGTGTAAATCAATTAAGTGCAAAAAAGCACTTTCTATTTCGCTATAATTCTTACCCTTCCCCAATACACGAACGATAACAACTATATCATATCCTTTTTTAAGTTTTGGTTGGTTCAAACGATAAGACTCTCTTAATAAACGTGTCATTCGATGTCTAACAACACTGTTTCCAACTTTCTTACTGACAGAAATTCCAAATCGATTATAATCTAAATGATTCTCTTTATAGTACATTACTAAGTACTTATTTGCTTTTGATTTACCGCCACGATAGACAGCGCTAAATTCTCTTGTGTTCCTAATTGAACAATAATGTTTCATAACAATTACTTTCCTTATTTAGAGAAAAGAAAAGGTCACATAACTGCGACCTAAGCTGATAATTTATTTCTTCCTTTTGCTCTTCTGCTTTTAATAACTTTTCTTCCGTTAGCAGTACTCATTCTTTTTCTAAAACCATGTACTTTAGATCTTTGTCTTTTCTTTGGCTGAAATGTCATCTTCATCCTAGAACACCTCCTTAATCAAATATTCGTATTTATATATATAAAATAATATATATTCTAAAAAAACATCACACCCATTATAGACAACCTATTCATAAAAAGTCAAGTTATTTCTACGTTTTTTTGATATTAATTCTATGTAACATATATGTTGTATAAGAAGAAAAAGTTATACACAATTTGTGGATAAGTGGTGGATAACTTTTTAATAATATGTTTATAATTTTTTTCAATAGTATATAAAATATGGGGTTAAATAGTGTGAATAACTTATCCACATACAAGTTGATAAATATATATATTATGAATTATGTGTTTCTTTTATGGAATTAATTTCGATGTTCACAACAGTTATAAATAAAGAATTGTAGAGACTGACCTAAAATAAATCGCCAGATATTTTGACGTAAACATGCGATTCTCTGACGTTTCAAACTGCTGAAACTCAAA
>JAQVEG010000101.1 GCA_028697725.1 Anaerostipes sp.
ATTACTTTTGTTACTTCTAACTTCTTTCCCTTTGGATAGTGGACGATTACTTTTGATTTACTGCTGGCTTTCTTATGTCCTGCCAGACCTCCTACATCCACTTTGTAGATTCCTTTGGCATAGACTCCTTTCTTTCGAGTCTTAATCTTAAAAGTAACCTTTTTCGTTCCAGTATAATTGCCTTTTCCTTTAATTGTTACCGTTGCTTTTCCAACCTTTTTGTTGTTCTTATAACTAAGGGTATAATCACTTCCATTTTTCAGTTTCTTTCCAGCGTACTTTACGGTCACTGATGGCTTTTTATAAAATCCAGAATAAGTCACAGATTTAATTTTTGAAACCGTTGCTTTTGTAATGGATTTCTTCACCGTTACTGGTGATGTTTTTTCCCACTTTGCATAGAGAGTCATATCCTCATTTACACTTGCATTAAAGTCATATGCACTGGTGCATCCCGCATCCTTGTACCATCCTTTAAATGTATATCCTGACTTTGTTGGATTGGCTGGCTGTTTTACTTTCTCCCCAAACTTCACCCTCTCCTTAGCTACTTGACTTCCTCCATTACTTTGGAAAGTGACATCTCCTGCAATCTGCTTATAATCGGCATAAATAGTTGTATCACCCGTTATTTCCGTCTCATCTTTCAATGGATTCTCCATAGCAGCATCTGTATACCAGCCCTTTGGTTCATACTTAGATGCATCTAATACTGGTAATTGATCGACTTTATATATCTTATCTGAATACTGCCAATAAGTCTCTTCTTTCAGTTTTTTCCCATTAGACCAAGATTTAATAGTCAAGTTAGTTAGATTCTTACCTTTCATTAAGTAATATTTTAATTTGTCAATCTTTTGTGAAACAATTCGACTGCTTAAACCATACCCTCCATAAACTAAATAAATCGTTCCGGTATTTAAAGAAACATTATCTTCTACGTTCAAGGAGTTTCCAAAAAAGTACATTGCTTTCTTATCATTACCCTCATCTATGGTAATCTTACTGTTTTCTTTCATTACAAGTTGATTTCCAACAAATCTCAGCCCTTCTAAATTGGATTCATCGCCCACACCAGTAGCATGAGTTTTTTTCCCCCTCATTGTCACTGTACCATCTAACACAAGACTACAAGCTCCCGCTACATATACACCACAGGAACCATCCGAATCATCCGACATATCTCCTCCATTTAAAGTGGCATTCTTTATGGTAAGTGTTCCATTCCCATAAACCGTTAATGCTGTTGTTGACGAATCAGTTTCTGTAGCAGCTTTCCCACTAATAACATGACCGTTTCCATTTAAGATTGCACTTTCTTCATTCTTTAATGTTAAGTTCAGTCCATCTTTCACATCCTTGTTCAGTGTGTAGATGGTCTGTCCTTCCTTGGTAGTGACTGTAAAATACTCATTATTCTTAGTTACTTCGTTACCATCATGCTTTAAGGTTGCTGCATTTACAATAAAACTCCCCTGAAATACTGTGGTAAATGCTAGTAGCAATGCCATGCAGTAGCTTAAAACCTTTCTCTTTTCTGAATTCATACTCTCCTCCTTTCATGATAAACAAACACGATTCCTCTGTATTAATTTTAATACATAAATTTTTAAATGTCTACGAAAAAGAACTATAAACAAGAATACTAAAATTCCATATATTGACATTTATTGTTAGATATGAGACAATTTTGATATTCGGAAAGATATCATCTCTATTATCTCATCTTTTTCATATCTATATGTCTAAAATTCAAAGAGAAATTTCTTTCTTGATAATATCAATTTATTCAATCTACCAAGGAGGGAATTTTACAATGAAAGAAATTACAATTAATCGAAATTTTAAAGACCGCGTATTCTGTATGTTATTTTCAGAGCCAGAAAATGCATTGCAGCTTTATAATGCTCTAAACGACACAAATTACACCGATACAACGGATTTGAAAATCAACACCTTAGATAATGCTATCTTTTTAAAGATGAAAAATGACGTGTCCTTTCTCATTAATAACTTTATGAACCTATACGAACAACAAAGTACTTGGAATCTTAATATGCCTTTTCGCTGTTTTCTTTATCTTGGCGACTTATATATAGAATGGGCCTCCGCACAAAAAGTAAATTTTTATCGGAGAAATTTAGTAAAAATTCCCACACCGAAGGTTGTTGTGTTGTATAATGGAGAAAAGGAAATTGGCGAAGAAGTAGAATTATATTTATCTGATGCATTTGAACAACCACAAGAGCATCCTCAGCTTGAATTAAGAGTACATGTAATCAACATGAACTTTGGGAAGAACGAGAATCTTCTTAACAAATGTTCCACATTATATGAATATTCTGCTTTTATTGCTAAAACCCGAAAATATGCAAAGATTCTATCTATCGAAGATGCTGTCATCAAATCTATTGACGAATCCATTGAAGAAGGAATCCTAGCTCAGTTTTTAAAGGTTCGGAGGGCAGATGTTATGAAATCTATATTAACAGAATACGATGAAGAATTTGTAATGAAAGACTTACAAGAAGAAGCAAAAGAATTGGGTCGTTCTGAGGGCCGTTCTGAGGGTGAATCTCGATTTTCAAGATTAACGGAATTTCTTTTAGATGATAATCGCTTGGATGATCTTAAAAGGGCCACAAAAGACACTACATTCAGAACTACGTTATACAAAGAATATGGAATTGAATAATCGACCAAAAAAATGAGCAATCCCAAATTGGATTGCTCATTTTTTCTATTTTACATATTTTCCGTAAATATAAGATATCTTTCCTTTATATTTTACTTTTAACCATACCATTTACTTTTGTTAAGTTGTGTACAAACAACAATTCCATATATTGACATATAATGCAAGAAATGAGATAATCTTAATATCCAGAAAGACATCATCTCTATTATCTCATCTTTTTTCATATCTATATGTCTAAAATTCAAAGGGAAATTTCTTTCTTGATAATATCA
>JAQVEG010000058.1 GCA_028697725.1 Anaerostipes sp.
GACTGTACTGTCGGCTTCGGAGTTACACCGAATCATGCCTTGCGGCTCGTGGGCTATACCACCGGTTGGGATTTACACCCGACCCTGAAGATGTTATTTAATTTATGTAATTCATTATAACCTATTAAGAACCTGTGTCAAGGCTTATTTCATCATCTTTTTTTGATCTTTTTTTGAATTTGCCATATATTTTGCTTTTCCATTATCTAAGACAAGACATAATCCATATATCTACAAATAGCAAAAGCACTAATATAATTACAAAGAATACATTGAAAAGAACTTGTCTTTTAACATCTGGCTTATTATATATTAATCTCGTTTCTTGTACTATATCCGTTACCATACCTAGTAAGAGGAATAACAAGAAAAACATAATATCTTTTATAATTATGTGAACTATGGATATTGAAGCATTGTTGACCCAATCCATTATAGTTAGTAACACAATACCAAAACATACGAGACCAATATTCTTTCGAAATGTTTTAAACCTAAATATATTTTTCATAATTATCCTCCATTCTATCTATCCAACGACATATCGAACTTTATTTAAACTTGTAATTGATTTGTGAATTTTATAATAAACCTTTATTCCCTTTTTCTTATAATATGCTTTCTGCACTGCTTTCTCTAACGGAGAATATCCACCAAATGAGGCTGCTACTCCAATCGCTGTAATTCCCATATACACTTCATAAGTAACACTTCTCTATCTTTATCTAAGTTCATCTGTTAACCTACTTTCTAAAAGATTTTTTGATGTTTTCGCTGGATAAGTTCCGATATAATCAAATAATCTTTCTTTTTTTATTTGCTGATTTCTAACATAATCTATCACCGTTTTTCTTTGATTTTTATCTAACTTATTCCATGTAATCTTACTTAAAAAATCCAATAATTGAAGAGTCTTTGCATTTTCATTTGTAATTTTAACTCTAGGCTTCCGTATTCTTACCTTTTGTGAAGAAATAATTACTTCCCTCACTCTACTCTTTTCATTATTCGTCACAATCTCTACAACATTAGGCATCTGCGTTGTAAACCCAATCATGTTCTCAAACGAAAGTCCTGTGTAATATCCATAGATTTCTTCTCCATTCGTTATATACTTCTTCTCATAGACTTTCTTAACATTTATCTTGGACTTCCCAAATGGTGTTGATGTTGGAATGTAATATACTCCTTGCGCACATCGTTCTAATATGCCTTGCTTTGTTAACCTCGTTAATACTTGGCGAATCGCAACATCTGTCATTCCTGCAATATTCAGTTCGCTTAATAAAATTGGATTATTTTAACCATATTCTGCTTGTAACATTTGTAACATTCCCATATCATCACCTTCACTTTTACTTCTATGATATATTTTTTATTCTTTTTGTCAAGATTTGTGACATTTAAGGCTTTACCTTAGCCGACCCTGAAGATGTTATTTAATTTACTATAACCTACTATTGACATATGTCAGCCCATATTTTAAACCATGGGAATCATTGATTGCAAAAACAAATAAATGTAAACTATCACCTCTTTATATTTTTTTCATATTGAATCCTTTTTTTTAGCAACACTAAGCTAAGTATTATTGCATATATAATAATAGGAAAACACATGTTTTTTATAATAGTTACACTATGAGAATACAACATATTCATTACAACAACACTTATGCATAAAATAATCCCAACAAATGTAGCAATTTTAAGTTTCAAAGATAATGATTTAAAAAAATTCATTTTTATTCTACCAATTCCCTTCTTCTCTAATTGACTCATTAGGCATTTCCTCTTCAAAACCTTCTAAAAAAATACCAAGATACGCTTATAGAAACTATAAGAATAATTCCTGGAAGCCAAAAAAAGTCTTTTACCGTTATTATTCCATATGCATAAACTACAACAACTGCAAGTATTAATGCGAAAAAAAAGAAATTTCCAATTGTTTTTATTGATTTCATAACTTACCTCCTTTTTGATGAAATTTGTTACATAGCTTTTACTTTCCCATCCACAACATGAATTATCTTATTACAACATTTTGCCACCTGTTCATCATGAGTAACAATAATAACTGTTTTTCCTTCGTTGTTTAACTCCGTAAATATATCCATGACTTCTTTTCCTGTTGCTTGATCCAATGCTCCTGTTGGTTTATCTGCAAGAATTACATCTGGTGAATTGACAAGCGCTCTCCCTATGGCAACTCTTTGTCGTTGACCCCCTGATAGATTGTTTACATTATCATTTATTTTATCAAGCAGCTTTAGCTTTTTTAGAATCTCCTCTATTTTCTCTTTTTGATTGCCCTTTTTATTTTTTCTATATAGAAGGGGAATCTGAATATTTTGAAACACAGACATTGAGCTAATTAAGCCAAAGTCTTGCACAACAAAACCAAATTTTTCATTTCTTAAGCGTGCTTTTTCTTTATCATTGTAACTAGAAACATCATTTCCATCTAAAATATACTTTCCTCCTGTACATGAATCTATACAGCCAATAATATTCATAAGTGTTGTTTTCCCTGCACCAGATGGTCCCATAATTGCAATATATTCACCCTTTTTTATCGTCAAATCAATGTTATTTAAGACCGTAGTATGCTCTGTATATTTTTTTGATATTTGTTTCAACTCTATCATTCATTATTTCCTTTCTTTTTTTAATTCTGATATAGATTTTTTCAGCCAATACTGCAAAGGAAATGCTAATATTATGGTGATGATTAGTAACATACAAATAATTTGAAGTACGCATCCGAAAATAGAATTGCATAAAACCATAGATGGAAAACTTGCTATTATAGAAAGTACAACAATTGGAACAGCTATTGTAAAGCACATATCCATCTTTGTTGCACCACACAGCATATAGATTCCAAACTCAGTCTTTTGCTCTTCTATTAAGTGCAACAACATGGAGATAATGCTAAAAAGACATAAAGAAAAACATGTAAAAAATAAAACAATCATAAAACTCAATTCTGTATAAAAATCATTTTTTAAAATATTAATTTGTGTTTCTGCTTTCTGTATATTGTAATCTTTGAAATCATACTTTTCTATGATTCTTTTTATTCTGTCCACACTGCTTTTATCCTCGGTTGAGAACATCAAATGATTTACATAACACCCGCCCCATTCTTTGGCTTGATATATCATAGGCAATATTATTTGCTTGTCTAAACTAACAATTTTTGAATTTAGTTGAATATCTAGATAAGAAGATTTTTTCTCCAAGATTCCTACAATCTTATATTGCTTATCAATAACATTACCTACTTGAAAATATTTCTGAAACGCCGATCCCAATATGACTGATATATATTTTTTTGATGTCTCATTATAATTTTCCCTTGAAAATTCCCTTCCCTGTTCGACCTTAAGACGATAAAATTTCAAAAAGTTTTCGCTTATATATGTCACTTGATAATATCTATTATGACTTTCTTCAAACTCTAGAAACCTCTTGGGAATTTCATTTGTTTTTAATAAAAGGTCTGATACACTAAAAGAAAATGCAGTGTTATTGCACTCCTTGTTAATTTCTTTTTTAAACTCTGCATATTCCCCGAAAGAACACTCTGGCATCTCATTGGAATCATTATCTTGTGTTGCAAAATAGGTAGAGATTTTATTTTGATTTAAAGAATTTAGCTTTTGATGAAACAATCTATCATCTACAAGTAAATTCAGCGTATATTGAATCATTAAAAATACAACTATCATCTGTAGGAAGAAGAGCATATATTGGCATTTTCTTTTCTTAATTAATCGAATTAAATTTTTTAAATATGTCATTATTTTGTTGCCTCCGTAAAATTCCAATTCCAATCAAAACGGGAACCACATATGAACTTATCAGGATTGTTTTTATACCACCAAACCACCTACAAACATTTTTACTATATTCCATGGGCATAAAAGAAAATGCATAACACAAAGCTCCTCCTATGATAATTGAAACCATGATTATCTTTATATAATCCATTAGAAAACATTTTTGTATATCATTCTTTGTTGCCCCACAGACTTTGCGTATATAAAATTCCTTTGAACGACTATCAATCCAATATCTTAATATTTCCCATATGTTAATCACCATAATAACAACAATAAATATAAGATAAATTCGTAATCTTTTTGTTACTTCCACATTGATATCCTTTTGTCCACCAGCAAATAACTTTGTTTGATATGTGTAAATAGCGTATACCTCATTTATCGTAAAGAATACCAACGAGTGAAAGCAAACCAATAATTTCATTGTTTAAATTCCTTCCTTTTTCTCAACAATACTAAGCTAATTATTATCAAAATTAATATTTTTCATTATTTTTTCTACACACTCTTTATCATTACGTGCTGTATAGATTACATAAGTCTTTAACTCTTCCCCCTTTATATTTCTTCCTCTTCTAAAAGCTCTTGGTGCCAGAAAAAAACAGGAAAATTTAAAAACATATAAAAAGGCATATTTAAAATACTCTCAGTATCAAACACCTTGAATTTGTATGATATTTTATTTTGTTCCAATACATCTCTAATTACATTCGCTTTTTTGATTGATGTGCCTTGGTATACTATTTCCTTTTTCATACTGTTTCCTTTATTCTACTTTTATAGACGTATTTTGTATAAAATTATGAGAGTTTTACTCTCACAATCTTATGACTCTTTCTCTGGTAATAATGCAATATAGCCACTAAGCTTCATTTCATTGTCATTCAAGTTTTCAATAAATACTTTATATGTCCCAGCCTTTTTTATAAAAAAAGTATGCCATATCTGTTCCTCGTTTGTTACTTGAACATACCTTACCATCTGATTCTCGTCAATAATTCCAACTTTGACTGTATCAGTTTCTTTAAATCCACCAATGCAAATATCTAATTTATCATTATTCTTTGTTTTTACATTGTCTAACAACAAACACTTATCTACTTTCATCTTGTGATCAATTCCAATAGAATCATCGCCTGTAAGTTGTGTCGCTATTATTTGTTGCTTCTTCTTGATTCTTAGTAATTCTTCTTTTTCATCTAATTTCTTTTGATGATTGGCATTGCCAGTTTCCTCTATCTCTACTGAAGTTTCTTTTTCTAAGGTTAAATATGCTGCATGATATCCCTCCGTCATTGCACACACAGATACTGAACTTAGAGCTATAAAGCACAATGTTCCAAGCATTACAATATACTTTTTAGACCTTGTTGTATGAAAATGTTCCATCGCATATTTTATTCTTTTTTCTAACAGCGTTCTATTCTCAAAAAGACATGCCGCTGAATACACTCTTACTTGATTCCTTTTTTCACACATCGTTAAAATAATTGTAAAATATTTTTTTAATGACTCTGCATATGGAATCGACATCATATCACAGCAAATCTCACTCCACTGATCTACACTTTGATGTACCCATCTCACTGGTGGAAAATACCAATGGATACAAACCATAATACATGAGAGATAATTCCAAAAAATATCATGTTTTTTGTAATGATTTAGTTCATGATATAAATAAACATGCAATTCTTCCTTGGAAAAATCATTCATGGGTAATAAAATGCATGGGCAAAGCAACCCCGTAATCATTGGGGTTTGGATTCGATATCCTTGGTACATTCTTATTTTTCTTTTAATTCCAAGAGTCGCTTTACATTCTTCTAAAACATGAATCATCCACCCTTTACAGAGCATGCACCGATTCTTCTCCTGCCTTAATTGTATTGCATTCTTGAAAAAACGTAACAACATACAAACTGTTCCACTCGCCCATATGATTGCAATATAATATATGCCTTTTTGAATCGTAGGCGTTATAGAAAATGTAAATCCATCATCATAGATATTTGTTATAACAAAATAAATAATAGGTACAAAGTATAAACATACAATAAGCTTAATACAAAAATCATATATCTTTTGATTGGTTTTATTTACGAATTTGCTAGATAGGAAATGCCAATATACAAAAAATATACTTCCAGTACACATGGATAAAAATACTGCACTAAATACACGTACTAAAAAATCTTCTCTCACACTTTCACTCCCTTAGGAACAAACATTAGTCCTCTATTTCATCTATTAATGCTTTCAGTTGTTCTAATTTTTCTTGATCTAATTTATCTTGATACAATGTTTTTACCATATCGAACCCTGAATCTTCATACCAAAACTTTTTAGCAGCTTCCATTTGTTGTTTTTTATAATCCTCTTCGTCCACAAGAAAATTTATATAAGTAAATTTCCCAATTTGATAAGTTGTTATATACTTCTTCTTCTCTAAATGCAGCAAGAATGTTCTAATCGTTGTTCTCTTATATTCCTTTTTGTACTCTTCTTGAAGGTTTCTTGTTAATATCTGTAACGGCATGTCCTTACCATAATCCCAAATACATTTCATAAATAATTGCTCTGCGTTTGTTAATTCTTCTAATTTCAATTTACTCCCTCCTCGTTTCTATGTTTATAGACGTATATTATCACAAAATACGAATCCTTACAACAATGATAAATGGAATTATTTACGGAAACAGCATTCATTTCCCTAATAAATCCAGCAACTCTGGAATATCATGTTTTAATGTTTCATATACAATATTGATATCTACATTTCCATAATCATGTACAATCCGATTCCTCAAACCATACAATGCGTTCCATGGAACATTCTCACGATTCTGTTTATAGTCATCAGACAATCTCTTTGCATTTTCAGATATTTGTATCATTCGAAATAGCATAGAATCTAATAAAATCTCATTTTTATCCAATTCTTTTTCATCAGTATCTTGCATATGTACTACTATAAACTCCAAATCATTTTTGATTTTCTGAATATAGTAATGATTGTTTTTCACATTATCCATATATCTTTATCCCATCTTTTAATATTTCCTGTGTTAATTCAATATTATCCTTTAATTGATTTATATCTAGGACATCAACTTTTTTATGAATTGCATTCCTTATTTCTTCCACCAATCCATAAAACTTTAATCCCTTTACATTCGATGATATAAGGAGATCCACATCACTTGTGGGCTTCGCCTTCCCTTTTGCATATGAACCAAATAGGTAACAAAAATTGATATCATAGTTTTCAAATATCTCCTGACATTTTTGTTCTATAAATTGGACATCAATTATCCCATGTTCTTCATCAATTGGATTAATCGCAGTCAATTTCTCCATCATATACTTGTACTTGATTGTTTCTTTCCTGCTTTCATCATTCTCGTAAGTTTTATATGAGCGCAAGGATACTCCAACTAAATCTGCGACTTGTTGCTGTGTTAATTTTTTTTCATTTCTCAAATCTTTTAATTTCCCCATTTTGCACCTCTTGTATTATTATAGTGCAATTTTTGCACCTTGTAAATAAGTTAATGCAATTTTTGCACTTTATATTTATGTACTAGAATTTTCTCACCTTTTATTGTATGTCAAAACACATTTTATTATTTCACAAAATGTTGCTCTTCTATTAATTTTTCTATCAAGCTTTTATTTCTTTTTTAAAACAATTTCTATAATCTCTGGTTGATTGAATATTCTTAACGGCAAAATACTATTTCCAAGACCTCGACTCACATACATAGTTGTTTCCCCTTTTTCATATTTTCCTGATGTATATTTAGGAAACAAACCTTGATCTGGTGCTATAAGACCTATATTGCAAAACGGTATCCTAATCTGTCCTCCATGAGCATGTCCACATAACACAATATCAGTCTTTGCTTTTGCATAATCAGCTAACAACTGTGGTTCATGGGCTAATAAAATATTCATAGAATCATTTGGTAACTTACTTGTTATTTCTTTTAAACTATCATCACCTATTCCTACGAGATAACTATTCTTAAACAGCTTAATTTCCTTTCCGTCCATCAAAATAGCCCCACATCGCTGCAGCCCTTTCAGTAATTGATTATATTTATTTTGAGATAACGCACACTCATGATTTCCAGTCACAAAATAAGTAGGTGCTATTTCTTTTGCTTTTTTTACAAAATTTAACGCAGTTTCTATATCAGTGTGATTGCTATCAATAAGGTCACCTGTTAAAACAATAATATTAGGCTTTGACTTTCTAATTTTTTTAATAAGTACCTTATTGTCTTTTCCAAATTTCTTATTATGCAAGTCAGATATTTGAACTATTTTGTATCCATCCAAATCACTTTCTACTTTTGTAGATGTATAGACAAACTTTGTTATAACTATGCTATTGTTTTGATAGTAAAAAAATGCAATTAGAACAACGATTATGCATATTACTAATTTTAAATATTTATTTTTCATATACACGAAATCCTTTCTCGTAATTTTACTATTATTATATCATCTATTAGTTATGATAACATATCACTGTTTTAATCCACCATTTATAGTTTTATCATTCTTTGACGCTGAATATGCTTTTACTTGATAAACTAATTATAAAATATTTTTAACAAATCTGCATATGGAATCAACATCTTTCACATTGTGGAACTTCTTTATTATTTATTTGTTAGTTCCTTTATGTGTAGCTGTTGCTTCTAGTCCCTCTCTGAAAATCTTAGAATCATATTCCTGTGTTATTCCAAAAATATAAACATTATAAAAATTTCTAGGTCTTGTATTGAAAATTCCACTAAATACATATTCTATTGAATTTTACATTATAACATTCTCATCTGATATACTTATTGTTAATCTCCTCTGTTTCTTTGTAAAGTTCCTTATACTATTACTGCTCTGAGAGAAAAATGCCGAAATATAATTGTAAAAAATTTTATTTTTGTATGTATTCCTCTACTAATTGTTTATTGCGCAAAGAAAAACGAGACATCCTTTCGCAAAAAAAGAAGAAGTTAAATCAATTTTATCAATTCACATCTTCTTTTTGCTCTAACATTATTCAACTTTTAATAAGTACAACAATCCACGTGAAATCATTGTTTTCAATTACCAGCTCCTCAGCAAGACATGTATTTTGAAAACAGTTATCCTCGCTAACTAGTCCTCTTTATTCCTTTGTCATGATGACACCCTAATACCCCCTTTGAGTATTTACCACATTTTCTTATAAGTTGTCGTATGCTTAATTAATTTTGTTCTACTCTTATTTGCATAAAAGTAATTTTCATATTTATATTTTGAATATCCCGTATAATAATATTGCTTTACCTTAACATACATCGTCTTAGCTCCCATATTTCTTGCCGTCTTAATAATTGCAACTATTCCAATTATTTTTCCTACATATGGACAAAACGAAAAAATTCCCAATGCTATACTTTCAATATCTCCTTTGGTCTTTGTATTATAATAAATTGTTTGATAATAGTGCCATGTTCTTGCCGCCTTTGATAAATTATTTGATTTTCCTTGAATACTATATTGTTTTAATTGTGGTTTCACTGTAACCTTATCATCAAGGTATATTATATTATTTTCTCGCGTTACCTCTTTCACATCTCCATTAGAATATTTCAATACTGCTTCATTTTCATTTTTTATTGTCATAACAATTTCTTTTTTAGTAAGTTTGTCATATATTGTGACTATGTTTTCTTTTTGACTTATTTTATAATTGTCGTCTTCAAATCTTTCTCCTACATTTTCATTTGCATGTACCTTTGCACTGAAAGCAGTTGAAAATACAAATGACATAGCCAAACTAATGGCAAAAAATTTTTTAATTATTACTTTCTTTTTTTTCATCTCCTTTAAAGAATTTTTTTCTGAAAAAATACCAAGATATGCTTATAGAAACTATAAAAACAAGTCCCGGAAACCAAAAAAAATCTTTTACCGTTATTATTCCATGTGCATAAACTACAACAGTTGCAAGTATTAATACGAAAAAAAAGAAATTTCCAATCATTTTTATTAGTTTCATAATTTGCCCTCCAGAAAAATTTTTTACACTTTATATTGATATTAACTCATGCTATTATATTATTATATCCATGCTTTACCATCTGCATTTTGCAGATGTCGGTTACCAGCCCATGTATTGCATGGATTTTTTATTGTCCATTGGAATCACCTCCTGTTTTTTATCAGATATACCGTTATTATCTAGTTTCCGCTGCATTTACATTAATACTAAATAACAATACAGTTATAATTATTAACTGTGTAATTATCATTACTTTTTTAATAAGATACATGTTTTTTTCAATTTATTTTTACCTCCTTACACAATCACCTCCGATACCATCCTTGTACCTTCACACTATTACCCGATGTGTTTTCTACAAACACACTGTAACTAGAAGTTTCAGGAATTGTAAATGTTCCTTTTGTTGTTAATGTTGCCTTTGTATATCTTTTTATTTTCGATTTATTATTAATAATCCCAATCTTTACACCAGACACGTGGTTTACAAGCAAGTTAATTGTTACCTTGCTTCCCTTTTTCTTGTTAAATCCTGAAGTCATCTTTAAAGTGTTATTCTTTACATTCCAATTAATTGCCTTATTCACTGCAAATAATTCTATCCCATTTTCCTCTGTTTCAACGTTAATTGATGGATCCATTTCTGCCTCCATCCAATTATCGATTTCAGAGTGTTCCTCTGCCCTTATGTCAAATACCCCTACTGTTGCCACCATAGCTATAACTAATAAGACATTCAATAATATTTTTCTCTTCATATTTGGATCTCCTTTACTGCAACTTGATGTTTCCTGATACTTGAATCTTCCATGGCGTTAGATTCTCCACAAATATTCGATATTTACCATCTGCGTGAAGCTTAAATATTCCTGTTATATCTTCCGTCCCAGTCATATATCTTTGCCTTCCATTTTGATCAATCATCCCAACTTTTACATCTCCCCTTTTTATGATTCTGTCATTTTTTTCTGCAATCAAAGTAGATATATAAACTTTTTCACCTTTTTTGCCTTTAAATACTTCAGTTAGCACCACACTCTTAGTCTTTATCCACCAATCAGGCGACTGTATTTTCTTCTCATTCAAACTTTGACTTAATATTTCATTGAATCTACTTACTTCAAAATCACTTCTTTCTTTTTCTTTCGAGTAAATGATTCGATCTACTTGCACCTCTTCTTCCATTGAGCTTTTAAAATGATGATACTCTATATAATATCCCATTGTTGCTGCTGAAACACTAATTGTCCCGAATAAGAAATAACAACCCACCATAATTAGAGTCATTCTTACAGATGGTTTTCTCTTACGAATTAACGAAACACTCCGCATTCTATCTTCTAACTTGTTCTTTTTCTCATAAAGTGCAGATACAAGATATGTTCGACGATTCATTAATTCTGCTCCCATTTGAATAATTTCCATATAGTAACCTCTGATATTATGAATCAACTCAATTGCATAAAAATCTGCATAAATTTCACTCCAACGATTCAATTGATTTCTTACAATATATATGGTCGGATTAAACCAATGGATACAAACTGCTACATTATTTAAAAACAGCCATAACAAATCTCGGTGTTTACAATGCTCTAATTCATGAATCAACGCAACTTCTAATTCACTCTTTGTATAGGAAACATCTGGTATTAAAATCTTTGGTCTTATAATTCCAAAAACCATTGGTACTGGAATCTTCGCTCCTTGATAAAATAACACCCTTCTTTTTATACCCACTCTTTTCTCACATATCATTGCAATCAAGTAAATCTCATGTCGACAATTGTGGCACTTCTCTAAAATTTTCTTGAGTTCTTGATTCTTTTTATGATAGAACGCTAGTTGAACAACAAACCCTACACTCCATATGCATACAACTACTTTTAGTGTGACTTGAAGCTTCTCAGGAGTTCCCCAGAAGATAAAAAGCCCGTCTTTGTATTTCAGTATCACATATGCAACAGGTACTAAGTAAGATAATATTATCAATTTTAGTACATAATAGATTGCCTTTGGATTTCCTTTTTTCATTCCAACTTTTTCAATTAATAACCAATACAATAACAACAAACTTCCAGTTAGGCTTGTCACGAATATTACACTAAATGCATTTTGCAGAAACTCATATGTCAAATAAACAATATTAGTTATCTGATATCTCATCCAAAACCTCCATCAAATGACTCACTTCGGCATCTCCTATCTCATCTTCTGTTAATGTCTTAATTAACTTTCCTTTTGATCCGCCATACCAAAAGTCAATCATCTTCTTTGTTTGATCATCTCTATATTCTTCTTTCGATACAAGAGGAATTAAATAAGATGTTCTTCCTTCTTTGTTAATCTTTAAATATCTTTTTGCTACAATACTTGTGATAAATGTTCTTATGGTACTTGGTTTGGCATCCCAATCAAACTTCTCTTTTACATCATGTTGAACATTCTGAATTGTAACACTTCCTTCTTTTTCCCATACACACTTCATAATCAACACTTCTCTATCTGACAACTCATTCTCCATTTTATTACACTCCTTTATTCTAATTTATTAGTTTGTTAGTGTTTTAATTCTACCATAAATGGTGGTTTATTACAATAATAGATATTAAATTAATTATTGGAAATTAATTATTAGGATGAAGAATAAATCAAGACACACAATTAAAGCCATAGAAGTCATCCTTCTACAGCTTAATATCAATCATGTCAACTTTTTACACTACACTTTCTATCTCTCACTTCATCTTATGATAAATTTATCGGTACTTCTGTATTAATCACTAGACTTTCTCGCGTCACCTCACAATCCATTGCTATTACGTGTACTCCGCACTCTTTTGCCTTTCTTAATGTATCTCCAAACTCTTTAT
>JAQVEG010000014.1 GCA_028697725.1 Anaerostipes sp.
AGGGCGACCGCCCGAAAGCAAGTAAGCATTTGCTTACTTGCCTGCAACCGAAAAGTATAGAGAAGTGTAGCCGAAGGCAAGTCGAAAGATTTGCCAGGGCTTGTTTTTATTTGAGGCTATAGGGCGATCGCCCGAAAGCAAGTAAGCAGAAGGCTTACTTGCCTGCAACCGAAAAGTATAGAGAAGTGTAGCCGAAGGCAAGCCGAAAGATTTGCCAAGGCTTGTTTTTATTTGAGGCTATAGGGCGACCGCCCGAGAGAAAGTAAGCATTTGCTTACTTGCCTGCAACCGAAAAACAAGAGCAGTGCAGCCGAAGGCAAGTCAATAGCTTGTTTTAGTAAATTGTGCTATAATAAGTACAATTAGGGGAAATAAATAGTACGAAAGGGGGGAGGCTTGTGAAAGCAAAATCTAGGAATAAGGGATTTACATTAGTAGAAGTAATTGTTGTATTAGTGATTCTTGGAATTTTAATTGCATTGCTTGTGCCGGCACTTACAGGATATATTGAGAAAGCAAGGGAAAAGTCAGCATTAGCAGAATGCAGGCAGTGTGTCCATGCAGCACAGACGTTAGCTAGCGAAAAGTATGGACAGGGAATTATGATGGAATTTAATAATGATGTAAAAAAAGAGATTCAAGATTTAGCAGAAGTATCACCAGAAGGTGCAAAAGGAATCCAAGAATTAACATGGAATGACAGAGCCAAGGTTACGCGATTGGTTTATGTTTCTGACAATGATATTACAGTAAGATATGAGAACGGAGTTTATAGTATTAGCCGTAATTCATTGGCTAGTGAGTCAACATTACAAGAAATCGGGAAGATAGCAGAAACGATTTCTGTAAATAATATGGATTCAGGGGCAGTCAATGGAGCATATACAAAAGAATTTCTTGCAAAACTAAAAGAAGCAGGAATTGATTTAGAAGCTATGGGAGCAAGGTCGTGGCAATATGCAAAAGGTGGAAATGGACCATTTTTATATTGGTCACCAGTAGATATTCAAGGAAAAGATACTGGAACTAAAGTTCCAGTTATGCGTTATAATATAGGTACAAAAACATTTACAGTATGGATAAGTTCCATAACAGAGGGAACAACTGGAGGGAAGACATTTAAGAAGTTTGGTGGCTATGCAGAATATAGACCTAGTACAACTTCTCCAAAAGATGAGCAGACATATGACAAGATGTATCAGCACTATCAAGAAGCCTGCGATAAATACAAATAATCATCAAAGGGAAGTGTACCTAATTTGGTATACTTCCTTTTTTTGATTCATAAAACTTTATATTTTATTAAGAAAAATTCACAAACTGTATACTTGCCTATGTTATATAGAAGTGTTACAATATTTTAGATTATAGATTCATATAAATAAGAAGAAACCGATCACATTAACATGGGAGTGAAATCATGGGACTATTTGAAAAAGTGTTTGGAACACATAGTGAAAAAGAATTAAAGAGAATCGACGGAGTTGTTGATAAGATTGAATCATACGATGAGGCAATGCAACAATTGTCCGATGAAGAACTAAAGAATAAAACAGCGGAATTTAAAGAGCGTTTGGCAGGTGGAGAGACATTAGATGATCTTCTTCCAGAAGCATATGCGGTTGTTCGTGAAGCCAGTAGCAGAACTATTGGATTAAAGCATTACAGAGTACAGTTAATTGGTGGAGTTATCCTTCATCAAGGACGTATTGCAGAGATGCGTACTGGTGAAGGTAAGACATTAGTGTCTACATTGCCAGCATATTTGAATGCATTAGAAGGTGAAGGAGTTCACATTGTAACTGTCAATGATTATTTGGCAACTCGTGATGCTCAGTGGATGGGGCAAGTGCATAACTTCTTAGGAGTTACAGTTGGCGTTGTTACCAACGATATGGAAGGTGACGAAAGAAGAGATGCCTACAACTGTGATATTACTTATATTACAAACAATGAACTAGGATTTGATTATCTTCGAGACAACATGGTAGTAGAGAAGGAAGAATTAGTACAAAGAGATCTTCATTATGCTATTGTGGATGAGGTGGATTCCGTTTTAATTGATGAGGCAAGAACCCCATTGATTATCTCTGGAGAAAGCGGAAAGTCAACAGAGCTATATCGTGCATGTGATATTTTGGCAAGACAGATGGAACGAGGTTCTTCAGATGGAGAATTGTCAAAGATGGATATTCTAATGAACGAGGATATTGAAGAAGATGGAGATTTCCTTGTCAATGAAAAGGATAAGCACGTCCTTTTAACTGCAGAAGGTGTGAAGAAGGTTGAGAGTTTCTTCCATATTGATAACTTAGCAGATCCAGATAATCTTGCGATTCAGCATAATATTATTTTGGCACTTCGTGCACATAACCTTATGTTTAAGGATAAAGATTATGTAGTCAAAGACGATGAAGTATTAATCGTTGATGAATTTACAGGTCGTATTATGCCAGGACGTAGATACTCTGATGGTTTACATCAAGCCATTGAAGCAAAGGAAAATGTAAAAGTTAAGAGAGAGTCTAAGACATTAGCTACCATTACATTCCAGAATTTCTTCAATAAATATAAGAAAAAAGCAGGTATGACAGGTACTGCATTAACAGAAGAACAAGAATTTCGTGAGATTTATGGAATGGACGTTATTGTTATTCCAACCAACATGCCAGTTCTTAGATTGGATCATGATGATGCAATTTACAAGACAAAGAAAGAAAAGTTAAATGCTGTTGTCAATGAGATTATTGAATCTCATAAAAAGGGACAGCCAGTTTTAGTTGGTACTATTACCATTGAGATGTCAGAAGAATTAAGTGGTATGTTGAAGCGAAAAGGAATTAAGCATAATGTATTGAATGCCAAGTTCCATGAAAAAGAAGCGGAAATTATTTCTCATGCAGGTGAGATTGGTGCAGTTACTATTGCCACAAATATGGCTGGTCGTGGTACTGATATTGTTCTTGAAGATGGAGTTGCAGATCGTGGAGGACTTAAGATTATTGGTACAGAACGTCATGAATCAAGACGTATTGATAACCAGTTACGTGGTCGTGCCGGTCGTCAGGGAGATCCAGGTGAATCTAAGTTCTACTTATCTTTGGAAGATGATTTGATGAGACTCTTTGGATCTGAGCGTATGATTACTGTATACAATACATTAGGTATCCCAGAAGGGGAAGAGATTCAGCATAAGTCAATTAGTAAGACCATTGAAAAAGCACAAATGAAAATCGAGAACAATAACTTTGGAATTCGTAAGAATTTGTTGGATTATGACCGAGTGAATAACGATCAAAGAGAAGTTATTTATAAAGAGCGTCGTAAAGTGTTAGACGGAGATGATATGAGAGAATCTGTTCTAAACATGATGACAAAAACAGTTGCAGATTATGTGAATCAATTTGTAAGTGTTGATGTACCTTCGGAAGAATGGGATTTGAAGAGCTTAAATGCAGAGCTTCTTCCAGTTGTTCCAATTCAAAAGATTACGCTTACAGAAGAAGAAAAGGGAGGAAATGCCCAGGCTCTTCTAGAACGTTTACAAAAGGAAACCATTGCACTATATGAAAAGAAAGAAAAAGAATTTGAAGAATTTGATTTGCGTGAAGTAGAGCGTATTATTTTACTAAAAGTAATTGACCGTAAGTGGATGGATCACATTGATGACATGGATCAGTTACGTGAAGGAATTGGATTACAGGCATATGGACAAAGAGATCCAGTGGTTGAATACCGTATGCAGGGATTTGATATGTTTGAGCAGATGGAACGAGGAATTCAGGAAGAGACAACAACTGCCTTGTTGAATGTAAAAATTGAGCAGAAGATTGAAAGAGAAGAAGCACCAAAGGTGACAGGAACCAATAAAGATGATGCAGCTTCAAAGACAGTGGTACGTAAAGGTGCCAAAATCGGACGTAATGATCCATGCCCTTGTGGAAGTGGAAAAAAATATAAAAACTGTTGCGGAAAGAACAAATAGCAGTTAGAGGAGTTTTAGCATGATTGAATTAGAACAATTACAATATCATATAAACTCATATAGGGAACCACTGCAGGAGATGAGTGGTTCTCTTGCTTTAGATGAGAAAAAAGAAAGAATTGCACAGCTAGAATCTGATATGGAAGCTCCAGGATTCTGGGATCGAGTGGAAGCATCTCAAAATGTCATGAAAGAAGTGAAGGGATTAAAAGATGTGGTAGAATCCTATGAAAATTTGACCAGTCAGCTAGAGGATATTGAGACTCTAATTGAAATGGCAAATGAAGAAGAGGATGAAGATTTAGTAGCTGAGGTTCAGGATTCTTTTGAGTCCTTTGAACAGGATTTTAAAAAATTAAAAATATCCACACTTCTAGATGGGGAATATGATAAGAACAATGCGATTTTAACATTGCATGCAGGAGCTGGTGGAACAGAATCTTGTGACTGGGTAAGCATGTTATATCGTATGTTTACCAGATGGGCAAATAAGCGTGGATTTGACACGAAGGTAATCGATTATCTTGATGGAGATGAAGCAGGAATTAAGTCGGTAACGGTAGAGATTAAGGGTGAAAATGCATATGGATATCTTCGATCAGAAAGTGGAGTACATCGTTTAGTGCGTATTTCTCCATTTAATGCAGCCGGGAAAAGACAGACTTCCTTTGCATCCTGTGATGTAATGCCAGAGATTGAAGATGATTTGGAAATCGAAATTGCAGACGAGGATATTAGAATTGATACCTATCGTGCAAGTGGTGCTGGGGGACAGCATATTAATAAAACAGATTCTGCCATTCGTATTACACATTTGCCAACAGGAATTGTTGTACAATGCCAAAATGAGCGTTCTCAGCATAAGAATAAGGATCAGGCAATGCAGATGCTGAAAACAAAGTTGTTTTTATTGAAAGAACAGCAGCATTTGGAAAAATTATCGGATATTCGTGGAGATGTTGGAGACAATGGCTGGGGAAATCAAATCCGTTCCTATGTACTGCAGCCTTACACTATGGTAAAAGACCATAGAACCAATGAGGAAAGTGGAAATCCAACAGGAGTGTTAGACGGCGATTTAGATGGATTTATGAATGCCTATCTGGCATGGTCAAAACAAAACCAGAAAAGTGAAAATTAAGGTTGTGTCTTTCTACAAAATATGATAGTATTTTTGGAAAAGACAATTGTGTCTTGTACACGAACAAAGGATGTAGCCATGGAAGAAACAAAATATTATGTAATAAAGAAGAAGGCTGTTCCAGAGGTGCTGCTAAAAGTTTTAGAAGTTCAAAAGCTTTTAGATGGGCAGCAGGCAAAGTCTGTGCAGGAAGCAGCAGATGCAGTGGGAATTAGCCGAAGTTCCTATTATAAATATAAAGATGATATTTTTCCTTTCTATTCAAATAAAAAGGGAAGGAATATCACCTTTGTCATTGAAGTAGAGGATCAGCCAGGAGTTATGGCCTCGGTACTTCAAGTATTTGCACAGTACAGTGTGAATATACTAACCATTCATCAGAGTATCCCAATCAATGGAAAGGGAGTATTGACGGTGAGTGTTGACATTTGCGATATGGAAACAGATGTCTCGGCAATGATTGAGAGTGTTGAGAAGCTGGACAATATTATCTACGTAAAGATAATCGCAAAAGAATGATTTGAATTGGAGGATATTATGAAATATATAGTTGTATTAGGGGATGGGATGGCAGATAACCCCATTGAATCACTGGGAGGAAAAACACCTCTTCAAGAAGCAAAGACACCAATGATGGATGAGATGGCAAAGGTTTCGCTACAAGGGCTAACCTATACAGTTCCAAGTAATCTTCCAGCAGGAAGTGATGTTGCCAATCTAGCCATGTTAGGATATGATCCACAGCAGTATTATTCTGGAAGATCTCCTTTGGAGGCTCTTAGTATTGGTGTTGATATGAAAGATACGGATATTGCCATTCGATGCAATATCGTTACATTGTCAGAAGATGAACCATATGAAGAAAAGAAGATTCTTGACCACAGTTCTGGAGAGATTACCACAGAGGAAGCAAAGATTTTAATTGCAGCGGTAAAGAAAGAATTAGAGACAGATGAATTCAAGTATTATCCAGGAGTCAGCTATCGTCATTTGACGATTTGGGATCATGGAGAAGTGGCAGAATTAACACCACCTCATGATATTTTAGAAAAAACAATTGGTGAATATTTACCAAAAGAAGAAAAACTAAAAGATATGATGAAGAAAAGCTACGATATTTTAAAAGATCATCCAATTAACAAAGCGAGAATGGAAAAAGGATTAAATCCAGCCAATAGTATTTGGTTCTGGGGTGCAGGTACAAAGCCAGCTTTGGATAATTTTGAAGCGAAAACTGGAAAAACTGGGGCAATGGTATCGGCAGTAGATTTATTAAAAGGAATCGCTGTAGGTGCTGATATGTTAAATCTTGACGTAGAAGGAGCCAATGGAGGCTTAGATACTAATTACGAAGGAAAGGCAAATGCTGCGATTCAAGCCCTAACAGATGAAGGCAGAGATTTTGTATATGTTCATGTAGAAGCACCAGACGAGATGGGACATCAGGGAAGTCTGCCAGATAAGATAAAGGCCATTGAATATTTAGATCAAAGAGTGATTAAAGTAATTGTAGATGAACTAAAGAAAGCAGGAGAAGATTTTAGAATGTTAGTGGGACCAGATCACCCAACACCAATTGCGATTCGTACACATTCAAAAGACCCAATTCCATTTATGATTTATGATTCTACAAAGGAAGTAGAAGGTCAAAATGAATATAGTGAAGCTGCAGCTAAAAATGCAGGACTTGTAGTAGAACATGGATATAACGTTATGGATATGTTGTTAGAAAATAATTTACGATAGAGAGAAGGCACTAGGAGGAAGTTATGCTAATAGTTAAAAAGTTCGGTGGAACATCAGTAGGAAATAAAGAAAGAATTCTTAATGTTGCAAAGAGATGTATTGAAGATTACGAAAAGGGAAATGATGTAGTTGTTGTATTATCTGCCATGGGAAAAATGACAGATGATTTAATCAAAATGGCAAAGGATATCAATCCAAATCCATCAAAAAGAGAGATGGATATGCTATTAACAACAGGAGAACAGACATCAGTTGCATTGATGGCAATGGCAATGAATGCACTTGGCGTTCCAGCAGTTTCCTTAAATGCATTTCAGGTAGCGATGCATACTACACATGCATACAGCAATGCAAGAATTAAACGTATTGATACTGACCGAGTAAATAATGAATTAGAACAGCGTAAAATTGTAATAATTACAGGCTTTCAAGGTGTTGACCGCAACGAAAACTATACAACATTAGGACGTGGTGGTTCTGATACAACAGCAGTAGCACTTGCAGCAGCATTGAATGCAGATTCTTGTGAAATATATACAGATGTTGACGGAGTATACACTGCAGATCCTAGAAAAGTAGAGAATGCAAAGAAATTAAAAGAAATCACATATGATGAGATGCTTGAGATGGCAACACTGGGAGCAGGAGTTCTTCACAATCGTTCTGTTGAATTAGCAAAGAAGCATGGAGTACAATTAGTGGTTCGTTCTAGTTTAACAAAAGAAGAGGGAACAGTTGTAAAGGAACGTGTTGCAAGAGGAAAATCAGAGATTAGTGGAGTTGCTGGTGATGATGATGCAGCAAGAATTGCAATTCTTGGATTGGAAGATACGCCAGGTGTGGCATTTAAAGTATTTAATGTTTTAGCAAAGAAAAATGTAAATATCGATATTATTCTTCAATCAGTAGGAGAACCAGGAAAGAAAGATATTTCCTTTACAGTAAAACAAGAAGACGCCGAGTTAGCAGTAAATACACTTCGAGATTATATGTCAGAGGATGATTATAGAGACATTGATGTTACAACAAATGTAGCAAAGGTTTCTATTGTAGGACGAGGACTAAAGGATCATGCAGGAATGGCAGCACGTATGTTTGAAGCTTTATATGAAGCAGGTGTAAATATCCGAATGATTTCTACATCAGAGATTCGAGTGACTGTAATTGTAGAAGAAAAAGATATGGTAAAGGCAATGAATGCAGCACATGATGCATTTGAATTATAGGAAATAGAAATAATAAAAGGAGTTTCCAAAGGAAGCTCCTTTTTAGACTGATATTTTGGAGGAAAATATATGAAGCGAACAGATTATTTATCATGGGATCAGTATTTTATGGGGATTGCTCTACTATCCGCACAAAGAAGTAAAGATAATCATACACAAGTAGGAGCCTGTCTTGTAAATGATCACAATAAAATTTTGTCCGTTGGATATAATGGGATGCCAACAGGATGTGAAGATGACGATATGCCATGGGAGAGAGAAGGAACACCTCTAGATACAAAATATTTTTATGTGTGTCATGCAGAATTAAATGCTATTTTAAATTATGGTGGAGGATCTTTGGACGGAGCAAGATGCTATGTTACTTTATTTCCATGCAATGAGTGTGCAAAAGCAATTATTCAATCTGGAATGAAAGAAGTAGTTTATATGCAGGACAAGTATGCCGATTCAGATGCGACCATTGCATCTAAAAAAATGTTTGATATGGCGGGAGTTACATACAGAATGTTTACACCGAAAAATCAGACCATTGAGATTAAACTATAGAAAAGGAAAACAATATGGACATTATTAGTATTTTACAAAAAGAACTTGGAATAAAACGTCATCAAATCGAAGTGACGATTCAGCTGATTGATGAAGGAAACACCATTCCATTTATTGCACGATACCGAAAAGAAATGACAGGGTCTTTAGATGATGAGACACTTCGAAATTTACATGAAAGACTGATGTATTTAAGAAACCTTCAAGATCGTAAAGAAGCTATTCTAAAGAACATTGAGGAACAGGGAAAACTAACAGATGAATTAAAAAAGCAGATTGATGAAGCTACAACCTTAGTTGCAGTGGAAGATTTGTATCGCCCATATAAACAAAAGAAAAGAACCAAGGCAATGATTGCCAAGGAAAAGGGGCTAGAACCCCTTGCCAATATTATTTTACTGCAAAAGACCAAGAAACCGTTGGAAGAAGAAGCACAGGCTTTTATTGATGCAGAAAAAGAAGTGCTAACAGCAGAAGATGCTTTAACTGGTGCAAAAAATATTATCGCAGAAATGATTTCTGACAATGCAGAGTATAGAACTTATATTAGAAAAGCAACCTGGGACTACGGATTGATTACTTCAGAAGTGAAAAAAGAAGAAGAATCTTCTGTATTTGAAATGTATTATGATTTTCAAGAGCCAGTTAAAAAAGTTGCTGGATATCGAGTTTTAGCCATGAATCGTGGGGAAAAAGAAGGGGTACTGTCAATTAAGATTGAACCAGATCAAGAAAAAATTGCTCAATATTTAGCACGTAAAGTAATCCATGGGGATAATAAAAATACAACAAAAGCATTGTTAGAGGCTATGGAAGACAGCTATAAGCGTTTAATTGCACCGTCTATCGAAAGAGATATTCGAAGTGAATTAACTGAGACAGCAGGCAGCGAGGCAATTAAAGTATTCGGTAAAAATTTAGAACAATTATTGATGCAGCCACCAATTGCAAATCAAGTAGTTCTTGGATGGGATCCAGCATTTCGTACTGGATGTAAATTATCTGTTGTAGATGCGACTGGAAAGGTATTAGATACCGTAGTCATCTATCCAACAGCTCCTCAAAATAAGGTAGATGAGGCAAAAAAGACGGTAAAAGCACTGATACAAAAATATCATATTACCTTAATTTCCATTGGAAATGGAACAGCATCAAGAGAGTCAGAACAAATTGTAGTGGATATGCTAAAAGAAATCAAAGAGCCAGTCCAATATGTAATTACAAATGAGGCAGGTGCATCTGTTTATTCTGCAAGTAAGCTTGCTACAGAAGAATTTCCAAACTTTGATGTGGGACAAAGGAGTGCCACTTCCATTGCGAGACGTGTGCAAGATCCTTTGGCTGAATTAGTTAAAATTGAACCAAAAGCCATTGGAGTTGGG
This sequence comes from Anaerostipes sp., assembly GCA_028697725.1. Taxonomy (GTDB): domain Bacteria; phylum Bacillota; class Clostridia; order Lachnospirales; family Lachnospiraceae; genus Anaerostipes. The sequence goes on from JAQVEG010000014.1 coordinate 10,030, forward strand.
CAATATCAGCATGATATGAATCAAAAACAGTTGGGAGAAGCTTTAAGCGGAGTGGTAGAAGCCACAGTAAATAAAGTTGGTGTGGATTTAAATACAGCCTCAGCCTCTTTGTTAGAATATGTGTCAGGAGTATCCAAGGCAGTTTCCAAGAATATTGTAACTTTCCGCGAGGAAAATGGAAAATTCAAAAACAGAAAACAGCTGTTGAAAGTTGCAAAATTAGGACCAAAGGCATTTGAACAATGTGCAGGATTCCTTAGAATTGTTGGTGGTGATCAGCCCTTAGATGCAACAGGAGTTCATCCAGAAACATATAAAGAGACACAAACCTTATTAGAAAATTTAGGATATACCCTAGATGAACTTTCAAGTCAGGGATTCAAAGAAATTGGACAGAAAATTGTAGAATATAAAAAACTTTCAGAGGAACTTGGAATTGGGGAAATCACATTACAAGATATTGTAAAAGAATTAGAAAAGCCTGGCCGAGATCCAAGAGAAGAAATGCCAAAACCAATTCTTAGAACTGATGTCCTTGATATGGAAGATTTAAAACCTGGAATGGAGTTAAAGGGAACAGTTCGAAACGTAATAGATTTTGGAGCATTTGTAGATATTGGAGTCCATCAAGATGGACTTGTGCATATCTCACAGCTTGCAGATAAATATGTAAAACATCCACTAGAAATTGTCAGTGTTGGAGACGTTGTGGATGTGACCGTACTAAGCGTAGACTTAGATAAAAAGAGAATTCAATTAAGTATGAGAAATAGATAAAAAACAAAATCTTTTCTTATGACCATGCCCCAGAAAAGGTAATGACTTCTCCAGTCATATAAGACGGTGCAGTTGCAGTATGATATATCATCTCAGCTGCTTCTTCAGGGCTGGCAATATAATCGGCAGGAATCTCATTACAGATTTCCTGCTTTTCTTCTTCGCTAAAACAGGCGTTCATCTCGGTATCTATCATTCCAAATGCAATGGCATTGACGGCAATATGACTTGGGGCAACTTCTTTTGCCAAAGCCTTGGTAAAACTGTTAATGCCTCCTTTTGTCATTGAATATAGAACTTCACAAGATGCACCTACGCTGCCCCATACAGAGGATATATTAATGATTCGTCCAGATTTATTTGAAATCATAGACGGTAAAACCGCGTGACTTGCGGAAATAGCAGAAAGAAGGTTTGTCTGGATGATGTTCATCCAGTCATCAAAAGTGGTATCAGTGAAAAGACCGACTTGAGAGATTCCAGCGTTGTTTACCAAGCAGTCAATTGTGTGAAAGTGTGATAATGACTCTTCTATCATGTGCTTTGTGAATTCAGGGTCACCAATATCTCCAAGAAAAGAAAGAGACTTTACGCCTATTTCCTGTAATTCTTCTGATAGAGAATCCAACATTTCCTTATGATGAAATCCATGGATTATAACATTCCAATTTTGTTTTGCAAATAAAATAGCAGTCTGTCTGCCAATGCCTCGGGAACTGCCTGTTATGAGAACTGTTTTCATAAAAACCTCGTAGATTAAGAAAAAATTAAGAGTAACAACATAATTATACCATAGAGGATTGTTGAAATAAATCGAATTATTTGATATACTGAACCCAGTCTAATAGGAGGATATTGAAATGGCGAGACGAGTAAGAGGAAAAACAGGAGCGGGTGCGATTATACTCAGAATATTAGTTGTTATTATTTTGATGGCGATTTTTGGAGTTGTATCATTTATTGGAAGCAAAGCTTTTTTTGCAAATAGATTTAAAAAAGATAAAAAGGCGGAGATAGCGGAACAATTAAAGAAAGAAAGTAAAGAACACGTAGATATTACATTGACAAGAGTAGATACACAATTAATTATTCGTGTTTATCACAATAAAAATAAACAGATGATTTTTGTGCCAGTTCGCAAGGATATGGTTTTAGATTTAGACAGTACAGGGGAAGAACTAACAGGATCAACAACAGCAACTGTGGAAGAGTTATTAGCTAAGACCAAGGACATGAAGATTATCACAAAAGAGATTGAAAAGACATTCTCCATTAGTATTTCAAATTATGAAAGATTAACAGCATCTAAGTTTACAAAGATGGTGGATGCAGCAGGTGACGTTAATATTGATTTAAGTACCGCGGTTTCATACAAGGATAAGAACAGTATGACAGTTCATCTAACAGAAGGATCTAACGATTTGAATGGTAGTGAAGTGCTTGGTATTATGACAGACAGCAGTAGTTTTGACAGCGAATCTGAACACTCAAAATTAATCGGAGAACTTATGTGTAAGATTGCGATTTCTGTGAAGAAACAGACGTTGAAGGAATACAAAGCATATGCAAAGGAATATATTAATGCAGCTACATGTAATTATTCATATTCAGATATTTCAGAGTATTTAACTAGAATGCATGCAATTGACGATAAGGATTTTACTTATCAGATTATAGAAGGAACTGAGGGATCACAGGGATTTACAGTAGATAAGAGTGCTGTTACATCATTGTTTAATGAACTTCTATCTGAAAGTGGAAGCGGATCAACAAGTACAACGGAAAAATCAAAAAAAGAAAAAACTACAGCAAAGTCAACAGATAGTACAGCAGTATCATCAAAGAATGTTGGAATAGAGATTCAAAATTCAACGAAGATTAGTGGATTGGCAGGAAATTGGAAAGAAAAGTTGACCAGTGCTGGGTATAGTGTAGATTCTGTTTTAAACAATACAGATGGCGAATTGACACATACAAAGATTATTGTTGCGGAAGATGGAATGGGAAAAGACTTGAAGTCTTATTTCAAAAATCCAAAGATAACAACTGGAACTGTGGACAGTGGAGCAAAGATTTGTATTATTCTTGGAACAGAAGATGAGATTTAGATGATAAGGAAAGAGACATTTTACAATAAATGTCTCTTTTTTTGTGTAAAAGTAGTAATAAATAGTTTTTTTCTCTTTTTTTTTTGTTCATTTTGCTATATGATAGGAGGTGAGTACAAATGAAAAGGAAGGAGTTGTCCTATGATTTCAAATCAAATGTTACAAGATATATTAGAAGGAATTTATAAGATTGTGGCGGTGAATTTGTCTGTATATGATTTACAGGGAAGAATAATTGCACAAACCAGTGAACAACCCATGGATGATACGGAAACCATTGAAGCGTTTGTGGCGTCTATGGCAGAAAGTCAGGTTTTAAATGGGAAGCAGTATTTTAAGGTGTTTGATGATAAACGTCTAGAGTATGTATTATTGTCAGATGGGGAGGCAGAGAACAGTTTTACAGTAGGGAAGCTTGCAGTATTTCAAATTGAAAGATTGCTGGTTGCTTATAAAGAACGTTTTGATAAAGAGAATTTTGTAAAGAATTTATTATTAGATAATCTATTATTGGTGGATATTTACAATCGCGCGAAAAAACTAAAGATTGACGTTGAGCAAAGCCGAGTTGCTTTTTTAATTGAGGCAACTTATGGCAGAGAACAGAATCTGTTAGAAATAATTAATGAATTGCCAGTTATAAGTGAAACCGATTTTGTCACAGCAGTAGATGAAAAAAGTGTGGTATTGATTTCGGAGACAAGTGGTGAAGATAATCAAGAGAGTTTTATTGAATATGGGCATAAGATTCAAAATGAATTAAGAAAAAGTGGATTAAATGAGATCCGAATTGCCATTGGAACTGTTGCGGAGGGGATTAGAGACGTATCAAGATCTTATAAAGAAGCACAGATAGCTTTAGAGGTTGATAAGATTTTTTATGACAATCGCCCAGTGGTTGCATACAGTCAGCTTGGAATTGGAAGATTGATTTATCAGCTTCCACTGCCTTTGTGTAAGATGTATATTGGCGAAGTGTTTAAAGATTATTCTCCAAAGATGTTTGATGAAGAGACACTGACTACAATTTACAAGTTTTTTGAAAATAATTTAAATGTATCTGAGACATCAAGACAGCTGTATATTCATCGGAATACATTAGTATACAGATTGGATAAGATTCAAAAGACAACAAATCTAGATTTAAGAAACTTTGAAGATGCAATTGCATTTCGGATTGCGTTAATGGTTGTAAAGTATATGGAACATATGGAAACAGAAAATTGACATGATGGGAGTTTGACATGAAAAAGAATTTGTCGAAAATAATGATTACAGTGCTGCTTGTAATTTCAATGGTAGAAGGTGCATTTTTGGTTCGTGCCTATGTAATTCCTTCCAATGTAATGAAGGTTGCCCGTAAGATTAACAGTATAGAAAAACTAATTGATTCAGAATATACTGGTGGAAAAGTTGACAAAGAAAAAATAGAAGATTACGCATACAAAGGAATGATTGCAGGGCTAGGAGATGTATATTCTGCATATTATAACAAAAGTGAATTCAAGGAAATGATGGAAGAAACAGATGGAACATTTTCAGGAGTAGGGTTACAGGTACTTCAGGATTCTAAGACGGGAGAGATTTCGGTCATTAAAGTAATGAAAGATACGCCAGCACAGGGGAAAGGAATCGAGAAAGGAGATATTTTACTTAAGGTAGATAATAAATCTGTGAAAGATCAAAGCCTTTCCGATGTAATTCAGAAAATTCGTGGAGAAAAGGGAACGAAGGTTCGCTTGACTCTAAGTCATAATAGCAAGGAATATCAGGTGACGATTACCAGATCTGTCATTGAAACACCGACCATAGAAAGTAAGATGTTAGAAGGCAAGATAGGATATATTCAAATCATAGAATTTGATGAAGTAACAGTGAATCAATTCAAATCGGCACTTTCTTCTTTGAAAAAGAAGGGCATGAAATCATTGATTCTTGATGTGCGTGACAATCCGGGAGGATTAATAGAGGTAGTTGCGAAGGTGGCAAATGAGCTTCAAAGTGGAGGCGTCATAGTTTCAACCAAAGATAAAAAGGGAAAAGAAAAAGTTTACAATGCGGATAAAGATACATCTGTAGATATGCCTATGTGTTTACTTGTGAATGAAAATAGTGCCAGTGCATCAGAGATATTAGCTGGAACATTGAAGGATCATAAACTTGCAACATTAGTTGGGGAAAAGACCTTTGGAAAAGGAATTGTGCAAGGGTTTTATAATGCAGGGGATGGAGGTTATCTTAAATTAACATTTGCAGAATATTACACACCAAATGGGAATAATATTCATAAGAAAGGTATTAAACCAAATGTTGTTGTAAAGGATAATGAAAAGACTTCAAAAGATGAGCAGTTAGAAAAAGCAAAAGAAATATTAAAATAAAAATTAAAAATAAAAGTATAGGATTTATATTCGTTTGTCTTATACTTTTATTTTTTTATGCCATTTTGTTGTTTTGTGATACAATATAGGTAGTTATAAAACGGAGGCAAAGTTATGCAGGAAAATAAAAGGGAGAAAGAACAGATGAAAGCTCAGTTAGAAGAAAGCAGAGCAGCAATGCACGCAGCGATTGAAGCGGCTGATATATGTTACTTTGAATATTTTCCAGACATTGATGAAGCCGCAGAGTACAATGGAAGGGAGAGTTTTGGGTTAGAAGAAAGACTCACCAATTATCCAGAGAACTGGTTTCAAAGGAAAATTACACACCCAGAAGATGAGCAGATGTTAAGGGATGCGTTTGCGGCAATTAAAGGGGGAGAAGAGAAGGCAAGCTGTAAGGTAAGGAACATAATCAATGGAGAATATTGTTGGTATCATTACAATTTCACATCCATTTATAATTCAGAGGGAATTCGGACTAGAGTTGTTTGTACCGCACAGGATATAACACAATCAAAAGCTATGGAAGAACTAAATCAATCCTTTGAGAATTTGTATACTAGAACACCAGGGTGGATTTTCACATGTAAGAATGATGTACACTGGACTTTGATTCAAACCAATCCTAGAATTTTGGATATGACTGGTTATACAGAGGAAGAGTTTGCAAAGGAGAAGAAAAACCGAATTTCAGAATTGATTCCAGAGCAGCATCATAAGGCTATTCATGAGTTGATTCAAAAGGCAGAACAAAAAGAGCATGGAACCAGTGCGTCTTACGAAATTCCCATTTACCACAAGGATGGAAAAGTTGCTTGGCTAAATGTTGATTTGTATATGGATCAAGTGAAATCAAAGGGAGTGTTATATGTATCTTGTACAGATATTACACTTCAAAAAGAAAGAGAAGAAGAACTTCTTGAAAGTAATACTATGTATCAGCTGGCAACTCAGAATGCCAATATTAACCTTTGGAAATATGACATTGTGAACGATACCATGTATAACACCAGTGACTCTAAGGAACGACACTTTGGAGACAATATTATTCCCAATTTCTATGAATATACATCGCAGTCTGGAAAGATTCGCAAGGACAGTGTACCTGTGTTTAGGCGAATCCATGAAGAATTAAAATCAGGTCAGGAGTCTGTTACAGGAGAGGTGTGGTTTCAAACGGGAGACGGAAAAGGCTGGTGGTGTGAACGGATTAATTATGCAGTGATTATGGATGAACATCACGTTCCGTCAAAGGCGTTTGGAATTGGAAGAGATATAACAGAATTAAAGGAATCGGAAAAGAGACTCCAAGATGAATTAAAGTTTCAGGATCTTATTGACAATGATAAATTATTGTTAAAGGCACGATGTAATATCACTACCGATGAGATAGAGAAAATAAAGGGAATACGCATACTTGGAGGAACGGCAACAACGTTGACAGGATTTTCTGATGGTCTAAAATTAATGATAGAGAATGCTTATGATTTGAAATCAAAGAAGCTGATTGGACAAAAGTTTTCAAAAGAGAATATTCAACTGGCAATGAGGGAGACAAGAGAGATTTCTTTTGATTATCTGATAAAAGTACCAGACCAACGGCCAATGTGGGTGAATGTAAATGCGAGGGTGCTTCAAGATCCAGAAACATTAAATGTTATTATGTTCGTCTATTTATATGATGTGAATACAGAGAAGAAATTAACTGGAATTATAAATAAGATTGTGGATGTAGATTTTGAAGTTCTTGGATTAATCTATGCGGATACAGACAGAATGGAGCAAATTCGTCTTTCAAACAATAACGATAATGTGAAGATAGATTTTGATAAGAAATACAAAGATGCCATTGAGGAGTTTATTGGAACTTATATTTTAGAAGAAGAAGAGGAAGAGGCATATCGAGCATTTTCCTTAAGTAATTTAAAAAAACAGATGGATTTCAATGGAGTTTATGAATTTTCTTTTGGCCTAAAACGAAAAGAGCTTAGAAGAAAAAAATGGGCCTTTACCTATTTTGATGATGAAAAAGAAATAATAATATATACAAGAGCGGATATGACGGATTTGTTTAAAGAACAGGAACTTCAAAAGGAAACATTGAAGAATGCCTTGATTCAAGCGGAAGAGGCGAATAATGCAAAGACAGATTTTCTATCACGAATGAGTCATGAAATCCGTACGCCTATGAATGCAATTATTGGAATGAATACACTGGCAATGCAGAATATTGAAAAGACAAAGCAAGTGAAAGACTGTCTATCAAAGGTGGGAATTTCTGCAAGGTTTTTACTTTCTTTAATTAATGATATTTTGGATATGAGTCGAATCGAAAGTGGAAAAATATCTGTAAAAGAAGAGAAGTTTTCAATGGAAGAATTAACTTACAGTATTAATTCTATATTTTATGAACAAACAGAATCAAAAGGAATTGACTATGATTGTGTTATTGCAAATTTCATTTCTGATTATTATGTTGGGGATGTAATGAAGATTCAACAGGTTCTTGTAAACCTACTAGGAAATGCTGTTAAATTTACCAACCCAGGAGGAAAGGTTCAGTTAATTATCAGACAGGACAGAACTTCAAATGGAAAAGCATATATGTCTTTTTCAGTAAATGATACAGGTGTTGGAATCGATGAAAAGGATATAGAAAAGATATTTGATCCATTTGAACAGGGAGATTCTACGATTACCACACCTTATAAAGGGACTGGATTAGGGCTTGCTATTGCAAAGAATTTAGTGACTCTTATGGGTGGAAGTATGCATGTAAACAGTATCGAAGGCGTTGGAACAGAGTTTGTTGCAAACATTCCACTTGGATTGTGCGAGGAGGAACGAAGGTATCAAAAATTAAAATTATCAGTGCCTCTTTACAAGCTTAGAACTTTGATTGTAGATGATGATATTTTGATTTGCGAACATACAAAACAACTGGTAGAAGAGATTGGAATCAAGGCAGAGTGGGTATCTAGCGGTTATGAAGCGGTGGAAGAGGTAGAACAAAAGTGGAGTCAAGGAACCTTTTATGATGTGATTTTACTGGACTGGAAGATGCCCGATATGGATGGAATCGAAACTGCAAGAAAAATTCGCAGCATTGTAGGTGCTAATGTAACCATTATTGTTATGACAGCCTATGAATGGACGGAGATTGAGGATGCTGCAAAACAGGCAGGAGTCAATCTTTTAATTGCCAAACCATTGTTTAAAGATTCTATTATCTCTGCCTTTGAAACTGTATTTCAAAGAAACGAAGAAAAGAAAATTTCGAAGCAGGGAAGGGATTATGATTTTTCGGGAAAGAAGATTCTTTTAGTAGAAGATCATATGCTCAATGTTGAAGTGGCAAAGAGGTTGTTAGAAGCGAAAAATGCACAGGTAGAGGTTGCAGAAAATGGACTTCGTGCCATTGAGATATTTACAGAAAAAGGTGATGGATATTATGATTTGATTTTAATGGATATTCGGATGCCAGTAATGGATGGATTGACAGCGGCAAAGGCCATTCGACAGCTTCGAAAAGAGTCGGCGAAAACAATCCCGATTATTGCAATGAGTGCAAATGCATTTGATGAAGACATAGACAAATCAAAGGCAGCAGGAATGAATGAACATTTGTCTAAACCAATTGAACCGCAGATTTTATATGCTGCCATTCACAGATGGATGAATACAGAAAAATAATGACAGAAAGAGGTAGATAGTATGCATATGGCAGACGCGCTGGTATCCCCAGCAGTAGCAGGAACAATGTATGCATGTTCTGCAATTGTAGCAGGATATGCAGTGAAGAAGATTAAGTTAGAAGATGACCCAAAAAAGATTCCAACCATGGGAGTTATGGGGGCATTTGTATTTGCAACACAGATGATTAATTTTACCATTCCAGGAACAGGTTCTTCTGGACACTTATGTGGAGGGATGCTTCTTTCTGCAGTGTTAGGACCCTATGCTGGTTTTTTAACAATGATTGGAGTGTTATTGGTTCAAGGACTATTTTTTGCAGATGGAGGCTTGCTGGCACTTGGGTGTAATATATGGAATATGGCGTTTTACGGATGCTTTCTTGGAGCGGGACTTTTATGGAAGTATGCGGTGAGAAAGGGAATCAGCAAGAAGAAGATCACAGTGCTGTCTATTTTAGGATGTGTAATCACACTGCAGCTTGGAGCATTTTCAGTAACCATAGAAACACTTGCCTCTGGAATTACGGAATTACCATTTGCAGTGTTTGCAGGAACCATGCTGCCGATTCATCTTGCAATTGGACTTGTAGAGGGACTGATTACAGCTGCAGTACTTTGCTTTATTTATGAGGCAAGACCTGAGGTTTTATGGATAGAAGACCAAAAGAAGATAGCAGGAAAAGAAAATAGATTATCCTTCCAAAAAACTTTAGGTATTTTACTTGGAGCCTTTGTAGTGATTGGGGCTGGATTGTCATTGTTTGCATCCTCTCTTCCAGATGGGTTAGAGTGGTCCATTGGAAAAGTAACAGGAAGCAGCGAATTGGCAGCTTCTGGTGGAATCTATGGGTTGGCTGACAAAGTTCAAAGTTTTACAAGCTTTTTGCCTGACTATTCTTTTGCAGGAAGTTCTTCAGCTTCTGGAACTTCGGTTTCTGGAATTACAGGCGGAGTCATTGTTATGGCACTATGTTTCCTTGTATGCATGATATTGAAGAAGCATAAGAAAAGCAAATAAAAATCCAATGTTAAATTTGAGTAAAGTTGGCAATATACTCTGTATTTTATGGTAAAATATATGAGAATGAATGACTAAGAAAGGACAGAAAGTATGTTGAAAATTGGAATGTTGACGAGTGGTGGAGACTGCCAGGCTTTAAATGCAGCTATGAGAGGTGTCGTAAAAAGCCTTGCCCATAAAGTTGATAAATTAGAGATTATTGGATTTATAGATGGATATAAAGGTCTTATCTATGGAAATTATAAAAAGATGACACCAGAAGATTTTTCAGGAATCTTAACAAGAGGTGGAACTATTTTAGGGTCTTCTAGACAGCCATTTAAATTAATGAGAGAACCAGACGAGAATGGACTCGACAAAGTAGAGGCCATGAAAGCAAATTACAGGAAACATAAGCTGGATGTTCTCGTGGTATTAGGAGGCAATGGAAGTCAAAAGACAGCGAATTTACTTCGTGAAGAAGGATTGAATGTAATTCACCTTCCAAAGACAATTGACAATGATATTTATGGAACTGATGTTACCTTTGGATTTCAAAGTGCAATTGATGTGGCAACACAGGCAATCGATTGTATTCATACAACAGCTGCTTCCCACAATCGAGTGTTTATTGTAGAAGTTATGGGACATAAAGTAGGATGGCTTACCTTATATGCAGGATGTGCAGGGGGAGCCGATGTTATTTTACTTCCTGAGATTCCTTATGATATTAATTGTGTCATTGAAGCAATCAATAAACGTTCAAAAAAAGGGCGTGGATTTACAATTTTAGCAGTGGCAGAAGGTGCTGTTTCTAAGAATGATGCACTTCTTACAAAGAAAGAATATAAGAAGAAAAAAAAGAACTGGTCTTATCCATCCATTGCATATAAGATTGCAGATGAGATTGAGCAGACATGTGGCCTAGAAGTAAGAGTGACGGTTCCAGGACATACACAAAGAGGTGGAAGTCCAGCACCTTATGATAGAGTTCTTTGCACAAGATTAGGTGCGGAAGGGGCAAGGGCAATCTTAGACAAAGATTTTGGATGTATGATTGCTGTAATCAATGGCGAGATGAAGAGAGTTCCATTAGAGGAAACGGCAGGAAGACTTAAGATGGTAGACCCGGATGATTCTATGATTGAAGAATTAAAGACTTTGGGAGTATCTTTCGGAGATAATTAAAGATAACAGGCATGTGAATCTGTAATGGAATCACATGCCATTTTTATTTGTATTTGGATAAAAAAGGCGTATAATTGACTATATAGGAAAACTAGGAGGAAGTTATGGGCGTAGAAGAATTTTTCAATCAGGCAAAAGAGCGGTTTATACGGGATAATTTAATGTCAGATGACTTTATTGCATTCATGGAGAACAACACAAAACCTATGGCAACGTTAATGGCATATTATCGCTGTGCCAATATGGAAATAGAAACAAAATTTAAGGTTTTAAATGAGCAGTTTTCTTTGAATTATGACCGGAATCCAATCGAAAGCATTAAAACAAGAATAAAATCCATGGAAAGCATTGTGAAAAAGACAAGAAGTCGAAATATTCCTCTTACAATAGAGGCATTGGAAGAAAGTATTACAGATATTGCAGGAGTTAGAGTCATATGTTCTTTTCCTAAGGATATTTATTATTTGGCAGAGTGTCTTCTTAGGCAGGATGATATTGAATTAATTAGGAAAAAGGATTATATTAAAAATCCAAAGAAAAGTGGATATCGAAGCCTTCATTTGATTGTTCAAGTTCCGATTTTCTTGCAGGATGAAAAAAGATTGATGAAAGTAGAAGTACAGCTTCGGACGATTGCCATGGATTTTTGGGCAAGCTTAGAGCATAAACTTAGATATAAGAAAAATATTCCAGAGGATGAGGCAGGTCAGCTTGCAGAAGAATTAATGGAGTGTGCCAGAATGAGTGCTGATATGGATCAGCGCATGGAAGATATTCGGAATCGAATTGTATTATCAGAGGCAAAATATGATACAATGAATCAGACGGAAAAAGGAAAACAGGCGGGAAATGATTATTTGAAAAGTAAATTATTTGAGTTCTTTGAGCAATAAGATGAAAGGGAGGCATGGAACATGATAGATAAAACAGCAATCAGAGCATTGGCAAACCAAGCTTCCTACAGTGATGGTAAAAATTTGTACCAGAAAGGTGCAGTCTTAGGTTTCTCCGTGGATGATACTACGGAGATTCATTTTATTGAGGCCACAGTCCTTGGCGAGGAACAGGAAGAATATGAGATTTTCCTTCAATATGATACTACAATGAAATGGATGGAGGATTCTCACTGTGAATGTGAGGAATATGGAACTTATTCAGGCCTATGCAAACACTGTATTGCAGTATTATTTGCATATGAAGCAGACCAAAAAGAAAAGCAAATACAATATCAAATGGAGAAAAAACAAGAAGCAAACCTTGCATATTTAGAATCTCTTCGGGGAGATGACTGGAATGGTATAGAAACAAAGAAAGATGAAGAACAGACAACACCACAATTGAAACAGCTTCTAACCCATCAAAAGTTAAAGGTTACTCTTCCGGTACTTCGAGAAGATATTTATGGGAAAGTAAAATTAGAACCCTACTTTTATTTTAAGGGATGGGAGATGATGCTGGAATTTAAAATTGGAATGGATTATATGTACATTTTAAAAGATGTTTTTAAGTTTGCACAGCGTATGGAACAAAAGGAAGATTATGCCTACGGACAAAAACTGCATTTTATTCACTCCATGGAGATGTTCACAGAATCATCCAAAAAAATAGTGGAGTTTGTTTGTAATTGGGCAAAGGACAATAAAGGAAATTATATCTCTTTAAAGGCAGTTTCTCTAGGGTATCGGGATTTGGAACAATTTATAGATGCTGTTGGATACGAACCCTTTTGTGGAGAAGTAGATGGCTTCAAAGAAACCATGTGGCAGGTGACAGCTTCTGATATAAAACATCATCTTAATATAGAGAGAAGTTCTCGAGGAATTGAAGTTTCTGTGGATCAAAGAAAATGCATTTTGTGTATTGATAAGTATTTTTATTTTGATCAGGGACATATTTATAAGGCAGATAAAAAAGAACTAGAGCCGATTCAGGAATTCCTTTTGTGCATTGAAAATATTCCAGACAAAAGAGTTTTTATTGAAGAGAAAGATATTCCTGCATTTTGTAAAGAACTTCTTCCTATTTTGAAGAAATTCTACAAAGTTACCAGTAAGGATTTTGATGAAAATGAGTACATTAGTGCACCGGCATTTTTTGAAATATATTTGGATTGTCCAAAGAAGGATGTTGTCACTTGCAAAGCACTGGCTGTTTATGGAGAGGATTCTTACAATATTTTTGATGTAGAGACAAATTTAGAACGTAGAGATTTGTTGAAAGAGCATGAACTATCAAATAAAATATGGGAATTTTGTAATGTGTTTGATGAGAAAGAACAGTTGATGCTGATTTCCAATGATGATGATAAAATGTATCAATTCTTAATGTATGGGATTCCAGAAATGCAGCAGGCCGCTGAGGTTTATATTTCTGATGCCATTAAGAAGATTCATCTTACTTCTGCACCAAAACCCACAGTGGGAATTTCTTTATCAGGGGATTTCTTAGAACTTCAAATGGCGGCAGAGGATATGTCAAGAGAGCAGCTCCTTGAAATCTTATCAAAATATAATCGAAAGAAAAAGTTCTTTCGACTTAAAAATGGAGATTTTGTCAACATGGACGGGGAGGGAATGAATGCTCTTCTTGAATTAAAAGATGGACTGAATTTGACTCAGAAAGAATTAAAGGCAGATATACTAAAACTGCCAAAATATAGAGCCTTGTATTTAGACAGTGAACTGAAAGCGTGGCAGGATGTCTCAGTGCAAAAAGACAAATCATTTAAGACATTAATTCGTAATATGAAAACAGTAGATGATAATGATTTTGAAATTCCAGAGGAAATGAAAAGTATTTTAAGAGAATATCAAAAGAGAGGATATTTGTGGATTAAAACATTAAAATCCAATGGGTTAGGAGGAATTCTTGCAGATGATATGGGGCTGGGAAAGACGTTGCAGGTCATAGCATTTCTTGAATCAGAACGTCAAGAGAAAATAAAAGAGAGAAGAACTTTGATTGTAGTGCCTACCTCCCTTGTATTTAACTGGACAACAGAGATTCAAAAATTTGCTCCAAAACTGAAAACCAAAATGATAATTGGAAATGTAGAACAAAGAAAAGAAATGATTCGTAGTATAAAAGAGAATGATATTGTAATTACTTCTTATGACCTTTTACGAAGGGATATTGAGTATTATGATGAGATAGATTTTGCAAACCAGATTATTGATGAGGCTCAGTTTATAAAAAATCACAACACCAAGGCATCAAAATCAGTTAAAAAAATAACAGCTGCCTTTAAGCTGGCACTCACTGGAACACCAATTGAAAATCGGTTAAGTGAACTTTGGAGTATTTTTGATTATTTAATGTCTGGATTTTTATATTCCTACAAGAAGTTTAGAGATGAATTTGAACAGCCAATTATTCAAGATAACAGTGAGGAAGATTTAAAGAGACTTCGTAAAATGATTCAGCCATTTATTTTGCGACGCCTAAAAAAAGATGTGTTGAAAGATCTCCCAGACAAATTAGAGAAAAATTATTTTGCACAAATGGAAACAGAACAACGACAATTGTATGATGCCCATGTAAAGCAAATGCAGTTAATGCTAGATCGACAGACAGATGAAGAATTTAAAACTTCAAGGATTCAAATTTTATCAGAATTAACAAAATTGCGTCAAATTTGCTGTCATCCAGAATTACTATTTGATAATTACAAGGGTGATTCTGTAAAAATGGATTTATGTATGGAGTTAATTCAAAATGGAATTAATGGCGGTCATAAGATTCTGCTTTTCTCCCAATTTACTTCTATGTTATCTTTGCTAGAAGAACGTATGAAAAAAGAAGGAATTTCTTTTTATACTTTAACAGGGGCAGTGAAAAAGGAAAAGAGAGCAGAGATGGTGGATGCATTTAATCATGACGATACGGCTGTTTTTTGTATTTCCTTAAAAGCAGGAGGAACAGGATTGAATTTGACATCAGCCGATATCGTGATCCATTATGATCCATGGTGGAATTTGGCAGTGCAGAATCAGGCAACAGACCGGGCACATCGAATTGGACAAGAAAATATAGTTATGGTATATAAACTAATTGTTGAGGGAACCATAGAGGATAATATTTTAAAATTACAAGAAAAGAAGAGAGAACTTTCAGAGAATTTACTAGGTGGAGAATCCATGGGAAGAGGATCTTTTACCAGAGAAGAACTGAGAGAATTATTACAGTAAATTAATTTTTTCTATCATCAAAGAACAAAGAGTTCCTAAAGTCAGGAACTCTTTGAACTTCTTACTCGATTTTTCCACAGCGGTTATAAAAAGTTAAAATATAGAGACCGCACAATCCTACAATTGCATAGATAACTCTTGAAAGCCATGTGCCAGGTCCGCAGATAAAATCTACAAGGTTCCATTGGAAAAATCCAATGAGTCCCCAGTTGACTGCGCCGATGATTGTTAGAGTAAGAGCAATACAATCTAAAGTTTTGTTTCCCATAAATGCCTCCTTTTCTGATAATAGTGTTTCCTTAGTCAAGAAAATTATACAAAAGAATGGAAAAAAAACACTTGATTCACATATGGGATTGTGGTAAAGTATAGAAGTCGTTAAAAGACAGCGTTCTTTTAGCTAAGCCCAGATAGCTCAGTCGGTAGAGCAGAGGACTGAAAATCCTCGTGTCGCTGGTTCGATTCCGGCTCTGGGCACTGAGTATTTGTAATATACTCATAAGCGGGTGTAGTTCAATGGTAGAACTCCAGCCTTCCAAGCTGATCACGTGGGTTCGATTCCCATCACCCGCTTTTATAATATAAGAAGGAACAAGACTGTTGTAAGATGCAACAGTCTTGTTTTGGTATACAAAGGTTTCTTTTGCGTTTAAAATTTGGAGAGGGAAAGTAATATTTGCGTTTTTATTTTTATATACGTATAATGAAAGACAGAACGAAAACAAATGATAAATTAAAAGATACAGGGGGAAGAAATGGATTTTTATTTAAAAGAGAAAAAGAAACATAAAAAAGGAAAGATTCTTTTGGTGGTACTGATTCTCTGCGCTATCTGTATTGGAGCAGTATTATTTGCAATGGGTGATGTGAAAGGGAATGGAAAGAAAGTAGAATTTACTATTCCAAAAGGACAGAGTATTATAACAACAGCAGAGAGGCTAAAGGATAAACAGTTAATCGCATCAAAGTGGGGATTTGTTATCTATGCAAAGCTCACTTCTTATGGAGATGACATTAAACATGGAGTTCACACGTTAAAAAGTGGAATGACCAAAAAAGAAATCTTAAAGAATTTTACAACAGCTGGTTCGGAAAATACAATTACATTTACAATTCCAGAAGGATACTCTGTAGAGATGATTGGAGATTTGCTGGAAAAGAAAGGTGTGTGTAAAAAAGCTGGTTTTTACAAAGCAGCCAGTACAACAGAAGGTTATACCAATGATTTCTTGAAGGACATTCCAAAGAGACAGGGATATTACTATATATTAGAAGGGTATTTGTATCCAGACACCTACAATGTGTATAAGAGGTCAACGGCAAAGCAGGTGGTGCAAAAGATGCTGGATAATTTCCAAGGGAAATATAATGCAATCTTGAAAGAAAAAAAATATACTGGGAAACATTCCATGTTTGAATTGGTAACCATGGCATCTATTATAGAAAGAGAAGCAGAAATTCAAAGTGAGCGTCCGATGATTGCAGGAGTCATAGAAAATCGCTTGAGAATTAATATGAAGCTTCAGATGTGTCCTACGGTGTTGTACGTTACAACAAAGGGAAAGTATGACGCTAACAAAGTATATTACAGTGATTTAAAGGTAAAATCGCCATACAACACATATGTGAATAAAGGTCTGCCCGTTGGACCAATCTGTAATTCAGATGATTCAGCACTAAAAGCAGCCATGTCTCCAGATAAGAATGATTACCTGTTTTATCATACAAATGAGGAAAAAAAGGATGGAAGTCACATCTTTACAAAGACATATAAAGAACATGAAGATACACAGATTATCGATGATAAATCCAAATAGATTGTTATAATTATAACGTACTAAAAAAAGTACGCAAAAAGATAGGAAAATCCCTTTAATTATGGGGGTAAATGTTGTAAAATAAGACTGTATGTAAGTAAACATACAGTCTATTTTGTTTTAAGCAGCTATATTATAGTTGTTAGGATATTTTTTCATCAATATTTTGATGAAAACGACTTATGCGCAGGTTGTAAGACTTGTGCTAGCATTAATTAGGAGGAAGAGAACATGGCAAGAAAAATGAAAACCATGGATGGTAACACAGCAGCAGCACACGTATCATATGCGTTTACTGAAACTGCAGCAATTTATCCAATTACACCATCCTCACCAATGGCAGAATCAACTGACCAATGGGCAACACAAGGAAAGAAGAATCTTTTCGGAGAAACAGTAAAATTGGTGGAGATGCAATCTGAAGCTGGAGCAGCTGGTACTGTTCACGGTTCTTTATCATCAGGAGCATTAACAACTACTTATACAGCATCTCAGGGATTATTACTTATGATTCCTAATATGTATAAGATTGCTGGTGAATTACTACCTTGTGTATTTGATGTTTCAGCTCGTGCATTAGCATCACATGCACTTAACATTTTTGGAGATCATTCAGATGTTTACGCTTGTCGTCAAACAGGATTTGCAATGCTTTGTAGCTCAAGTGTTCAAGAAACTATGGACTTAGGAGCTGTTGCTCATTTAGCTACAATCAAGGGAAGAGTTCCAGTACTTCATTTCTTTGATGGTTTTAGAACTTCTCATGAAATTCAAAAAATCGAAATGTGGGATAATGATGATTTAGCAGACATGATTGATATGGACGCAGTAGAAAGATTTAGAGCAGAAGCTTTAAACCCAGAACATCCAGTTCTTCGTGGTACAGCTCAAAATCCTGATATTTTCTTCCAAGCTAGAGAAGCATGTAACAAGTATTATGATGCATTCCCAGCAATCGTTGAAGATTACATGAACCAAGTTAATGCTAAGATCGGAACAGACTATAAGTTATTTAACTACTATGGTGCTGCTGATGCTGAAAAAGTTATCGTTGCTATGGGTTCTGTATGTGAAACTATCGACGAAACAATTGATTACTTAGTAGGAAAAGGTGAAAAAGTCGGAGTTGTTAAAGTAAGACTTTACAGACCATTCGTAAACGAAAAGTTAGTAGAAGCTATTCCAGATACAGCTAAGGTAATCAACGTATTAGATCGTTCAAAAGAGCCAGGAGCTCGTGAACCATTATACTTAGACGTTGTAAACGCTTTAAGAGGAACTAAGTTTGAAAGCGCTGTTGTAAACGGTGGACGTTACGGACTAGGATCAAAAGATACTACTCCAGCTGATATCATTGCAGCATTTGAAAATGTAGATAAGAATGAATTTACATTAGCAATCGAAGATGATGTAACAAACCTTTCATTAGAAAGAGGGGAGATTCCTGTTACAGCACCTGAAAGCATTGTATCTTGTAAGTTCTGGGGACTTGGAGCTGACGGTACTGTTGGAGCTAACAAGAACTCAATCAAGATCATTGGTGACCACACAGATAAGTATGCTCAAGCTTACTTTGATTATGACTCTAAGAAGTCTGGTGGAGTTACAATGTCTCACTTACGTTTTGGAGATGATCCAATTAAGTCTACATACTTAATTAACAAGGCTGACTTTGTTGCTTGTCACTGTGCACCATATGTAACAAAATACAACATGGTTCAAGACTTAAAAGATGGTGGAACATTCCTTCTTAACTGCAGCTGGCCAGTAGAAGAAATTGGAGATCACTTACCAGGTCAAGTAAAATCTTACATGGCAAAGCATAACATTAAGTTCTATGCAATTGATGGTATTAAGATTGGTAAAGAAATCGGATTAGGTGGACGAATTAATACAGTTCTTCAATCTGCATTCTTCAAATTATCAGGAATCATTGAAGAAGCTGACGCTATTCAATACATGAAAGACGCTGCTACAGCATCTTACAGCAAAAAGGGTGAAGCTATCGTTAAGATGAACCATGATGCTATTGATGCAGGAGCAAAAGCTATCGTTGAAGTACCAGTACCAGCTGAATGGGCTAACTGTGCAGATGAAAGCTTATTTGTTGAAGCTAAGGGAGATAGAAAAGAATTAGTAGATTACGTTAATAACGTACAAAACTATGTAAATGGACAAGTTGGTAACAGCTTGAAAGTTAGTGATTTAACTCCTTATGTTGATGGACATATGCCTCATGGAGCATCTGCATTTGAAAAACGTGGAGTTGCCGTTGACGTTCCAGCTTGGGATGCTGACAAGTGTATCCAATGTAACTTCTGTTCTTATGTATGTCCTCATGCAACAATCAGACCAGTTGCTATGACAGACGCAGAGGCTGCAGCAGCACCAGCAGCAACTAAGATCGCTGATATGAAGGGTATGGACGGATACAAATTCACAATGACGGTAACAGTTCTTGACTGTTTAGGATGTGGATCTTGTGCAAATGTCTGTCCAGCAAATGCTATCACAATGGAAGCATTAGATTCTCAAAGAGATCAACAAGAAGTTTATACTTATGGACAAGAACTTCCAGTGAAAGAAGAAGTAGCTGCTAAGTTTAAAGAAACTACTGTTAAAGGTAGTCAGTTCAAACAACCATTACTTGAGTTCTCAGGAGCTTGTGCAGGATGTGGAGAAACACCTTACGCTAAGTTAATTACTCAATTATTTGGAGATAGAATGTATATTGCCAATGCTACAGGATGTTCATCTATTTGGGGTGGATCATCTCCAGCAACACCATATACAGTAAACAAAGAAGGAAAAGGACCAGCTTGGTCTAACTCATTATTTGAAGATAATGCTGAATTTGGTTTAGGTATGTTCTTAGGACAAAATACTCATAGAGGACACTTAAAAGCTAAAGTTGAAGCATTAGCAGCATCAACAGACAACGCTGACGTAAAAGCAGCAGCAACTGAATATGTTGATACATATACAGATGGTAAAGCAAATACAGCAGCTACAGACAAGTTAATCGCAGCATTAGAGGCTTGTGGATGTGATGAAGCAAAAGAAATCCTTAGCAAGAAAGACTTCTTATCTAAGAAATCTCAATGGATCTTCGGTGGTGACGGATGGGCTTACGATATCGGATTCGGTGGAGTTGACCATGTATTAGCTAGTGGAGAAGATGTAAATATCTTTGTATTTGATACAGAAGTTTACTCTAACACAGGTGGACAAGCTTCTAAGTCTACTCATCCAGGAGCAATTGCTCAATTCGCAGCTGCTGGTAAAGAAACTAAGAAGAAAGATCTTCCAGGAATTGCAATGAGCTACGGATATGTATACGTTGCTTCAATTTCTATGGGTGCTGATTACAATCAAACAGTTAAGGCTATTGCAGAAGCAGAAGCTTACCCAGGACCATCATTAATCATTGCTTATGCTCCATGTATTAACCATGGTATTAAGGGTGGAATGAGCATTGCTCAAACAAGAGAAAAATTAGCTGTAACATCTGGATACTGGAATTTATTCCGTTTCAATCCAGCATTAGCTGATGAAGGAAAGAATCCATTTACATTAGATTCTAAAGCACCTTCAACATCATTTGAAGAATTCATCATGGCTGAGGTTCGTTACAATGCTCTTGCTCGTCAAAACCCAGAAAGAGCAAAAGAATTATTCGCTAAGGCTGAAAAGCAAATGGTAGACAAATACGCTGCATATGCTGAATTAGCTAGTAAATAAGATAGACTGTCTTAAATAGATAGAGATTTAAGAAGGATACGCAATGCGTGTCCTTCTTTTTCAGTTTGATTATGGATTTATGAACAGGGCTTTGTTATAATAAATTTAACAATGAAAATTTAAAAAGGAGAAGAATTATGGAATATTATTTATCACCATCAATTTTATCAGCAGATTTTACTTGTTTAGGTGAAGATGTTAAAAAAGCGGCGGATGCAGGGGCACAGTGGATTCATATTGACGTTATGGATGGAATGTTTGTACCTAATATTTCATTTGGAATGCCGATTATCAAGTCTTTAAGAAGTGTTACAGACAAGGTGTTTGACGTTCATCTAATGGTAGAAGAGCCTGGAAGATATGTGGAAGAGTTTGTAAAGTGTGGAGCAGACATAATTACAGTACATGCAGAGGCGTGTACACATCTTGATCGAGTTATCCAGCAGATTCAGCAGCTTGGATGCAAGGCTGGAGTTGTACTGAACCCAGGAACACCTCTTACAGTCTTAGATTATGTGTTAGATGAACTGGATATGGTATTATTAATGTCTGTGAATCCAGGATATGGTGGACAAAGCTATATTCCATATACAGACCAAAAGATTAAAGATTTACGGGAAATGATAGATGCACGTGGATTGGATACAATTATTCAAATTGATGGTGGAGTAACTGCGGACAGTGTAGGAAGATTAATGGACTTGGGAGCAAATGCATTTGTGGCAGGTTCTGCAGTATTTAATGGAGATATTGAAGGCAATGTGAAGAAGATGTTAAAGGCAATGGAGGATTAAGATGAGTGAATGTACACACGATTGTAGTTCATGTGGGGAGAATTGTTCTTCTAGACAAGAACCACAAGATATGCTAGAACCGTTATATGAAAAAAGTAATGTAAAGAAAGTCATTGGTGTTGTCAGTGGAAAAGGTGGAGTTGGTAAGTCGATGACCACTTCTCTTTTAGCGGTTGCAGCAAATCGAAAGGGACTACATACAGGTATTTTAGATGGAGATGTGACAGGACCATCCATACCACAATCCTTTGGACTTCATGAAAGACTACTTGGGAATGCAGATGGAATTATTATGCCAGCCATGACCAACTTGGGAATAGAAGTAGTTTCCGTAAACCTTATGTTGGAAGAAGAGACTCAGCCAGTGATCTGGAGAGGGCCAGTGGTTACAGATGTAATAAAACAGTTTTGGGGAAAGACTTTATGGAGAGATATTGATGTAATGTTTGTAGATATGCCTCCAGGCACTGGAGAGGTGCCATTGACCGTATTTCAATCAATGCCTTTAGATGGAATTGTAGTTGTTGCAACACCACAGGACTTGGTGGGGATGATTGTTGAGAAGGCAGTGAATATGGCGAAGATGATGGATGTTCCAATTTTAGGTCTAGTAGAGAATATGAGTTACATCAAATGTCCAGACTGTGGAAAAGAGATTCGAGTCTTTGGAGAAAGCAAAATCGAAGCCATTGGAGACAAATATCAAGTTCCAGTTCTTGGGAAACTTCCCATTGATCCAAAGCTTACAGAAGCATGTGATAATGGTTTGATTGAAAATTTAGAAGAAATTTATTTAAATGGAGCAATTGATGCTCTTTTGTAATCTGCAATATTTATAGAGATGTGGGAACGTCGTAGTCATAAGGGCTGCGGCGTTTTTTTTGAATGTAATTTTGAAAATAACGTAATAAAAATGTAATAAATACTTAGAATAATATGGAAAAGTATTGTTCTTTTTCAGGTACATCTGTTGACTTCTTCTAAGAATGTGTATATTATATGTCTTAGTTGTTACAGAAATGTTGCAAAGTTTAAGAATTTAATCATAAATGAGAAAGATGATGCATAAGATATAGAGTAGTGAGAAGGCATCTATTATAGAAAGAGGAAATTATGAAGTTATTGAAATCAAAAAGAATCAAAATAGCATTAGTTATGATGATGTTTGTTTTAGGAGCAGGATTTATGTTCACAGGATCAACATCAACTAAGGCAGGAGCAAAACAAGTTCAATACCTAGGAAAGTATAAGCTAACAGCTTATTGTGGATGTAAAGGATGCAGCGGTGGCTGGGGAAACAGAACTGCTTCAGGAAAGAAAGCAAAAGCTGGCAGAACAATTGCAGTTGATAAAAAGAAAATCAAACTTGGAACTAAGGTTAAGATTCAAGGAAAGACATATGTAGCAGAAGATGTTGGTGGTGGAGTTAAGGGAAAACATATTGATATCTACTTTACATCACATAAGAAAGTTCAACGTTTTGGACGTAAGAATAACATTAAAGTATACAAAATCAAATAGATAATAGAGGATAGCACCAAGGCAAAGATCTTGGTGCTATTTTTTTCTATGGCGACTTCCCATTGTGGATGTGATATACTAATCTTATTACATAGTCGGATGGAAACAAGAAAGAAAAAGGAGGAATTCATATGAATCGTTTATCTGGAAAAGTTGCTATTATCACTGGTGGGAATGCAGGGGTTGGAGAGGCCATTGCAAAGCTTTTTGCACGAGAAGGTGCATCGGTTGTAATTAGTGCTAGAAGAGCAGAACCGCTGCAGAAAGTAGCTGATGCTGTGATAGAAGAGGGAGGCAGCGTGCTTCCTGTGCCAACGGATATATCTAAAGTGGAAGATGTAAAGAACTTAATGGAAAAAGCCATAGAGAAGTTTGGTAAGATTGATATTTTAGTTAATAATGCTGGAGTCTTAGATCAAAATCTGAATTCTATTGCACAAGTTGATTATGATGATTTAGATAAGGTTATCAATATCAATGAAAAAGGAACCGCTTATTGCTTAAGTGAGGCATTAAAGAAAATGAAAAAGGGAGCGTCCATTGTAAATATTGCATCGGTAGCAGGACAATATGGATGTGGTGGAGCGGCTTACGTTGCCACAAAGGCTGCGGTAATTGGACTTACAAAGCACACAGCAATGCGTTATGCAAAGGAAGAGATTCGTTGCAACGTTATTTGTCCAGGAACGATTAAGACTACCATGGCATCCTCTTTGAAGAGAGAAACTATGGATGGACAGATGATGGGAGCCATGATGGCACATAGTGATTTGTCCGTACCTCCATGTGAGCCAGAGGATGTGGCTAATGTTGCATTGTTTTTGGCAAGTGATGAGAGTCGTGCATTAACAGGACAAGTGATTGTATCTGATTTTGGTGCAGATTTATAGAAAATGAATAAAAAGACCCTGATGCAAATTTATTGTATCAGGGTTTTGTTTATATTAGTACATATGAGTTTTAGAATTCTTTCGGATAAACTCCCTCTGCCTTTAGAGAAGCAAGAGCGTCCATAACTGTTTTTTTATCTTCCTTATAAGTAACACCATACCATTGATCTGTAGATGTTAATACATCCATTGTTGCTTGCCCAGACACTAAGAGAGAACTTGCAACGCTTGGAATAAAATATTCACATTTAAGAGGGTTTTCTTTTAAGGATTCATCTAAGAATTGTGGGAATCCTTTTTCTAGTTCCTCTAAAATCATTGGCTGAAAACCAAAGAAGTTCATAGAAACAGGTGTCTTAAAATCAAGAGATGTCCATGTTTTCCCATCATCTTCTGTAAATTCAGCATGATCTCCACGCTTTTCAATGTGAGTTCTTTCTGTGATAGAGATTAATTGTTGATTCTCATCCACTTCACAAATTCCTCTGGAAACATGACCGTTTTCCGTTACTGTATTACCTAAAGAATAACCAACCATAGCAAATCGTTCTTTGGAATCATCATATGTTTTTGACAAGAAATCTGACATGATTTGATATCCGTTGACTCCATAGTAGTCATCTGCGTTTATTACGGCAAATGGTTCATTAATAAATGGCTTGGCACATAAAACAGCATGTGCAGTACCCCATGGCTTCTCACGTCCTTCTGGGACCTTGTAGCCTTCTGGAAGGGAGTCTACCTCTTGAAACGCATATTCCACAGGAAAATCTTTTGGAATTCTTGCACCAATGGTTTCTTTGAAATCTTTTTCGATTGCTTTTTTAATTACAAATACAACTTTTCCGAATCCGGCACGCTTTGCATCATAAATAGAAAAATCGATAATTGCATGTCCTTGTTCATCCATTGGATCCATTTGCTTTAGACCGCCGTATCGACTTCCCATCCCAGCGGCTAAAATTAGTAGTGTTGGTTTTTTCATGTTGTCCTCCTCTATATTGTGTAAGCATGAAATACATGACTTTTTGTTCTTGTATCATTCTATAATAATATGTGAGAAAAAACAATATAGAGACTTGGAGAAATGAGCAAAAAGTGATATACTTACCAATAACTTAAGCTGTTTTGTAAAGGAGGATTCAAAAGATTATGATAAATCGTGTTAATATGGCAATTAATATTGACGAGTATATTATTAATGCCCTAAAAGAAGATATTACAAGTGAGGATGTTAGTACCAATGCAGTGATGCCAGTTGCCCAGGATGGAATGGTAGAATTAATTTGCAAAGAAGATGGAATTGTCGCAGGACTTGAAGTGTTTGAGCGAGTGTTTACCTTGTTGGATGGGAAGACGGTATTTGAAACTGATTTACAAGATGGAGATTTTGTAAAGAAGGGGCAGAAGATGGGAACTGTAAAGGGAGATATTCGTGTCTTGCTTTCTGGAGAAAGAGTAGCACTTAATTATCTTCAAAGAATGAGTGGAATTGCTACTTATACAAAGTCTTTAGTAGATGAACTTGAGGGTTCAAATACAAAACTTTTAGATACAAGAAAAACTACACCTAATATGAGAGTGTTTGAAAAGTATGCCGTCAAAGTTGGTGGGGGCAATAATCATAGATACAATCTTTCAGATGGTGTGATGTTAAAGGACAATCATATTGGAGCAGCAGGAAGTGTTACTAAGGCAGTTGAGATGGCAAGGGATTATGCTCCATTTGTTCGTAAGATAGAAGTGGAAACTGAGAACCTTGATATGGTAAGAGAAGCACTGGAAGCTGGAGCTGATATTATTATGTTGGACAATATGGATAATGACACCATGAAAAAAGCAGTTGAAATTGTAGGGAAAAAAGCACAGACAGAGTGTTCTGGGAATGTTACAAAAGAGCGTTTACAGGAGATTAAGAAAATTGGAGTAGACTTTGTTTCTTGTGGAGCGTTGACACATTCAGCACCTATTATGGATATTTCATTGAAGAACTTGCACGCAGTATAAAGTTCTGACTCATAATTTATATAAAAAATGGAACGAAGACGTAAATCTTCGTTCCATTTTCTTTTATACTGTAATAATCTTTAATCCCTGAAGGACTGAAAATACTAAAATTGCAACAATACAAATTGGAGCAATATACTTGATAACGATAATGTATAGTCCTTTTCGTCTGAATTTACCTGAACTTTCAACTTCATCAATAATCTCTTTTGGCTTTAAAATATATGCCGCAAAGATACAAGTTAAGAATGCAACGATTGGCATTAGTATACTGTTACTAACAAAATCAAAGAAATCTAAGAATGCAAATCCAAGTGGTTTGATAGATGCCCATATACCATATCCTAAAGAAGAAGGTACAGCCATAGCCATAGCAATAACAAAGAAAATAATACATGCTTTGATTCTGCTAATGTGGAACTTATCAATCACAAGGGATACTAATGTCTCTAGTAACGAAATTGCTGAAGTCAATGCAGCAAAGAATACTAAGACAAAGAAAACAGCTCCAATAATATGTCCCATTGCCATACTGTTAAATACCTTTGGTAACATAACAAACATAAGAGACGCACCAGACGCAAGCATATTCTTATCTCCACCAGAGTAAATAAATACAGCTGGAACAATCATAAGTCCTGATAAAAATGCGATTCCAGTATCAAATAATTCGACCTGAGTTACAGACTGCTCTAAATCTGCATCCTTTGGCATATAAGATCCAAAGGTAATCATAATTCCCATAGCCAATGACATAGAGTAGAACAACTGCCCAAGGGCTGCTAAAAATGTCATAGGTTTTATCTGGCTTAAATCTGGTTTTAAGTAATAAATCACACCGTCAATGGCACCTTTTCTTGTAATACAGTAAAGAGATATACCTACAAGTAATACAACAAGAACAGGCATAAGGAAGGTACTAACTCGTTCGATTCCACCTTCTACACCACAGGCAACTACTACAGTTACAATAAGTGTAAAGATTGCCAGCCAAATCAATGGTTCATTTACCTGACTGATAAAAGAGCCAAAAAATGAGTCGTTGGCAGCAGATTTAATATTTCCCTGAACAGAAACTGCCAGGTACTTTGTTACCCATCCACCGATAACACAGTAGTATGGATAAATAATAAATGGAACAAGAGATGCAAGAAATCCAATAAAAGAATACTTTTTATTAAAATGTCTAAATGCTCCAAATACGCTGGTTCCACTTCGGCGTCCAATACAAATCTCAGTGAGAGTAAGTGTGAATCCAAATGTAACTGCAAGTATTAAATAAGTAAGCAGGAAAGTTCCTCCACCGTACTTTGCAGCTAAGTATGGGAATCTCCATATATTTCCTAATCCTACGGCTGACCCAGCAGTTGCCAATACAAAGCCTAATCTGCTGGAAAAGCCACCTCTCTTTTTTGATGACATAAAATAAATCCTCCTAATTATAATTATATGATTCTAAATATGAGATAGAAACCATATAGTTTAGAGGGTATCTATCTTCAATTATATAACATCAACATCTTCGCCAGCTAATACGGCGTTCATGTTTCGAACAGAACACATCTTGCCACACATAGTACAAGTGTCTTCGCGTTCTGGTTTTGATTCTGCACGATATCTGCGGGCTTTTTCTGGATCAAGAGCTAAATCAAACTGTGCTTCCCAATCAAGCTTTTGTCTTGCAGCAGCCATCTGGTTGTCCCAGTCCATAGCACCTGGAATTCCTTTTGCAATATCAGCAGCGTGAGCTGCAATCTTAGAAGCCATAATGCCTTCTCGTACATCATCTAAATTTGGTAATCTCAAGTGTTCTGCCGGAGTAACATAGCATAAAAAGCTTGCTCCGCTTGCAGCGGCAATGGCTCCACCAATGGCAGATGTAATATGGTCATATCCTGGGGCAATATCAGTAACCAATGGTCCTAATACATAAAACGGAGCACCTTTGCATATGGTTTGTTGAATCTTCATATTTGCTTGAATTTGATCCATTGGCATATGCCCTGGACCTTCAATCATAACTTGAACATCCTTCTCCCATGCTCTTGCAGTTAATTCTCCAAGAGTTACAAGTTCTTCAATTTGGGAAATATCGCTGGCGTCACGTAAACATCCAGGACGGCAGGCATCTCCTAAGCTAAGGGTAACGTCGTATTCACTGCAAATATCAAGAATCTCATCATAATATTCAAAAAATGGATTCTCATTTCCCGTTGCTTCCATCCATGCGAAAATTAGAGAACCGCCGCGAGAAACAATGTTCATCTGTCTGGACATTGCTTTAAATCGATCTGCTGTGTTACGATTGATTCCACAATGAATCGTCATAAAGTCCACACCGTCTACAGCATGCATTCTAAATACATCAATCCATTCTCTTGAAGTAATATCCTTTAGTGCTTTGTTATAATAAACAATGGCATCATAGATTGGAACCGTACCAAGTATAGCAGGACATTCTGCGACTAATTTCTTTCGGAATGTGTGAGTATCACCAAAAGATGATAAATCCATAATTGCTTCTGCACCTAAAGAAACGGCATTGTTTACTTTCTCCATCTCAACATCAAGATCAAGACAGTCTCTTGATGTTCCAAGATTTACATTAATCTTGGTTTTTAAAGAATTACCAATTCCAAAGGGTTTTAAACAAGTATGATTCTTGTTGGCAGGAATGACAATAGTCCCTTCTGCAACTTCAGACATCAATTCCTTAATATCAATTCCTTCATATTCTGCTACAATCTCCATCTCTTTGGTTGCAATGCCAGCTCTTGCGGCATTCATCTGTGTTGTATATGTCATAATGACCTCCTAAAAAAGTGGAGAGCTTTTCGATTCAAATAAAAAAAGACCTACTATGATGCATAAAAGTAAGTCAAAGGTGTTGGTAAACACCTATCATTCTAGCATCTAAATCCCTACGATGGCATTATCCACATCAGGTACGATGGTCGAAGAGTTAATCTTCCTCTCAGCCGTTAAAAGCTCCCATTTCAGTTACTAAAACATTGTATCATCATCCCTAGAAGTTAGCAAGTAAATCCTACAGAACGAAGGTTTCAATTGCATAAGCGACACCATCTTCGTCATTTGTTTTTGTGACAGCATCACAAATGGACTTAATATCGTCAGGGGCATTCCCCATGGCAACAGAGAATCCAGCAGCTTTCATCATATCCACATCATTATAGCTGTCCCCAATTACCATGGTCTGGTTATGGTCAATTCCAAGAATATCAGCTAAAGCAAGGACTCCAACTCCTTTATTTGTAGTAGCAGCATTTACTTCAAGATTATTAGAAATAGCAGTAGTTACAGCGATTCCAGAAGTAGCCTCCAAAGTTTTACGGATATGGCTGTGCAGCTCCATATCTTGAAACAGCATATGGTATTTCTCTACATTAAGCTTATGATCAAGTATGTATTGAGGAAGATCTTCGATAGGATTTCTAGTTGCATGAAAATATGGAAGATGAAAATCATCTACATACTGCCCCATGATTGAGTACAAAGAAGCATCAATGTAGCAAGTACCATTTTGGTAGATATCAACCAAAGTATCTTGTGATTGAAGATAGGATAGGATTTTTGAAGCTTCCTCGTATGGAATCAAATCACTAAACACAGGTTTTTTTGTTTGAAGATCAACAACAGAGGCACCGTTAGAAGTTAAAGCATATCGAACTCCTGGTATTTCAAGAAAAGCATCTGGTAGTCCTTCTACTTGTCTTCCTGTTGCAGGAAGCACATGGATTCCCTGTCTGATTGCTGTTTCTATAACACTTTTTGTTTTTGAGGTAATTGTTTTTTCAGTTGTAAATGTAGTACCATCCAGGTCCAATGCAATTAATTTTATATTTTGTTTCATAGTATCTCCTAAACTTAATAAAAAAGTCATAATTTATAAACAAATATAGTATACCATATATAGTGATTTACATGATATAATTTAATGTAATATGGTACAATATAATTAGGAGGAAAGAAATGACAAGTTTGATACTAGAAGGAGGCACATTTCGTCCTATATTCAGTGCAGGAGTAATGGATGCCTTGTTAGATGAAGATATAATGTTTCCCTATGTGATTGGAGTGTCAGCAGGAATTTGTGATGGATTTTCGTATGTGTCAAAACAAAGAGAGAGAAACCTTAGAATTTTAATGAATCACAGGAATGATAAGAGATATTTAGGAAAAGAGAATCTAAAAAAAGATAAAAGTATTTTTGGATTAGACTTTGTATATAATATAATTCCCAATAAGCTGTATCCATTTGACTGGGATACATTTCGCCAATACCAGGGGAAGATTTTAGTTGGCGTCACCAATGCCGTGACAGGCGAAGTTGAATATAAAGATGGAAAAGAATTAGATTCCATGTGTACCATGCTTCGTGCAACCTGTGCGATTCCATTTGTCTTTCCGGGAATCCATATGGATGGACAGGTGTATTA
The DNA here is from genome assembly GCA_028697725.1 of Anaerostipes sp. Taxonomy (GTDB): domain Bacteria; phylum Bacillota; class Clostridia; order Lachnospirales; family Lachnospiraceae; genus Anaerostipes. Next base: position 40,596 of record JAQVEG010000014.1, read on the forward strand.
TGACGGAGGAATTGGAGATCCTATTCCTATCCAAAAGGCAATCAAGGATGGGAATGATAAGCATTTGATTGTATTAACAAGACCAAAAGAATATAGAAAGACATTGTCTAGAAGCCACAAGATTACGGCAAAGTTATTGGGAAGAAAGTATCCGAAGCTTCCAAAACTACTGTTACACAGACATATTAAGTACAATAAAACGGTAAGATACTGCGAAAAACTTGAAAAAGAAGGAAAAGCAATTATTTTAAGACCGGACCATAATATTGATAGTTTCGAGAAAGATATTGATGTATTAAAAGAAACTTACGATATGGGGTACAATTTAGCAATGAAAAATATCGAACAAATCCGTAAAATGTGTTAGAATAGAATTGGAAAAGAAAGGGAGGCAATGTTATGATAGAGATTATTCCTTCAGAATATACCTATATAGAAGAACTACAGCAAAATGACTGGAATCAATTAATCGTAGTTTGTGAACGCCTTTCTTTGAAATGTGGGATTGACATAACGAAGGAAGAGATGTCAGAAGAGATTTATCATGCAATTAGTGATAATCCTATGTTGGTCGTGAAGATGATACCAAGAGAGACAGTGGAGTTTTTATTTGAACTGTGGGATATGAAGGAACCTCCTTTGCTCCTAGACCCTTATCGGGTACAACTGTATCAGTTGACGTTTCTTGGATTTGCAAGATTGATAGATACAAAGACTATTTCAGTTAATATGGAAGTAAAAGATATGCTTTTCTTCTATTTAAAGAGCCATAGGATTTCATGGATTATGGAACAATATTCTCAGTGGGAACAAGTGATATTTGGGATGTTATTTTATTACGGAATTATTGATCTTACTTATTTTTATGAAGTGTTTTGTATGATTATGGATCAAGAACCAGAGTATGAGGAGTTTATTGAATTCATTAAAGTTAGAATTGTATTCTGGGGCAATACTGCACTTCTTCAAAATGAAGGAACTAAGAAGTTATATTTATCAAGCAAAGAGGTTGTAGATCGAAATCAAGTATTTCAAGATTGGAATGAGAATTCTGATATTGGGTTTCATATTTTTGACCGGGAAGAGTATCTTGCCATGGCAAGAGGCAATGGAGTCAGTGTGTGGGATGGAATACAAGAACTTTTTCAGTTTGCATTGGACGAAGTGAAAGATGATAAGTATGAATGCATGATTTTGGTAAAGTCAATCATTGTTATGATTCAAAACAATTCAAGTTATTTAGATGTTGTAATGAAAAGTTCTTCTATTGTAGAAAAAAACCAAGAAAAAGAAGAAGAGCTGTGCAGAATATTAAAGCGTCTGTTTTATTCCACGCCTTTATATGGGGCAAAGGGGTATTCCAGACAGGAATTAGCAGAAGAGAGACAAGAACCTTTTCATATTATTGATGGCGGAAAATCTTAAATAGGAGGACTTATGAAACAAGAGAATGTGTTGGTAGTAGATGATGAAAAAGAAATCGCAGATTTTATTGAGTTATATTTAAAAAATGAGAATTATAATGTATTTAAGTTTTACAATGGACAAGATGCGATTCAATGTGTCAAGGAAGAAGAATTAGAACTTGCAATTTTGGATGTAATGTTGCCAGATATTGATGGATTTTCAGTGCTAAAAGAGATTAGAAAAGAGCATAATTTTCCGGTGATTATGCTGACAGCAAAGACAGACTCTATGGATAAGATCAATGGACTTACCTTAGGTGCTGATGATTATATTGAAAAACCATTTGAACCACTTGAACTTATGGCAAGGGTAAAGGCACAGCTCCGAAGATTTACAAGATACAATGACGGAAAACAAAAGGATACAGAGGATGTTCTTGAATTTGCAGGGTTAATGCTGGATAAGAATTCTCATCAGTGTGTGTTTGGAGATCAGGAGATTGCATTGACACCGTTGGAATTTTCGATTTTATGGATTTTAATTCAGAATAAAGGAAAAGTCATTAGCTCGGAAAATTTATTCGAGGAAGTATGGCAGGAAAAGTATTTTAAGAACAATAACAACACCGTTATGGTTCATATTCGGCATTTAAGAGAAAAACTTCAGACAGCAATGGGACCAAAAGAAGTGATTAAGACTGTATGGGGAGTTGGATATAAAGTTGAGGAGTAAATATAGAAAACTTAAGATTAAGATTATGATTCAAACTTTGGGAATTGGTCTTCTCATTGGTGCGTTTACTTATGCTTTTGTATTTATTTTTCTTGATAGTATGCTTCATGATACTTTTGCAAGAGGAATGGTTGATTTTTTTGAACATTTTGGATTTAATAATGATGACGCAATTTTGATTTATCGAAAAATCTTTACATATAACAAAACAATTATAGTTATGAGTGGTTCTTTTGTTATGCTGTTGTTTAGTTTTTATCTTGGAATGTCTAGATTCACAACTTATTTACGACAAATCGAATCAGGGGTGCAGTTGGTTTTAGATGAGTCCATGGACACAATAAAACTGTCTCCAGAATTGAATCCGTTAGAAGATAAGATGAATGAGATCAAAGGAACGTTGATGGAACAAAGGCGTCAGACGGCGGAAAGTGAACAAAGAAAGAATGATTTAATTGTTTATTTGGCTCACGATCTAAAGACACCATTGACTTCGGTGATTGCATATTTATCTCTTCTTGATGAAGCTCCGGATATGCCAGAGGAACAAAGAGCAAAGTATATTGGAATTTCCGTTGAAAAGGCAAAGCGTCTGGGGAAGTTAATCAATGAATTTTTTGAGATAACAAGATACAATTTGCAGGACATTAAATTAGATGAAAAGGATTTTTATTTATATGTATTATTAGAACAGGTGATAGATTCCTTTACACCAGTGTTTCAGACTAAAGGCTTGGACTACAAGGTGGATGTAGATGATGAAGTTTTTATTTCAGGAGACACGGATCGACTAGCAAGGGTTTTTGAGAATCTTCTTCGGAATGCTGTATCTTATTGTTATCCCAATACAACTATTTATGTTACAGCAAAAAAAGCAGGTAACATGGTAGAAATCCGAATTAAGAATCAGGGAAAAGAGATTCCAGATTATAAAATAAATAAAATATTTGAGAAGTTTTATCGTTTAGATGAGGCTAGATCTACAGAAACAGGTGGAGCAGGACTAGGTCTTGCTGTTTCCAAAGAGATTATTGAACTTCATAAAGGGACAATTAGGGCCGAGAGTAATGCTGAGTTTACACAATTTATTATAACTTTACCAATTAAAAAAGAAGGAGAAGAAGGATGAGAGAAACATTTGTAGTAGGACATAGAAATCCAGATACGGATTCTATTTGTTCAGCCGTTGCATATTCTAACTTAAAAAATAAAGTGGCGGATGGAAGATTTTGTGCAAAACGAGCTGGAAATGTAAATGGAGAGACACAGTTTGTATTGGATCATTTCGGAATCAATGCTCCAGAGTATTTAAGTGATGTAAGACCTAGATTAAGTGATTTGAGTTTACATAAGGTAGATGGTATTACAAGCGATACTTCTTTAAAGGCAGCAGGAGATACCATGAAGAACCAAGGAATTGTATCGTTACCAATTCTAAATGGAAAGAAGCTAGAGGGTCTAATTACCATTAGTGATATTGCATATTCAGATATGGATGTATTTGATAATGAGATTCTTGCAAAGGCTAAGACACCATACAAGAATATTGTAGAGGTATTAGAGGGAGAACTAATTGTGGGAGATGATTCAGAAGTAGTTTCTTCTGGGAAAATAACCGTTTCCGCAGCTAGTATTCAAAAGATGGAAACCTTTGTAGGAAAAGACGATATCGTTATTTTGGCAAATCGTGATATTGCACAAAAAACTGCCATTGAGATTGGGGCCCAATGTATCGTTGTCTGCATGAAAAGTGAAGTTGATGAGGATATTCAAAAAATGGCACAAGAAGCAAAGTGTAACGTGATTGTAACACCTTATGATACGTTTATTGCCAGTCGTCTAATCTGTCAGTCAATTCCAGTATCCCATGTTATGACAACAGAAGGATTAGCACAGTTCAATGTAAATGAATATATTGATGATGTAAAAGAAGCAATGACAAATAAACGATTCCGTTATTTCCCTGTGGTCAACAATAAACATGAATTTTTAGGAATGGCTTCTCGTCGTCGTTTGTTAGAGATTCAGCGAAGAAATATGATTCTTGTAGATCATAATGAAATGTCTCAGGCAGTGGAAGGACTAGATGAATGTGAGATTCAAGAAATTATTGATCATCATAGATTAGGTTCTATTGAAACTATGTCACCAGTATTCTTCAGAAATCAACCAGTGGGCTGTACAGCAACCATTATAACTCAGATGTATGAAGAGGCAGGGGTTGAAATAGAAAAACCAATTGCAGGATTGCTTTGTTCTGCTATTTTATCGGATACATTAATGTTCCGTTCACCAACCTGTACTCCAGTAGATGAACAGATTGCAAGAAAATTAGCCCAGATTGCAGAAATTGAAATTGAAGATTATGCAAAGCAGATGTTCCGAGCCGGCAGTGATTTAAAAGGAAAAAAGGAAGATGAAATCTTCTATCTTGATTATAAGAAGTTTAGTTCAGAAGGTGTGAATTTTGGAGTAGGTCAAATTACATCCTTAGACCAAGATGAATTAGATGAAATCAAAGAAAAGATTGTTCCTTACATGCAGTCTGTACGCAGTGAACAAGGACTTAACATGGTATTCTTTATGTTGACAAATATTATACAAGAGACAACATATTTGTTAATGACAGGAGACAATAGCCAGACAATTATTAATCAGGCTTTTGAAGTAGAAAGCAAAGATGGACTTGCTGTCCTTCCTGGAGTTATGTCCAGAAAGAAACAGTTAATTCCAAATATTTTGAATATTTTGCAACAGTAATTTAGCGGTGAGACCCCAGATAATGTGGTCATCATATTCATAAAAATGAACCAAAGACTTCCCTTTTGCCCAAGGATAATCAGAACCTCCTGGGACAAGATTTACAGGGAAGTCTTTTTTGATCTTGGTTTGAAGCTGATTTTCAAAAGTGAGTGGTTTGTGTTCTTTGAAAAATGAGAGAGGAACTGTAAATATAGATTCTACCTCATCTTTACTGTAAGTGTTTTCATAGTTGGTTAGTTCCCCTAAAAATGGATCAATTCTAGTGCCATAGGGTGTGACAAGATAATCAAGTGGTCCTAAATATTGTATTTGTTTTTTAGAAATAAGCAATTCTTCACAAGTTTCTCGAAGAGCAGCATCTCTGCTGGTTTCATTCTTTTCTACCTTGCCACCAGGAAAACATACTTCCCCTGGCTGGCTTGATAGGGATTTTGCACGAATTTGAAAGAGGACGTGGTAAGCGCCCTCTTCTTTGATTAATGGAATCAAAACTGCATATTGTTTTAAGTTAAATTCAGATATTTGTTTTGGTACATAAGATTGTAAATGTCTAAACATAAGATTGCTCCTTTAAAATCTAAAATCACGTTTTCCTAAATGGATATTTTCAATATATTCCTTTGCCTTTTCTTTTACCACTGGATTTGTAATTGTTTCAAGGGATTTTTTGATAACAGCTTCTCCTTTTTTCTTCGTATCTTCAGAGGCATAATCCTCCAAATACTCTTTTAATGTCATCATAGCATTAGGACCACAGCAGTTTGCAATTTGTCCTGATTTTACAAGGGACATAAATCGGTCACCAGTACGTCCTTCACGATAACATGCAGTACAGAAACTTGGAATGTGTCCAAGGTCAAGAAGCCAGTTTACAACTTCATCTAAAGAACGGGTGTCTTCTCGGTCAAATTGTTTTGTGTTGTCTTCTGGCTTTTCTGGATGAGCATATCCTCCAACACTAGTAGAAGAAGCAGCACTTACTTGAGAAACACCAACACGAAGGACACGTTCTCTTGATTCTTTTGTTTCTCGTGTGGAAACAATAATACCAGTATAAGGAACGGCAACACGCATAATGGCAACAATCTTCTCAAAGATATCGTCATTAATTCCATTTTCAAAGGTATCTGGATCAATATCTTCTGCCTGTCGAATACGTGGAACACTCATAGTATGAGGACCAACTCCAAATTTGGCTTCCAAATGTTCTGCGTGCATTAAAATACCAGCAAAATCATAACGGTAGTTGTTTAGTCCGAATAACACACCACATCCCACATCATCAATGCCTGCTTCCATGGCACGATCCATAGCTTCTGTATGATATGCATAATCACTTTTTGGTCCAGTAGGATGAAGTGCTTCATAATTTTTCTTATGATATGTCTCTTGGAACAAGATATACGTTCCAATTCCAACATCTTTTAATTTTTTATAATTTTCAACGGTAGTAGCAGCAATATTTACATTGACACGACGGATTGCCCCATTTTTATGTTTTACACCATAAATGGTTTTGATACTTTCTAAAACATAGTCAATTGGGATGTTGACTGGATCCTCTCCAGTTTCCAAAGCAAGACGTTTGTGTCCCATATCTTGAAGTGCTGTAATCTCTTCTACAATCTCTTCCTGAGTTAATTTCTTACGAGGCATATGCTTGTTCTTGTGGTGGTAAGGGCAGTAAACACAGCCATTAACACAATAGTTTGCAAGATAAAGAGGTGCAAACATAACGATTCGATTCCCATAGAATTCTTCTTTGATTTTAATGGCAAGGTCATATACTTGCTGCATTAAATCTTCTTCTTGACAGGCAAGAAGAACAGAAGCTTCTCTGTGAGTGAGTCCCTTAATTTTTTTTGCTTTTTCAATAATTGATAAAATAAGCTCTCGATTGTTCTTGTTGGCATCGGCATAGGAAAGAGTATCGTTAATCTCTTGGTCGTCTATAAATTCCGTTGCAATACTTGATTCTGGTTTATACATAATGAAATCTCCTTTTGTTATTTTGTTTTTGCTACAACTGATTTAACACTGGTTCCTGGAATCATGCCAAGTTTTCCGGAAATGGTACTAATTGTAGTCTGTGGGGCATCTAGTACAATAGAAATAATGCTGATATCCCTCTGTTTATATGGAATTCCCATACGTCCTACAATATATTCTCGGTATTCATGTAATAACTGGTTTGTAGGGTCAATCCCCTGTTCTTCCTCAATAATAATTCCAATTAATGCAATCTTAGTTTCCATAAAAATCTCCTTAAATAAAAAAATGCATCCTACCAAGGATGCAAAAAGATCTAATACAAAGAAATGAGGAAAATCCTCATGTGATATCAAAATATATAGATCAATCTTGGCTTCAGGAAAACCTTGGCTTCAGAAAGATAATAGTAATAGAGTTATTCTACAAAATAACACAAGAAAAGTCAATGAAAGAATATGGGATAATTTAACATTGTTTTGGTAATGGTGGCAATTCAAGGGAACCCATGATATAATATTTCCATACTTATGGAAAAAATCATAAGGTAAATAATTAGGAGGAATCACAATGAGTGGACGTAACAAAACAGAATTAGATGGAGTCACATTATTAGGAAATCAAAAGACAAAGTACGCAGATGATTATGCACCAGAGGTTTTAGAAACATTTCCCAATAAACATCCAGAGAATGACTATTTTGTAAAGTTTAATGTGCCTGAGTTTACAAGTCTTTGTCCAATGACAGGACAACCAGATTTTGCAACCATTTATATTTCCTATGTTCCAGGAGAACGTATGGTAGAGAGTAAATCTTTAAAATTATATCTATTTAGTTTTCGTAACCATGGAGATTTCCATGAAGACTGTATGAATATTATTATGAAAGATTTAATAAAATTAATGGATCCAAAGTATATTGAGGTATGGGGAAAGTTTACACCGCGAGGTGGGATATCTATTGATCCATATTGTAACTATGGGAAGCCAGAAACGGCGTGGGAAAAGATAGCCTTTGATCGATTGGCAAATCATGATTTGTATCCAGAGAAAGTGGATAATCGATAAGGGTAGGATAGTAAAGGAGAAAACAATGAGGAAAAGAATTTTAGCAAGTATTGTGTGTGCTGCATTGTCGGCAAGCATGATGATGGGAACTGCGATGGTAGGAGCGGCTGAGAATTCAGTTAGGGCTAATGTTCCAGAAGTAATAGGAATAAGTAACGTTAGCAAAAGTGAGAATGTAGAGAGTGCATCAGGAACTGTTTCAAAGAAAGTTCTAAAGAATGCAAAAGCAAAGACAATTAAGAATGCAACAGCATCAACTACTTTGTGGAATATCAATAATTGGAATAATTTTTTTGATACATATGTAAATGGTAATTATGCACAGGCTCAATATGCGTGGGAATGTGTATCACCAGGGATATGTAAGGTTGGAGAGATAAAAGTTGGAGTTAATGGTGAAGTGTTAGTTCCATATGAAGCAGTTTATACAACAACAAGTGGAACACGATATACCACTTACTTATCGTTGAC
>JAQVEG010000015.1:0-27748 GCA_028697725.1 Anaerostipes sp.
CAGATATCTCTCCATTAACAAAGAAAAAACCTGAGAATCCTGAATATGTAGAACGTTTTGAGTTCTTTATGAATGGATGGGAGATGGCCAATGCTTACTCTGAGTTAAATGATCCAATTGACCAAAGAGAGCGTTTTAAGGCACAGGAAGAATTGTTAGCACAAGGGGATGATGAAGCGAATACAACAGACGAAGACTTCTTGAATGCTTTATCTGTAGGTATGCCTCCAACTGGTGGAATTGGATTCGGAATTGATAGAATGGTAATGTTACTTACAGATTCATCTGCAATTAGAGACGTATTACTGTTCCCAACGATGAAAAGTTTGGATAAATAAAGAAACACTTTAAATGGCATAAATAGGTGGTTTTCGTAGTGGTAATTTTTGGAATTACTCAGGCGATTACGTCCCAATATTTTAGATATGTAAGAAATCATCTAGAGGTGATACTGCTAATGTGGTATCATCTCTTTTTTTATTTTAGAAAAAGCTTGCAGAATATAACAGAAAGTGCCATTTTATAAATGTAACATAAAATAAGTTACATTTATAAAATGGACACGTATATGAAAAAATATTTAGAAAAAATTTTACGACAAAAAGTAAGTATTGAAGAAGAAAAGGTACTTTATAAAGAACTTCCGCTATCATATCAAGGAAGATATACTATATATCGAGTGGGGATAAATGGGGTGCCATGGATTGCGATGAAGCCAAAACAAAAACTAGGGCTTGTAACAATGCGCAGGGATAGAATTAAAGTTGAAAAGATAGTGCAGCTAAATTGCGCCTTGTTTTTAGAAGCTGCTACTTTTTATGTAAAAGAGAAATTATTAGATGAAGGAATTCCATTTATTGTTCAGGATAAGCAAATGTACCTTTCATTTGGGGGTTATTGGTGAGTAGCGATGAAAGAAAAATTGCTCCTGTGCATTTAATCTCATATCTTACGCAAAAATTATTGCTTACAGCAATTTATGATAAATGGCAAGAGGTTACAGTCACAGAGGCATCTAGAAGACTTGAAGTATCAAAAATGTCTATGAGTCGATGTTTTGATGAGATTGAATATTTAAATATTGATGTGATTCGGATGAAAGGTAAATCAAGAGTGGTGTGTGTTTCGAAAGACAGAAAGATTCTTTGGGAGCAAATGAATGAAGTTTTATGGATTAAAAAATGATGATATTCTTTCTGTTTTGAGAAGGGTATTTAAATAAAAGCGAACAAAGAACATTGTATACATGTAAAGAATCAAAGAAAAGTAAGATTCTTTACATGTGAAGGTATTAAGAAAACAAATAATCCAAACTTATTAGAATTAATAGATGTAAAGGACTTGCAGGAAAAAATCATGAAATCGTAAAGATAATTGATACCATACCGACCTCGGTAGAAATTATAAAGATGCTTCAAAAGGTGAATGGGTTTATCGGATGACGTTATGTTAATCAATATATATATATATATTATATGTAAAACTCTTTAGGTAACATCCTTCTGGAATTTCTCCATCAAATGAAAAACTGTTGTTTGGATTAACATAAAACCCGGAATAATGTGTACCAATACTAATGTTTGGGTCGTATGATTCAAATACTGGTGCAGGAACTATTCGTACACGACATCCACTATTGTTTGTTGCGTTTACAGTAAATGTTTTTTCGTTGCTTTTCATATTTACAATAATTTTCGATTTTACATAATCAGTGTCTTTTTCTTTGTCAAAATATACATCAACTTGACATATTCTTTAAATATTATTATATGTTGCAATTATAATTGTTGTTCCAATACTTTTTGCTTTTACGAGTCCGGACTGGTCAATTGTTGCAACTTCTTTGTTTGTACTTTCCCATTTGACAGTTTCATTTGATTTGCCTGATTCAAATATTGCATATAGTTTTTGACTTTGTTGCATACTAAGTTTTGAATATATTTTTGAAATAGAAAAATTATTATTTGTATTTGATGATGAAGTTGGTTTAGTAATCGGATTTTTAACTTTTACCTTGCACTTCAAAGTTTTACTACCCTTAATCTTTGCGTAAACATAAGTAGTTCCAGACTTAATAGCTTTGACTTTTCCTTTGCTAGAAACAGTAGCAATTTTTCTATTTTTGGAAGACCATTTTACTTTTTTCTTGTTATTCTTAACTTTTAAAGTATAGGTCTTTCCTTTTGTAATCGTAATTGATGTTTTGCTTAGTTTTGGTTTTGCTTTAGCCAATACATTACTTGTTGGAAGTAATAATAGTATGATGGCAAGCGTTACAAATCTTATTTGTTTCTTTTTCATAGAAACCCTCCTCATAAAAATTTATTAGAAATCCAAGATAACCACAATCTTGGCAAATAGCACGTTGATTAGTGCTATTGTAATATGTTGTTTCTTCTTTTCCATTTGGCTTTCCAGTCAAATATAATAATCCACCAGTTTCTCTTGTTCTATCGCCTACAGTTATTTCATTCACTACCTTTTAATGGAATTATATCATTTGTTGAAAGAAACGTCTACAAAAATGGAAACACGAAGTAAGTCCCCATTTTTTCTGAATTACAGTACAGATGGGGAAAGCTGCAAGACATTTTAAATCTCTACCGAAAGTATGAAGAACGCAAATAAAACTAGGAGTAAATGATATCAAAGAATTATCTACTGTGTACATTTACACTTCATTAGTACATAATATGAAGTGTAAATGTTCGGAGGTGATTTTAATGACTGAAACCATGGAAATTAAAAGTGATTTTCAATTGCCTTGTCATAGAGTGAAAACTTTGGAACAGTTAATACAAAATCAAATTGATGGAATTACACATGGAATACGGTTGTATGTACCTAAAAATACAACTTAGATTAATTTTAGGAGAAGAAAAATGAAAATAATTGATTTTAGTCATTGTGAAGAAAATGACAGAACATATGCAGGTAAAAAATTAGGTGTTATATATCAAGATGAAAATTGGATTTTGAAATTCCCTAAATCAACAATTGAATTTAGAAATGTAGATTTTTCATACAAAACGTCTCCGACTTTATCTGAATATGTAGGTTCTCAAATATATAAACAGCTAAATATTCCAGTACATGAAACATCCTTGGGATATTTTAAAGGGAAAATAGTTGTAGCATGTAAAGATTTTTTAGAGCGAGGGGATCAGCTAATAGAATTTAAACAATTGAAAAATATGTATAATGAAGAATTGACAGATTTAATTGCTAAGGAAGGTTCATCTGGTATTGATGATGGAACTGATTTAAATGTTGTGTTATCCGTTATTGAAAAGAACATAATTTTAAAAATGATACCAAATGTGAAAGAAAGATTTTGGGATATGTTTGTTGTAGATGCCTTGATAGGAAATAACAATCGAAATAATGAGGACTGGGGTGTGATAAAAAGATTATCTGAGAAATATGAATTGGCACCAGTCTATGATAGTGGAAATGCATTTTCCAATAAGGCAAGCAATGAGCCGTTGAAAAACTCAGCATTTTATTATATAAAGGAGAATCAAAATCCGGATTGTATATTAGCAGTGCAACGTATTATGGAAAAAACTAATTTAGATAGATTTTATAAAATAATTGATGAGATACCAACTGAATATAAAGGAGTTCCTATTATAAGTGAGTATTATAAAAAATATATGAAAGATATTTTGAGAATTAGAGATGTTTATTTGAAACGGGAACAATTACATTAAGCAATCAAATCATAGTACGAGCAAAGAAGAGATGAAAAAATTGATAGATTTAGTTGATGATAGTGAGGTTGATATCTTATTTAGATTGTTGCTAAAATTTGTTCCAGAAGACAAACTATTTCCAGACGAGATAGAAGCGATAGAAAGGGCATTGGGATTGATTCCAGAAAAGAGAATTCGAAAGGGTTCTTTTTTTGATTATATTTATATGTCTATTGACATAACGTGTTAAATATTGCACAACAAGAAACTATTGTTCCAAAACATTGAAAAGGACATTTACATAATGTTAAGTGATAGGGTATGATATAAATAAATGATGTAATACAAGGACAGGGAAAGTAATAGAGGTAAATATATGATGAAGTATGGAAAGAAAATCATTGTGGGAATATTTATTTTTCTATTCAGCATGTTTCTATTTACAAATCTAACAACACATGCAGATGAAAAGAAAACTACCATTCGCGTTGCATACTATCCACTCCATGGATTTTTTGAGTATAACAGTAAGGGTAAGGAGACTGGATATGGTGTTGAATTGCTGGACAAGATATCACAATATACGGGGATAAACTTTGAATATGTAAAAGCCGACAGCTGGGAGATAACTAAAGGGATGCTTTTGAATGGGAAGGCTGATCTTCGGATGCCAGGAACAGTTCCATCTACACCATCGAAGGAGTTAGATTATAATGCTACAAGTATTTTAGCTACTTACAATGCAATTATGTGTTTGGATTCCAGAGACGATTTATATTATAAAGATTATACAAAATTCAAAAAGATTAAAATTGCAGTATCTACAAATTTTTATAAGTTAAATTTAGTGCAGGAGTATCTGAATCAAATTGGAGTAAACAAAAAGCAGATTGTGTTTACAGATGGATATAACGAAAGTTATCAGTTGTTAAAAGAGAAAAAGGTTGATGCACTCATTTCAAATGTTATGGATATGAATGGAAAGATGAAACTTCTTTCTAGATTTCAAAATCAATATAATTACTTTAGCATGGTAAAAGGGGACAGCAGGCTGGACATTCTTGAAAATGCAATGACGGATATTGCAGTGAACGAACCTACATTTTTGAATGAATTATATTCTAAGTGGTTTCCAGAAAGAGTGAACAATCCTTATACTGCAGAAGAGAGAAAATACCTATCAACCATAGATACTCTGACGTTTGCATTTCAACCAAATGAAGGATATCTTTCTCGTTATGAAAATGGAAAATATTATGGAATCTATGTGGAATTAGCGAAGAAAGTATGCAGTAAACTTGGGGTAAAATTTAAAGCAGTATCTTTGAAAGACTGTCAAGAGGGAAAAGCAGTCACAGATGTATACTCAGGATTTTTCTTTGATCAAAATTATGCAGATAAATATAATTATAGCATTTCTGCACCTATTAATAATATCAATTATTACATTGTAAAAAAGAAAGAAAAGATATTTGATGTTAAGACATGTAAAATTGCAGCGATTAAAAAGTTTCGATATACAAAAGACTATATTGTTAGAAAATATCCAAAGGCATCTATGGTATATTTTGATACCTATGAAGAGTGTCTAAGAGCTGTTGAGAATGAAAAAGCGGATATGACAATTCTCAATAATTATATAGCGGAATATTATTTGGGGAAATATCAATATAGTGATTTAAGTACAAGTTTATCTGACGAATATAGCCATTTATATTGTTTTGCTACAGAGAATAAAAATGAGATTTTAGCAGCTGTTTTATCAAAAGGGCTGCAGCAAATTTCAGAGACTGAAACATCACAGATTTATATCAAAGGCCAGGAGGAAAGACCAAGGTCTAATTATATGGAGACTATGATCTATCAAAATCCTATTCAAGTTGTACTTGCGGCGATGGGCTTGTTGGCACTTGTTTTTGCAGTTACATTTTTACTGTTCTATGGAAATCGCAGAAAGAAACAGAACATTAAATTAGCGGAAGCATTATCAGCCAAAAGTGATTTTCTTGCAAGAATGAGTCACGATATGAGAACACCTATGAATGGAATTCTTGGATTAACGGAGCTTTTGCAAGAAGAGGATATGTCAGATGAAGTGAGGAATGCAATTTCTCAGATTCAGCTTTCAGGGGAATATTTGCTGGATTTAATCAATGATACATTAGATATGAACAAAATAGAATTAAAGCAGTTAATTCTATCTCCAGCTCCTACAGATTTAGAGGAAATCACTGAAAATGTTATGACAAATGGAAAGATTCTTGCGTCTCAAAAGGGAATTCATTTTATAATGAAAAAGACTTATCCTGAAAATATGACATCAACATATTTATATATAGACAGGGCAAGAATGGAACAGATTTTTATGAATTTAATTTCAAATGCAGTAAAATTTACACCAAAAGGAGGAACGGTTACAGTTTCCATAGAATGTTTGGAAATGAATAAGGATTCTATTGTAAGTCAGTATGTGATTGAGGATACTGGAATTGGAATGAGCGAAGAATTTATGGAGCATTTATATGAGCCATTTACAAGAGAAGAACAAAAGCGAATACAAAATCATGAAGGAACAGGACTTGGATTGTCTATTGTAAAGCAGCTTGTGGATTTGATGAACGGAGACATTAAAGTTGAGAGCAAGGAAGGAAAAGGAACTAAATTCATCCTGAAAATACCTTTAAAAAGATACTTTGGAGAAATAAAACAACATAAGATGATTGATTTTGATGAGAAGAATCTTGAGGGAAAGAGAATCTTGTTATGTGAAGATCATCCTTTGAATCAAGCGATATCAGTGAAGTTATTGGAGAAGAAGAAAATAATCGTTGATGTTGCAGAGGATGGAGCCGTTGGAGTCGAGATGTATCTGGCATCAAAAGAAGGATATTATGATGCTATATTAATGGATCTTAGGATGCCAAATATGGATGGATATGAGGCAACAGACAGGATTCGTAATTTAGGGCGAAGTGATAGTCTGACAATTCCTATTATTGCAATGACAGCAAATGCGTTTGATGAAGATATTCAAAAATGTCTAAAAGCTGGGATGAATGCACATATTGCAAAACCAATTGATGTAAAACACCTTTATGAAACACTGGAGAGATGTCTACAGGGTTAAGGAAAGGCAAGAGGTAGACACAGCTTAAACTACCCATTTGGGGAGTGGATTTTTAAATACACATGCTATATAATGGAGACAACTATTAAAAGTCACGGGGAGGTTGTTTTTATGAGGAAATGTACAAAAGTAATAGCAGGGATTCTGTCACTTGTTATGGCGTTTACCACGCAGGGAATGACAGGATTTGGAATGACGAAGGTTATGGCAGCAGAAACTGTTACAATACCAGAATCACTTACCAATGGAGATAAGGGGGATTACTCGGTAACGGATAAAAGTATTGTTTTAAAAACAGCAGATAAGGTTTATGAATTTGAAGCTGGCACATATTCAGGAAGAAATATTATAGTAGAAGGAGATCGTATAGGGATTTCTCTTAACAATACAAATATTACAGGTATAGAAGAAGCTGACATGAAAGGAGTTATTACTGTTCCAAAAGATAAGAAAGTTGTCATTACATCAAAGGGAACAAATAGCATTGGTGTTGCAGATAACAGTAATATAAAAATGAGTGCTGGTATTGTCTCAGATGGGAACCTGACAATCAATGGAGCAGGTGAAGTGAATATCAAAGGGGGACAGATTTATAGAAGTACTTCGACTACAAGTTATGAAGGAAATGTAAGCATTAATGCCAAGGGAAGAGAAGGAAAGAGAGAAGAAGCAATCTCTGGCTACGGAAGCATTGAAATTAAAGGCAATGTTAACCTTACTTGCACCAGTAGTTGTAATGAGAGTAATGATGAGAAGAGTTACGCCAATGCCATTGGTCTAGATGGTGATGGAGCAACCTTAACAATTGGTGATTCATCAAAGGTAGAATTGATTTCTGGAGAAAAAGGAGATAATACACACGGGGATGGATATGGAATTGCAGGGAATATTTTCTCACAATTATGTATTAAGGATAATGCACGAGTAACATCATATACAGAGAATGCATCGAATATAGGTGCAGGGAAAATTACCATTCAGGATTCGGCTGTGTGTAACTTAAATGCACAAAAGGGAGCAGAGAGTGATTCTGCAATTTGTCTTTATTATCTAGATTCATGCAGTATTACTGGAAATGCGATTGTTAATATGACAACTGCTGGAACAGGATTGTATGATCATAGTGATACCAAAAGTCCACTAGAGATAGGTGGAAATGCTAAGGTCACGATAGAAGGAATTGGGATATTTCCATCGGTTATGTTAAATTCAGCAGGACTTAAGATGACAGACGGTGCATATCTTTATACAAAATCTGCAAATTCTAATGGGATACAGGCAAAAACTCTTGATATGTCAGGCACAAGTAAGTTAGTTCCAGTATCAACAAGTGATAAGATAGAAGCAAAGGTTAAAGCAGATTTAAATATGTCTGAGAAGGCATCTATTCTTCCTCAAGGAACCAAAAAGGAAATACAAGTTGGTGGAAATGTTGAAGTTACAGGTGGGACGTTAGACTTAAATACATTAACAGCAACAGGTAGTGTTTCTATTACGGGAGGAGATTCTTCCATTGTTAATTTAGTAACATCTCAGGATAAGAAGGATGTAATTCTCTTAATTAAACTTAGTGGAAATAACAGCAGTGGAGTCATTGTACCAACAAGTGCAAAGGTTGGAGAAACTGTAAATGTAAAAGTAAAAGATGGATATGAAATTGAAAGTATCACAGTCAATGGAACCCAAATAAATGGAACAAGCTTTACTATGCCAGATAAAATCACAAACTTAGTGGTCAATGCAAAGAAAAAAGCGGTACCTGAGACTCCAACTACAACGAAGAAGGTAAGTATCACAAAAGCATCTGTTTCAAAGATTAAATCAACAACTTACACAGGATATAAAAAGAAACCTTCTGTTACTGTAACATATAACAATAAAAAGCTGAAAAATGGAACAGATTATACTCTTTCTTATAAGAATAATACCAAAGCAGGAACAGCCAAAGTATATATCAAGGGAAAGGGTAAGTATACAGGAACCAAGACAGTTACATTTAAGATTAAAACAAGAAAAAAAGGTATTTATGCAAAAGGGATATATAAAGTAGCTTCCAGTGGATTAAAAGGAAGAGCAAAGGCAAACTCAAAATCAAAGGTAAAGAAAGTATTTAAAAAGGGTACAAAACTAGAAGCTACAAAAGTAATTAAAAAGAAAACTGGCAAAAAAACATATGTATGGTTAAAGGTAAAATATAAAGGAAAGACATATTATGTTTATGGAAAATATGTAAGATAGAAATGTAATAGAAAGGTTCTCCGAGAGGGGAATCTTTTTATTTTACTAAAAATATAGGAGAAAGATTGCCCGAAATCCTAATACAATGATACAATAGAAGAAAGTACCGGTAAGATAACCATGAAAGGAGGCATTTTATGGTGAAGTCGAAGAAGTATGTTATGGCATTGGATTCTGGGACAACAAGCAACAGGTGTATCTTGTTTAATGAAGCAGGAGAAATATGTGCATCTGCACAGCAGGAGTTTACACAAATCTTTCCGAAGCCAGGATGGGTAGAGCATGATGCCATGGAAATCTGGAAAACCCAAAGGGAAGTTATGGGGCAGGCCATGATTGAATTAAATGTTGGAGCTAGCGATGTTGCAGCTGTTGGAATTACCAATCAAAGAGAAACGACTATTTTATGGGACAAGAACACAGGAGAGCCTGTGTATAACGCAATTGTCTGGCAGTGTCGCAGAACTTCAAAGTTTTGTGATGAATTAAAAGAACAGGGACTAGAAGAGAAGTTTAGAAGTAAGACAGGACTTCCAATTGACGCATATTTTTCTGGAACTAAAATTCGCTGGATTTTAGACAACGTAAAGGGCGTAAGAGAGCGGGCTCAAAGAGGAGAAATTCTTTTTGGAACCGTTGAGACATGGCTGATTTGGAATCTTACAGGTGGAAAGTCTCATGTGTCAGATGTGACCAATGCAGCACGCACCATGTTATTTAATATTAATACATTAGAATGGGATGATGAGATTTTAGAGATACTAGATATTCCAAAATCTATCTTGCCAAAGGTTGTATCTTGTAGTGAAGTGTACGGATATATTGATGATAAGTTTATGGCAAGGGGAGTGCCTATTTCAGGGGCAGCAGGGGATCAGCAGTGTGCTTTGTTTGGACAGACTTGTTTTAAAGCGGGAGAAGCAAAGAATACATATGGAACTGGTGGATTTTTGCTCATGAATACAGGAAAGATGCCAGTTAATTCAAAAAATGGGTTAATTACAACCATTGCATGTAAGATTGACGGAGAAGTAACTTATGCTTTAGAGGGATCTATTTTCGTTGCAGGAGCTGCGATTCAATGGCTTCGTGATGAACTAGGTATTTTAGAGAAAGCATCTCAGAGCGAGGCTATGGCAACGGCAGTAGAAGATACCAATGGATGTTATGTAGTGCCAGCATTTACTGGACTTGGAGCACCTTATTGGGATCAATATGCAAGAGGAGCAATTGTAGGATTGACAAGAGGAGTCAATAAAAACCACATTGTTCGAGCAACTCTGGATTCCTTATGCTATCAAATTAACGATGTTTTAAAAGCCATGAAAGCAGATTCAGGGATAGAATTGAAATCATTAAAAGTAGATGGCGGAGCGAGTGCCAACAACTATTTAATGCAGACACAGGCAAATATCAGTGGAGCACCAGTACATCGCCCACAATGTGTAGAGACAACAGCTATGGGTGCTGCATATCTTGCAGGACTTGCGGTAGGATACTGGGAGAGTAAGGAAGATGTAAAGAAGAACTGGGCTATGGATCAAGTATTTGAGCCAGATATTGAAAATGACAAAAGAGAAGAGATGATTAGGGGTTGGAATAAGGCAGTGAAGTGTTCATATGGATGGGCAAGGGAATAACAAGCATATGAACATGTTTTAAAGGCGGATAGGCAGGGTGATATTATGGACAGTAAAGAAATTTTACAAAAAGCGCTGGAAAATGAAGAGTTTGTTTTATACTTACAACCTAAATATAGCTTGGAGGAAAATCGTCCAAGTGGTGCAGAAGTCTTGGTTCGTTGGCAGCATCCAGAACTTGGCTTACTTGGACCAGATTATTTTTTAGAGGAGTTTGAGGAAAAGGAACAAGCGTGGGAATTGGATTGTTATGTTTGGAAAGAATCATGTAGGATGCTGGAAGATTGGATTCAAAAAGGATGGGATCTAGGTCCTTTAACAATTAATATATCAGATGAGAGTTTTTTTCATCCGCAAATGATTTCTGTTTTAAGTCAATTGATAGAAGAATATAAGATAGATCCAAGTTTAATCTGGATTGAAATTAAAGAGGACGTTTGTACTAAGAATCTTCCCCAGGCACAGAAGATTCTAGAAGGTCTGCATAGAGCTGGATTTATAATTTTGCTAGATAACTTTGGACGAGGTACATCCTCAATTAAAAGTTTCAAGGATATGAAGTTTGACAGGCTGAAAGTTGACATGAATTTTTTGTCTTCTGGAGATGATACAAAAAGGTCGGAGATGATTTTATCTGCAATAATTAAAATGGCAAACTGGCTTGGAATATCGGTGACAGCTGTGTGCGTAGAAAACAAACATCAAAAGAATTTTTCAGAGGCATCAGGATGTGACAATATTCAGGGGTTTTATTTTAATAAGCCTATGACTAGATTTGAATATGAAGAAGCATATTTGCTTCAGGTAGAAAAAGATTTACAGGCATTAGAGGTTGAAAAAAAGAATATTTCCAAACACGACTTTACGATTCTAGTGATTGATGATTCAGAAGTGGAACGGTCTATTCTTCAACAGTATTTAGAGGATAAGTTTCATATCCATTGCTGTGAGAATGCGGAGATTGGCTTAGCCTATCTAAGAAAAAACTGGGATAGAGTGCGTTTGGTTTTGGTTGATTATATTATGTCAGGAATGAGTGGAGTGGACTTTCTTAAAATCTGTAATGATGAAGAGAATTTAAGGGATATTCCTAAAATTATGCTTACCTCAAAAGATGATTCAGAAGCACAAGTTGAAGCATTTCGTGTAGGTGCCTATGATTATCTAACGAAGCCATTGGTGCCTGAAATTGTACGTGCCAGGATTTTGCACAGTATGGAGGTAACCAGTCAGTTACGAGCGTGGGTTCATGTAGGAGAAGAATATCGTCATCAGGCCAAGATGGATGATGCCACAGGACTTCTAAATAAATCTGCTTTTAAAAATGAAACCATTAGAATTATCTCAAAGAAAACAAACAATTATCAGTCCTTGTTTGTTATTGATGTTGATGATTTTAAAAAGGTAAATGACCGCTATGGACATTTACAGGGAGATGAGGTACTGAAGCTAATTGCAACTGTATTAAAGACAAATTTTAGAGCGACAGATCTTATTGGGAGATTTGGAGGAGATGAGTTTGTAGTATTAATGGCTGAAATGAATCAAAAGGAAATGGTAGCACAAAAGGCGAAAGAGGTCATGGAAGATTTAAGTCAAAAATGCAAAAGCCAGCTGAATATTCCACTATCAGTAAGTATTGGAATTACATTTTTTAAGGAAGAGGATAGCTTTGAAACTATGTTTCAAAGAGGAGATAAAGGACTTTATAAAGCGAAAAACACTGGAAAAGGTAAGGTAGTTATTGAAGAATAATTCAAATAATAGTTGACCTAAACACCTCTTTAGGAAATAAAATAGTATGAGAAGCTATAGATTTCAAAAATGAAAGGGGAATAAGATGACTTATTTAGGAGAAGATATTAAAAAATTAGGGTTTGGGTTGATGCGACTTCCAGTGAATGGAGAAAACATTGATATTGAGCAGACAAAAAAGATGGTAGATTGTTTTTTAGAATCTGGATTTACATATTTTGATACTGCATGGGCATATGCGGGAAGCGAAGATGCCATTCGTCAGGCATTGGTAGAACGTTATCCAAGGAATAAGTTTCAGCTTGCTACAAAGAATGCGGCATGGATAAACTGTAAGACCAGAGAAGAGGCAGTGGCGCAGTTTGAAACATCGTTAAAGCAGACAGGTGCTGGATACTTTGATTTTTATTTACTTCACAATTTAGGGGAAGGTAGAACTAAGTTTTTTGATGATTTTGATATGTGGAACTTTGTTCAAGAGAAGAAAAAGGAAGGATTGATTCGTCATATAGGTTTTTCCTTTCACTCAACACCAGAGGAATTAGATGAAATTCTAAGCAACCACCCAGAGATGGAATTTGTGCAATTGCAAATTAATTATGGAGACTGGGAGAATCCAGCAGTTCAATCAAGGAAGGTGTATGAAGTTGCAAGAAAACATGAAAAGCCTGTGATAATCATGGAACCAGTCAAGGGAGGTATGCTTGCAAATCCACCACAGCCGGTGCAAGACATCTTCAAGAATGCAAATGAAGACACATCTTTTGCAGCGTGGGCAATTAAATTTGCAGCGAATTTAGAAGGACTTATTACAGTGCTTTCTGGAATGAGCAGTATTGAGCAGATGGAAGATAATCTTTCATTTATGAAGGATTTTAATGGATTAACAAAAGATGAAGAGAAAGTGTTAGAGGAAGCAAGAATCGCGTTAAATAAGATTCCTTTAATTCCATGCACTACATGTAATTATTGTGCTAAGGTTTGTCCAAATAACATTGGAATTTCAGGATCGTTTACGGCAATGAATTGTTTGACGTTATATGGAGACAAAGGAGCGGCACAGCATCAAGAGAATTGGCTTGTAGGCGGTCATGGACATCAAAAAGCTGCTGAATGCATTAAATGTGGAAAGTGTGAGGAGGCATGTCCACAACACATTAAGATTCGTGATCAATTGGAGAATGTAACAAAAAAATTAGGATAATAGAAATAAAAAATATGAGATGAAAACAGTTTTGCTTTCATCTCATATTTTTTTGATTGACTTAATTCTCTCGAATATTAATATAACGGTCCCATTCTTCTTTATCGTGGACACCGGTAATATGAATACAGTAAACATGATACATGGTATCAACGGAAAGGATATAATCATCACCTTCTTGTACAAAGGAGATAACTTCTTCTTCTCTTAATGATTTTAATATATCGTTGTAGTCTTCTGGTGCAACATCTTCGTCTGGAATTTCTTCTACTAAAACTTCATTGGCATCGTACCTGCGATATCCTTCTTTGATAAAAGAAGAAATCTTTCCATCTTCAATTGTAAAATGAAGATCGTTTGCCCCCATTTCGAATAAATCTCGATTTGTTGTATTCTCAGGTAAAATGGTGACAGCATCAAAGATACCGTGAAAATATCCGTTCATTTGTGTCAATTCACAAACGATTGCTTTTTCAAAACGAAAATGTCCTAATTCATCAATTGTTTTATATTTCATGATTCAACCTCTGATTTATTTGCAATATTTTTCTTTTAGTTCTGCGATTTTTTTATTGAATACTGTTTGCTGCTTTTCTTGTAATGCAGTAGTTTTTACATTCTCAGCTACATCATCAAAAGTTTGAGTGACAGCTTCTGTACGTGTTTCTGGTTTAATTAAGTGGAATCCAAATTGTGTTTTTACTGGACCAGCAACTTTTCCAAGTTCTGCAGCAAATGCAACATCTTCAAATTCTTTTACCATTTGACCACGTCCAAATTGACCTAAATCTCCACCACGTTCCTTTGATGGACAAGTAGAATATTCAGCGGCAGCATCTTCAAATGTTGTTTCTCCACTTTGGATTTTAGAAAGAACATCTTTAATCTCGTCTTCTGAATCCATTAAGATGTGCTTTGCACTTACAGTTTCACCTTGTTGATAATTAGCTTTGTGCTCTTCGTAGAAGGCTTTTACTTCTTCATCGGAAACAGTGACACCATCTAATGCTTTGTGCATTGCTAATTGTCCTAAAATATCACGTTTCGCATTTGTAATGTTTGTTTTGTAAGCTTCTGTTTCATCTAATTTTTCTTCTTTTCCCATCTCAGCAAATAAGTAAAGAGATAATAGTTGCTCTACAAAATATTCTTTTGCTTGTGGATTTTGAAGATATGCTTGTTGTTCCTGAGGAAGAGTTTTTGCAAAACGATCAAAATCTGCCTGTGTAATTTCTTTTCCTGCTACTGTTGCTAATACTTCGTTACTCATAATAATCTCCATTCTTTACGTATAATGATTTATTGTATGGGATAACCGATGATTTGTAAAGGAAATTAATTTTCCGCTACAAGTTCTTTTTTCACTCAATCATCCTTATTTAATTCCATATTCTTGATACAAGTTTTTTCGGAACTTTGAATCATTGATTGCTTTTTTTACATCATTCATTCTTTCATCTTCAAACAAACGGTTCATTAATGTAGATAAACGAGTTTCTCCACGCTTTTCTCCTATTGCTCTTCCTTTTGCTTCACTGCTTTTTTTCATATCTTCTATTGCCTGGCACACATTGATCACTCCATTCTCATTCTTTTCCATATATTTTCGTATTTCTTTTGTATTGGTTACTGCTTCTATTGTACTGCATGTCTCTAGTGGAACGCAAGAAAATATTTCCTTATTTTTACTAATAAATTGTTGTAACTTTTCTTTATCCCTTTGATATTTTATAAAACCAAACAATACTTTCATATCATCACTATATGCATCTAGATTATCAATCTTACTAACCTCTAGAAGATTAATTTTATAATTTTGAATTAACCCTTTGAATGGTGCCAGCTTAGGAGACACTTCTAGCATTTCGTGCAATTCCTTTGGAGCATTCCACTCCTTATCTCCATAATAAATCACTAGGGTAATAATTGGACTTAACTTATCATTTTTTGAAAAACTAGAAATATATTCATCCCCTTTTAAATCTTTGGTTTCTTTATGAGTCTTTGAAATTGTTTTACGCTGATCATTGTAAAAATCAGAATCGTAGAGCATATTCTTTAATGGCATAAAGTATTGAATATTATTTTGATTTTCAATTGCCAAAATGGAAAGTTTGGTATCTTCATACATATACTGTTTCACTAAATCCCTTGCGCGATTTCCTCCTCGACTCTGTTTACTAACAGAATCAAGTTCCTTTAATTCTTCTGGTAATATTTTAATTTCTCCTTGAAAAACTCCTTGATTAAACACATCTGCAAATCGTTTGGGGTCTTTTAAGTAGCTTCCTAAGCTAGTGTCGGGTGTTCCCATGGTTTTCCTCCTTCTTTGTATTTTTATTCTTTTACATATATTACCATTTATAAAAGGATTTGGCAACAGTTTTTCCAAATTTATCTAAAAATAAATTCACATTCTCGCATAAAAAACATGAGCCCCGAAAAATCGGAACTCATATTTTACTTATTTAGGGACATTTTCAAAAATGGTTGACAGGAAATTAATCTTCCGCTACAAGTTCTTTCACGTAATCAGACTTTTTAGACGCTGTCTCTTTTAATAGGAGAAGTTTTGGGGAATCCAAGGTGTGTTCTTCTTCAGCAATACGATACAATTCTCTTTTGTACTTAACCATATCAAGAGAATCTGTTAAATCTTTGATTTGCTGTTCTAAAAGTTCTTGCTGCTGTATGAATAGTTCATGACGCTGTTTTATGGTAGAATCCCCTTGTTCACACCAGTCAAAATACTGACGAATATTCTTAAGAGACATCCCTGTTCGCTTTAAACATTCCATGAGATTTAAGTGGCGAATGTCCTTATCTTTAAACATACGAATGCCACCTTCTGTTCGCTCTACATCTCGAAGCAGACCTTCTTTATCATAATATCGAAGTGTAGAAATTGATATATGAAGCATCTTAGATACTTCTCCAATTGAGTAAGTTTTCATTTAAAATTCCTCCAAGGTATAATAACGACAATAAAGCTAAAGTCAACTTTAGCATAAAATGCTATAAAATACAAATGTAAAAATGTCAAACAAATGATTTATAAATAAAATCATGATATAATTAAGGGATACAATCATATAAAATTTTATGGGAAGGAACCGGGGAGAATTTGAGCAAATCAGAGAAAAAACGTATTATATTAAAAATAATATTAATGGCATTTATTTTGTTTCTGACTTTGTTTGGAAACAGTAACTGGGTTATGAATCGAAAGCTGGAGAAACAGGAAGTTTCTTTATTATCCCATTGGAATTATGTAAATAATCAGTTGGAACAAAAAGAGATTACAGTTCCAGCAAAAGAATATGCAAAGTCAAATGACACTCAGATATTAAAGAAAAAAGTCACCAAAAATATGCTGAAAGATGAAGAAGGATTGTCCATAGGATTTTACACTGTATGTCAGGAAGTCACAGTTTATATGAATAAAACCTGTATATATGAAAGAAAAGCAAGTCCAGGAATTTTAACTGGCTGGGCAGCTGCCTCAGGATGGAATTTTGCGAAAATAGGAAAAAGTAAGCCAGGGGATGAGATTACGGTACAACTAACAAGTCCATATTCCATGACATCAGGAAGTATTCCAAGTTTTTATCTGGGAAGTGAAGCCAATCTTAAGAGATTGCCTTATTCAAAAAGTAGCCGATATTTTTTCTTGGACTCTATTATCTTGTTCCTTGGATTATTCTGGATCGTTCACTATCTATATATGAAGCGAAGTAAGATTGTTCACAAGGGAGGAATTGAACTTGGAATTTTAGCAATTACCCTTGCGGGTTGGTTTTATTTTGGATCATCTTATCATCCTAATATATGGATTTCAGATGAGGTAGCATGTTATTTGGCAGAGTCTTTTTTCATATTAGTACCACTTGTCTATAGTATCGTATTAAGAGAAGTTACCGTTGGGAAACTTAATCAACTGATACAATTAGTTGTGGATATATCTTTTGTCAATATCATTGTGTGTCAGGCACTGCATATTTTTAGAATTTGTGATTTGATGGAGACGATTTATGTAATTCATATTTTAATTGTAGTATTAATTTCTATTACCTTTGTCTACTATTGGAATAGAATTCAGCAGGGAGATTTAAAGTGGACTTCAGTGGAAACTTTAGGTGGGATTACATTAACAATATCGGCATTTATTGAACTATATTATACCTATTTCTTTTCACTGGAACAGTTTGGAATAGCCATTCGAGTTGGGGTCATTGTATATGTAATCGCTGTTGAGCTTATGATGATGAGAGAAGAAAGAGATGCTGAATATGCATTCCTTGAAAATGAAAATAGAGTTAAGGAAATGAGATTAAAGATTTTGTCATCACAGATTCAGCCACATTTTATTTATAATACATTAGGAAGTATTCAAGGATTGATTCAGATTGACTCAAAGGAGGCCAGCCGACTAACTTATATGTTTTCCAAATATTTAAGAGGCAATATTGATTTTGTAGATTCGCCTATGGAAGTGGATTTTACAAAGGAATTAAATCACATATATACATATGGAGAGATTGAGAAGATTCGTTTTGGAGATAGAGTCAATATCATTTATGATATCAATGAAACTAATTTTACAGTTCCTGCATTGTCTCTTCAACCACTGATAGAGAATGGAATTAAACATGGAATTTGTAAGAAGGATGAAGGTGGAACTGTAAAGCTTACAGTACGACGCCATGGAGATTATGTGAGAATTATTGTTGAAGATGATGGAGTCGGATTTGATGCCAAAAAAGTGTTGGAGAATCAACATTCATCGGTAGGATTAAGAAATAGTATCTATCGATGGAGAGAATACAATCATGCAAAAGTTACGGTTGAGAGTCATATAAATGAAGGAACAAAGATAACAATTATATTTCGAAAGTAGATAGTAGAGGTGCGAAAGATGAAAACAATAATTGTAGATGATGAACAAATTATGCTGCGTCAATTGGGGATGGAATTAAGAAAGAATTCTCAGGTGGAATTAGTGGGATCCTTTTGTCTTAGCTCAAAGGCATTGGCTTATGCAAAAGAGCATAAAGTAGAAGCTGCATTTCTTGACATTGAGATGCCTACAATGAATGGAATTGAGTTAGGGAAGAAATTAAAGGAAATATATCCTGACATTATTATTGTTTATGTGACAGGGTATTCGGACTATGTAAAAGAGGCTGTTTTGGATGTAAAATCAGATGGTTACCTTTTGAAACCTTATAGTGAAGAGGATATTAAAGAGGTGCTAAGAAAAGCTTTATTGTTATCATTAAGACAGAGAAAAAATGTTCATATTCATACATTTGGGAATTTTGATGTCTATATTCAAGGAGTAGCTCTTACATTTTCTAATGCAAAAGCAAAAGAGCTTCTTGCTATATGTGTAGATCGTATTGGTGGAGAAGTGGCCATGGAAGAAGCTGTGGAAAAGCTATGGGGAAATCGCCCTTATGATAATCGAGTTAAAAATCTGTATCGTAAGTCGGTATCCTATTTAAATCGATTATTTGAAACTGTAGGCTATGGGAATTTATTTCAAAATAAGAGGGGCAGATGTAATGTAAATATACAGGAATTTGACTGTGACTACATAGGTAATATAATGCCTGGATATGAATATAGCAATATGGAGAGATTTTCAGGAAGCTATATGATAGAATATCCATGGGCAAGAGAAACAGAAAAAAGATTAGCAGATATATGAGAAAGGACACCATATGTCAGAACTTAACATTAGAAGTGCAGAGATTTGGGATGCACAAGAATTACTGGATATTTATAGACCTTATGTGGAGAATACAGCAATTTCATTTGAATATGATGTGCCAGCTATAGAAGAATTTAGACATCGGATGGAAACCATTTTATTAAAATATCCATATTTGGTAGCTGTCCATGAAGGTGAAATCGTAGGATATGCTTATGCGTCTACTTTTAAAGATAGAAAGGCATATGATTGGTCTGTTGAGACAACGATATACATGAAAGAGAGTATGAAAGGAAAGGGATATGGAAAAACACTGTATCTTGCATTGGAGGAGGAACTTCAAAAAAGGAACATACTAAACGCCAATGCGTGTATTGCAGTTACTGAAAAAGAAGATCCCTATCTAACCAATGGAAGTATGCAGTTTCATGAACGGATGGGATACAAAGCTGTGGGAACTTTTCACTATAGTGGAAAGAAATTTGGCAGATGGTATCATATGATGTGGATGGAGAAGATGTTGGGAGAGCATATAAAAATGTAAAGAATTCTTAAGAAAAAAGCCATTTATTTTTTCTTCTTTTTTGTTATTCTAGTAGCAGAGAACGGGAAGGAGAAACATGGGAAGAAAAATACAAAAGTTATTAGCTGGAATTATTGTGATTGGAGTTGCTTTCATATTTGGAATTAACGGATATGTAGTCAAGTCTCAAAATAAGAATATAATTCAAGTTGACGAAGCAAAAAATAAAGATCAGTTAGATTGTATTTTGGTTTTAGGATGTTTTGTACACAAGGATGGAACTATGTCTTATATGCTGAGAGATCGAATGAATCGAGCCATTGAACTATACAAAAATGGAGTTGCACCTAAGATTTTAGTATCAGGCGATCATGGAAACGCTGATTATAATGAGGTCAATGCCATGAAGCAGTATGCGGTTAAGCGAGGGGTTGCCTCTGAAGATGTTTTTATGGATCATGCAGGATTTTCCACGTATGAATCTATGTATCGAGCCAAAGCAATTTTTCAGGTAAAACGATGTGTGGTTGTGACACAAAAATATCATTTATACCGAGCCTTATATGATGGAGAAAAACAAGGAATTAAAGTTTATGGAGTCTGTGCAAAGGAAGTAGATTATGCAGGACAAAGATATCGGGATTTAAGAGAGATTATAGCAAGGGACAAGGATGTCCTTGTATCACTGATTCATCATAAGCCAACCTATCTTGGAGATAAGATACCAATTCAGGGAAATGGGGATGAAACAAACGACGAAAAATAAGAAAATGATAAGCAAAATTGGTGAGAACCTTATGGTTCTCGCTCTTTTTTTTTGCCATGGAATATGTTACACTTTATAATAAGAATGCTTTGAAGGAGGAGAGCCTGTGATTTCAGAAGATAAAGTAAGAATTATGACGGTTCTTGCTCGTTACGAAAAGAATGAAGGAGCTGCAGATGCTCAAATATATCAATATAGCCGCAAAGATTATGTGCGCAAAGAATCATTGAAAGTAGGCGTTGCCATTACTGTTGCATATGTGATTGCAGTTATGATATTTTTTGCAGTTAATTTTGAGATATTTATTGATTTAGTAAAATATAAACGTATTATGTTAGTTGTTGCTATGCTTGTGATTATGTATCTTCTTTTAGGGTTTGGATATATGCAGCTCATAGGTACCCGAGCCAATCGTCATTACGATGAAGTTATGGCAAGAGTTAGATCATATGAGAATAAATTAGCAGAATTAGTTGAGTTCTACGAGGAAGAGAATGAAGATAATCGTCCGACAATTGGAACTGAGGAGAATGAAGATGGAACAGATATTATTATATAGAGAGAAGATACTTCTTTTTATAAGCAGACACGAGAAGATAGTAAAAAACTTATGTAAGTTGATTGGTGGATTTTTGATATTTCATACCATCAACCTTTTATTTGGATATTCAGATTTTATTTCTCAGAACCTTGTTACAGTTTTACTTGCACTTATTTGTGTGTTTTTACCATTTTCTATGATTTATTTACTAGGGAATGTGGTAATTATTATACAGCTTGCATCAGTATCCATGGAGGTTGTCTTGATTTATGTAATTGCAGTGGGACTTTATCATTTGTTATATCAGAGAATGTTTCCAGAGATTCGATATTTGGTGATTATTACTCCGGTATTCTATTATCTGCATTTACCAGCGCTACTTCCATTGTTTGTAGGAACATTTGTTGGGATTGTGGGGATACCAGGGATATTTATGGGAAGTTTCATATATTTCTTTGGGTTGTCTGTGCAGGTAGGAACGCTTCAGATTGCCAATGGAACTGCATCAGGACAGTTGAGCAACTATATTGCACAAGGTGCATTAAGTAATAGTGAGTTCTTTATTGATCTTTTAGCATTTGTGTTTGTCGTAATTCTTGTGACATCGATTCGGAAACTGCAGATACCTTATGTGTGGTATGTATCAATTGGTGCAGGAGGAGTTGTTTATTTGATTTTAACCCTAGTGGGTGGATTTATGACAGGGGCAAGAGTAGCGGTTGTAAGTGAAATTATAGTCGTAGTGATAAGTTCTTTGATTGTACTGATATTAGAGTTTTTAGATAATGTCATAGATTATTCTCGAGAAGAGAAATTAGAGTTTGAAGATGATGAATATTATTATTATGTAAGAGCAATACCAAAAAGTATTGTAAAAGAGGAAGACGTGAATATAACTAAGATTAATAATCGTCCAGATACTGGTTTTAGTTTTAAGAAAAAACGAAATAGGGAGAACTAAGGTGCATAATTTTATACCTGAAATTGAAAAATATTTATACTGGTTATCAATACCCAAGATGAATATCATGGATTTGATTGATATTTTACTTGTTAGTATTATTGTTTATGAAGTAATTAAATGGATTAAAACAACAAGAGCATGGATGCTGTTAAAGGGTATCTTGTTACTTGTGATTATTGCATTTGGAGCATATGTGTTCCAACTACATGCATTGAGCTGGTTAATCAGCAATACCATGGGAGTAGGTTTGACAGCGGCTATTATTGTATTTCAGCCAGAACTTAGAAAGGCATTGGAGCAATTAGGACGTAAGAATTTGTTTGTCAATTTATTTTCTACCGATGATGCGAGAGTGGAGGAATTAGGATATACCACTAGAACCATTCAGGAAATAGTTCGTGCTACCATTGAGATGTCCAAAGTTAAAACCGGAGCATTGATGGTACTTCAAAGAGATGTAGCACTAGGAGAATTTGAAAGAACAGGAATATCCATTGATGCAACTATGAGTAGTCAGCTACTGATTAATATTTTTGAGCATAATACACCTCTTCATGATGGTGCCGTTATTATAAGGAATAACAGAGTTGTTTCAGCAACCTGCTATCTACCTTTAAGTGATAGTTTAGAACTAGGAAAAGAGCTTGGAACAAGACATCGGGCAGCTGTTGGAATAAGTGAAGTTTCAGATAGTATGACGGTTATTGTTTCAGAAGAAACGGGAGGAATCTCTATTGCATCTGGAGGGACTTTAAGAAAGGGCTTGACGCCTCAAGAATTGAGGGATGAATTGTCTGTACTTCGGAATGATTCCGATGAAGGCAAGAAGTTTAAACTGTGGAAAGGATTGAATCGTAATGAAAGAAAAAATACAAAGTAATTTACTTTTAAAAGTTATTTCTGTCGTATTGGCTATTCTTTTGTGGTTGTTTGTAATCAATACAGATAATCCGGTAATTTCCAAAACATTTACAGATATCCCAGTAGAGATGCTAAATGAGCAGGTACTAGATGAGATGAATCAGACTTATAAAGTTACCAGTGGATCTACCGTTAGTTTTACGGTAAAGGGAAAAAAGACAATTATAGATAAGTTAAGTGTAAGAGATTTTAGAGCCACTGCGGATGTATCGTCAATGTCCAAGGTAAATGCAATCCCAATTAAGATTGTTCCACTAAAATATAAAGATCAGCTGGAAATTACATCAGGAAATAGTCAGTCTGTAAAAGTTGTTTTGGAAGATTTGAAACAAAGTCAGCTTCCAGTAGAGGTTGTGATTCATGGAGAGGCAGCAGATGGATATGCAGTAGAAAGTAAGAAGGCTACACCTAACTTGGTTTCTATTTCTGGACCAAAGAGTGTTGTTCATGAAGTTGAGTCAGTACGAGTGGAAGTTAATGTTTCAGGATTGAAGAACGATATTAATGTAACAAAAGCGGTAAGGTGTTACGATGCAGATGGGGATGAAGTGAGTCAGGAACGTCTCACATTAGATACAAGTAAGGTAAAAGTGAAAGTCATGTTTGCAAGAACAAAGCAAGTTCCTCTCGTGGTAAAAACCAAAGGAAAACCTGCCAGTGGTTATAGCTTAGGAAGTATTACATATAGTCCTAAAACTGTTTTAGTTACTGGTTCTAAGGAAGCCCTAAAGGAGGTTGATCATCTTGAGTTGACAACCTTAGATGTTGAAGATAGTACAAAGAGTGTAGAAAAGACAATTAAACCTGGAGATATTAAACTTCCAGATGGAATCACATTTGTGGAATCTGTCAATGACATGAAGGATTTTGTTGTAAAAGCAAACATAGCAAAAGAGCAAAGCAGAACGTTGACACTGGATACAGACCAGATTAAACTTCTTAATAATGACAAGAATTATAAGGTGACCTTTGATTCTGGCAGAGTGGATGTGAAAGTCAGTGGTTTAAAATCAGTCATTAATAATCTAAGTATCAAAGATTTGAATCCTAAAATTGATCTTGCAACGTTAGAACCAGGGGTTCATACAGTGCAGGTACAGCTGAAAGAAATAGCTGATATGTCAGTGGTTGTAACACCAACAGTGAAGATTCAAATTCAATAAATTCAATAATCAGAAAGTCCATGATGGTAGTCTGGACTTTCTTTTGTTATAATAGAAGTGGTAATGTAAATAATAATTAGGAGGGATATTATGGGAATAGGAATTGTAGTGGTTATAGTCATTGTAATCGCACTATTTGTTGTTTCAAATTATAATGGTCTAGTAAAGTTGAAGAACAATGTGGAAGAAGGATTTGCCACAATGGATGTATATCTCAAGAAGAGATTCGACTTGATTCCAAATTTAGTGGAAACAGTGAAAGGTTACGCAAAACATGAATCAGAAACATTAGAAAAGGTAATTGCAGCAAGAAGTGGAGTTATGTCTGCATCAACACTGGAAGAAAAAGTTGAAAGTGAGAATATATTGTCAGGAACATTAAAATCACTTTTTGCAGTGAGTGAGGCATATCCTGATTTAAAAGCAAATCAGAATTTCATGGATTTACAGAATCAATTAAAGAAAATAGAAGAAGATATTGCAAATGCAAGAAAATACTACAATGCAGTAGTTAAGGAATTCAACAATAAAATTGAGATGTTTCCAAGTAATATAATTGCTGGAATTTTTCATTTTACAAGAAAACCTATGTTTGAAGTAAACACAGAAGAAGAACGAGAGAACGTAAAAGTACAATTTTAGATAAGGAGCAAATATGAATAGGATGAAAAGAATGCTTTTTGTTTTTGTATCGGTTTTTTGTCTTTTGCAAATAAATGAGAGCAGAGTGTTTGCGGCAGATTATGATACAAGAGCTTATAACGTAAAAGTAAATGTGAACAAAGATCAGTCTTATGATATTACAGAGGCGATTCATGTGAATTTTACGTATCCAAAGCATGGAATTTATCGGTATATTCCTTATGTGGGGGAGATACACAGCAAAGTTGATGGGAAAGAAGTTAACACAAGATACAAGAGTAAGATTAAGAATTTAGAAGTTCAGGACTTTGAATATGAAACAGAAAATGAAAGTGGAAATAAAATTGTAAAAATCGGAGATGAAGATACAAGAGTCAGTGGAAAACAGACGTACCGATTGTCTTACAAATACAAGATGTATGATGATGGAGTGAAGGACTATGATCAGTTTTATCTCAATGTAATTCCTACGGGATGGGAAACGGATATTGAAAAAGCAGATGTGGTAATTCAGATGCCAAAGGCCTTTAACAAAGACAAACTAGAAGTATTTTCAGGAAAATACGGAGAGAGTCTGGTAAGTAAGGTTCCTTATACTGTAAAAGGCAATAAGATTCATATTAAAACAGAAGATACATTAGAACAGGGAACCGGAATTACTGTTCGCCTTCTTCTTCCAGATGGATATTTTGAGGGAGTTCCAAATGATAACATAAAAAATATTTTCCTTGTTCTCACTGGGCTTCTTACAATAGCTGCACTGATTTTGCTTTGGTATCGATTTGGAAAAGACAGATATTATGTGAAGACAGTGGAATTTTATCCACCAGAGGGCATGACACCTGCCGAACTAGGTTATATTATTGATGGGCGTGTGGACAAACAAGATGTTATTTCACTGATTATGTATCATGCTCAAAAAGGATATTTGACCATCGAAGAAGAAAAAAAAGGAAAGAAGTCATCATTTATTCTTCATAAGTTGAAGGATTTACCATCAGATGTCAAGAGCTTTGAAAAGACATTTTTTGATGGGATTTTTGCCAAAGCAATGGATGGAACGGTACATTTAGATGACCTTGGAGATGATTTTTATCAAAAGTTTTCTGACACCAAAGAAGATATTAGCATCTCATTTGAAGATTATAAAGAGAATAATATCTTTGAAAAGAGTGCAAATTATGTCCGTTATATTGCCATGATTTTGGTCGTAGTAGGTTATGGACTAGGAGCATTTCTAGCATCACAAATATGTGGAGATATGGAACAGATACTTCTCTTCATAATTGCTTTGATACCATTTTTAGGTGCTATATTCTTTGCATGTGAAACCATTGATAAGCGATATGTTAGCACAAAGGGAAAGAAGATTTTTCATGGAATGCTGACGGTATTATTAACTATTTTAGGATTTGTACTTACTATAGTTATATATGAACAAACACTAAATGGATATATGGAAGGAATTCTTTATGCACTTATGCCAGTTGTTGGAGTATGGGCAATCTGCTTTATGGGTCGAAGAACCGTAAGAGGTGCAGAACTTCTTGGTAAGACATTAGGATTCCAAGACTTTTTAAAGAAAGCAGAAAAATCTCGTTTAGAGTTATTAGTAGAAGAAAATCCAACATATTTTTATGATATCTTACCATATGCATATGTATTGGGAGTATCCGATAAATGGGCTAAGAAATTTGAATCCATTCATATGGAAGAACCAAGCTGGTATGTTGGAGGATATGGAAACGATCCATTTACCACCTATTTATTTATTAGTCATATGAATCGCTGTACCAATGTTATGGCAAGCAGTATGATACCACCAGTGCCAGAAAGTACAGGCGGAGGAAGCTTCGGAGGGGGAGGCGGATTCACAGGTGGCGGCGTCGGCGGAGGCGGCGGTGGTGCATGGTAAAGGGAATTTTATATGGAGTTCTTAAAATCAACCTTTTCTCTGTTTTGGTATTTTCGTTTTTGTAACAAAGTTTTATTTCCATTCTGCTGCGGATCTCGCATTCGCTCAGACAGTCCTCGCAGTTGCGAAGCAACCATGGAAATGTTCAACTTTGTTACAAAGAAAATACGTAAAACAGACCGGTATTGATTTGTAAGAACCATATGAAATTCTATGTGGGGCTGTGTAAAGCTTTAAGGTTTCTTTTGGGGAAATCAATAATAGTAAAATAAGTATATTGTAATATTTAAAAGAGTCTTATGTACTCATGTTTAGTGCTGTTAGTTCTAGTATACAGTGTAGTGTGTTAAAGGTTTCTTTTGGGGCAAAATAGTAAAGTTATATCGTAATATTCAAAAGAGTCTTATGTACTCATATTTAGTGCTGTTAGTTCTAGTATACAGTGCAATATGTTAAAGGTTTTTTTGAGTGAAATAGTAAAGTTATATCGTAATATTCAAAAGAGTCTTATGTACTCATATTTAGTGCTGTTAGTTCTAGTATACAGTGTAGTGTGTTAAAGGTTTCTTTTGGGGCAAAATAGTAAAGTTATATCGTTATATTTAAAAGAGTCTTATGCGCTCATATTTTCGTGCTGTTAGTACGAAAATATGAGGCTATAAGACTCTTTTTTTAGTTGCCGATAATATCGGCAACAGCAACGAAGTTGCTGAATATAACGAAAAAAAATGTTTATAATCAAAGAGAAGCTCTTTAAAGAAATGTAATATAACGAAAAAAATTCAGCCTCAACCCCCAACAGAAAAAAGAAAGGAAAAATTCCATCTACACAAGGCAGTTTTGAGAAATTACTGAGATAAAAAAGTTCCTTAGGAAGGAAGCCGTAGGCCGCGAGGACTGTTTGAGCGTCAGCGAGTTCCGCAAGCGCTTCCTAAGAAACA
>JAQVEG010000015.1:27848-48443 GCA_028697725.1 Anaerostipes sp.
AAAAATTCCATCTACACAAGGCAGTTTTGAGAAATTACTGAGATAAAAAAGTTCCTTAGGAAGGAAGCCGTAGGCCGCGAGGACTGTTTGAGCGTCAGCGAGTTCCGCAAGCGCTTCCTAAGAAACATTTTAATCGAAAAAGTAATTTCCAAAGAACTGCGAAATGTGCAGTGGAATTCTTTCCTTTCTTTTAGTTGAATTTTGGTTTATCGTATGTCATTACGTTTCCTGTTGCGTAAGCACTTCGATATTGGCTATACATTAAGCTACCAATTTTTTGTGCATATCCAGGATCTGTTGCATATTGATGCCATAGATTTGCTGTGTTTGGATTGAAACGATATTTGTAAAGGGTATTTTGCTTATAGGTTGAGTTATTGATATATTCT
Organism: Anaerostipes sp.; assembly: GCA_028697725.1. Classification (GTDB taxonomy): domain Bacteria; phylum Bacillota; class Clostridia; order Lachnospirales; family Lachnospiraceae; genus Anaerostipes. The sequence continues at coordinate 28,238 of JAQVEG010000015.1, forward strand.
TGGCTCACATACTTGGCAGCTCCTTTGATTGCTTTATCAACGGATGTCCATCCCATGTAATAAGCGTAACTGAATCCGCATAACTGTGCAGCGTCATCATATGCCTTAATTCCATATAAGTTGTATACTTTCTTTGATGATATTTTCTTTGTAATATATTTTCCATTTACTTTTTTAAAGCCGGTAACGTTTCCTTTGCTGTCTTTAGTAACGGAATCGCCTGCAACAACGGTTGTAATGGATTTTCCTTGGGATAAGGTACTTGTTCCATAACCTGTTTCTAAGATTGTCTGACATAGCAGATATACTGGATCTATGTTGTAAGACTTAGCTGCAGATATTAAAACGGAACCTTTATTTCGTAATACACTTTTTGAACTTACTTTTTTATTTAATAGACTTCCATAGGTACTTGTTTTTACTGTTCTAAATACGTTAAGTTTTAAGAACTGATAATTATGTGTCGGATCTGTGGATACTGGAATATACTTTAAATAATTTATAGTAGAACCACTGTATTTTGATAATGCCTTTTTTTGAGCTGCAATATAAGAACTTTGGCTCTTGTTGTAAGAGGTTGTTGTATTTGATGAATATAAGTAAGATGTACTTGTTTTATTAATATGTATTTTATTTGTATAAGAAATATAGGAGTAATTAAGTCCTAGGTTTGTTATAACAAAATTTGCAGGAACTAAAAGATAGGTCTTGTTTGCTCCGTAATACTTTACTGTTATAGGTGCTGTAGGCAGTGTTTTCTTTTTGCCATTTACATAGCAGGTTTTTTTGTTTTTATAAACGGTAACTCGTTTGCTTCCATAGGTCAGTGTTAATTTTCCTGTCTTTGAATTATAACTTCGCTTTACTTTTGGTCCGTTTTTAACCAAATCTTTGTAATATGGAATCATATTGATACCATTTATCTGGAGTCCAGGAACGGTAGATATACTTTTCTTGTTATATACAGATGTCAATTGCTTTCCAGTATATGTACGTGTTTTGCTACTGTATCGTATTTTCAGTGAAGCTCCTTGAACGTTGGTGGGCTGGTATGTAAATAATAGTCCAGCTGCCATAAGAGCAGACAATGAAAATGTGATAGCCTTTTTGAATAATTTTTTCATAGATTTCCTCCTTTGTAATGAAAAATAAAAGAGAGAACCATGAAATCGAGTGAGCGATTGTCAATTAAGGTGTAAAGTTGGGTTCTCTCTTTAAGATAATTATACTATGAAATTAATTAAAAAGCAATAAAAATGTAACATAAATGTAATAATTGAATTATTTATAAGACGGAACAGTGTAAGTCAAAGTAGATGGACTAGAATATACACTGCGGTATTTATACATTAAAGTTCCGATTCCTCGAGCATAAGCTGGGTCTGTTGCGTATTCATGCCAAATATAATTTGTATCGGTAATATAGCGGAAACGATAAATGGTATTTTGGTTGTAGGTTGAATTGTGAATGTAATTCTCACTTACATATTGTGCAGCACCATTGATGGCTTTATCTACGGAAGTCCATTTCATATAATAAGCATAACTAAATCCACATAACTGAGCAGCGTCATCATATGCCTTGATTCCATAAAGGTTATATACTGTTGTTTTTGAAATTGGTTCGGTTATGTATTTTCCATTTACTTTCTTAAATCCTGTAACAACATCTTTGCTATTTTTAACGACAGATTTTCCAGATACAACAGTCGTAATAGAATTTCCAGAGGCAAGAGTGCTTGTCCCATAAGCAGATTCATGAACTGTCTGACACAAGAAATAAAGTGGATCAATTTTATATTTTTGAGCAGCAGAGGTAAATACAGTTGCCTTTCCTTTTAATACACTCTTTGACTTCCCTGAAATCATAGTGCTTAAAGTAGAAGCATAAGTCGATGATTTTACTCCATGATAAGAATCAATTCTTAAAAATTGATATTTATTTGTGGTGTCTTTGGAAGGATCAATATAATCTGCATAGTTTGTAATTTTCTTTCCTGCATAAGATGGTGTCTCAGCCTGCTGAAGTTTTACGTAGTTAAGAAGTGCTGAACTAGGAGCAGGTGTTGGACTAGGAATGGATACTGCACCACTGCTGTATTTGTATGTAAATCCAAGATATTGTATTGCAAATTTTGCAGGAACCAATAGATAAGTTTTGTTTACTTTGCGGTATTTAACCGTAAGGGGAGCCACTGTTAAAGTACGTTTTGTTCCATTAGTATAAGCATATTTTTTTCCTTTGTAGAAAGTTACCTTCTTACTTCCATTGGTTAGTACCAGCTTTCCTGTTTTTGAATTGTAGCTTCTCTTTACTTTGGGACCAGCAGTGACTAAAGTTTTATAGTAAGGAAGCATATTGGTATTATTCAGTTGGATTCCAGGGGTTCCTGTTAGGGAAACCTTTTTTCCATGATAGGAAAAGCTTAACTGCTTTCCTGTATAAGTAACGTTCTTTCCGTTGTAACGAAGAGAAAGACTTGCTGCATTGGTTGGAACAGATGGAATTAACATTGAACCTGCAAGGACACAGCTTAGTAAGAATTTCTTTATATGTATGTTTTTCATTTTATTCTTCTCCTTTTTTAATTAATAATTATTAAATATGTTTTTTATTATAACATAGATTAGGTAAAAATCTTACAAAAGTCTTTCGAATTTTTTTCTATTATTTATTTGCTTCATGTGATAAAATAAAAAGCATTGTAAGGGATAGAGTGATTTTTTACTATAATTAATATATATAATTTTAAAAATGGAGGATGTTATGGAATTTTGGGATATTTATGATAAGAATAAGGAACGTACTGGACGTACTATGAAGAGAAATGACTGGTGTCTAAAGGATGATGAATATCATCTAACAGTATTAGGGGTTATTGCAAGACCTGATGGAAAGTTTTTAATCACCAAGCGTGTAATGACAAAGCAATGGGCGCCCGGCTGGTGGGAAGTTTCTGGCGGAGCTGTTATGGCAGGGGAGGACTCTCAGGATGCAGTTGTGCGAGAAGTGAAGGAAGAAACTGGTCTTGACGTTTCAAATTGTGACGGTGGCTACCAATTTACATATCAAAGAGAAAATCCAGGAGAAGGGGATAATTATTTTGTGGATGTATACCGTTTCATAAAGGATTTTGAGGAAAAGGATTTGGACTTACAAGAAAAAGAAACCGCTGGCTATATGCTTGCATCTTTAGATGAGATTAAGGCATTTGCGCAGGAGGGAATTTTCTTGCATTATGACAGTATTAAAAAGGTTTTTGAAGTCTAGAAAACAAGCTGGACAAGAATCATATAACAAATGGTGCCACAGGCAATGGAAAGAAGCATCTGTCGTTTCCAAAGGTGTAGAACTGTGGTTACAATGATTGCAATGAGTTCAGGAAGTCCGTAGCTGTATTTTAAAAGAGATACATTTTTCAGACAGTATACAATGAGCATACTGAAAATTGCACCAGGGAGTACCTTTCCCAGATATTGAATATATTTTGGGGTAGGGCGTTTAGAACTAAAAATTAAAAAAGGTAAAAATCTAGTTGCCATAGTACCCAAAACACAGAGTGCTATGGTAATTATTTGTTCGATTAAGTTCATGATGAAAGTGTATCTCCTTTCTCTTGGATTGGTTTACGAAATATAGTTAAAAATACTAGAATACAAATCATAGTTGGAACCATAAAGTTGTCAGGACCAAAGATAATCAGGCATCCAAAACTTGCAATAAATCCAATCCATGCATTGATGTGCTGCTTTTCTTTCAGCCATTGTTCTAAGAAAATGACCACGAATACAGAGGTCATAACAAAATCTAATCCTTTTGTATTAAAGTGAATATAGTTTCCAAGAAGCCCTCCAATTGTAGAACCACTAAACCAGTAAAGGTGATTGAGGAGAGTTACAAAAAAATAGAACCATCCAGGATCTATATCTTCTGGAATATGGGCGGTGTAATTAATACTAAAAGTTTCGTCGCACATACCAAATATTAAATAATACTTCTTCCATCCCATATCTTTAAATCTATCCAGCATAGAAATACCATAAAATAAATGTCTTGCCTGAATCATTAAAGTCATAATCAGTGTCTGTAATGGGGCAAAAGCAGAAAGCAGCATAGATACTGCCACGAATTCAAGGCTTCCGCCAAAAATAACAGCACTCATAATCATGGGATATAAAAAGCTGAATCCAGATACATTCATGTAAATGCCATAGGCAAGACTTAAGAACCAAAAGCCTGCAAAGATTGGAAGTGTGTATGGAAAAGCGGCTAAAAAAGCACGTTTTATTTTGTGGTTATTTTTCATATGTTATTATCCTCGTTAAATTTATATTTGATATAAGATTATCATAATCAAAAATAGAATGCAAACAAGGTTATTTTGTGATAAAATCGGAAGAAGAAAACAAAAAGTTAGGAGAGCAATGTTTATGAGTAAAGTAAGAATTGGAATCATTGGTTATGGAAATATTGGTAGAGGTGTAGAAACTGCCATTAAGCAGAATGCCGATTGTGAGATGGCTGGAGTATTTACAAGAAGAGATCCAGCGTCCCTTTCTATTTTAACAGAAGGTGGAAGTGTTTATTCTGTAGATGATTTGGCAGATCATAAAGAAGATATTGATGTTTGTATTATTTGTGGAGGAAGTGCAACAGATCTTCCAAAACAGACACCAGAGATGGCAAAGATGTTCAATATTGTAGATAGTTTTGATACACATGCCAAAATTCCAGAGCATTTTGCAAATGTAGATGCAGCTGCAAAGGAGAGTGGTCATACTGGAATTATTTCTGTTGGATGGGATCCAGGAATGTTTTCACTAAATCGTTTATATGGGAATGCAATTCTTCCAGTAGGAAAGGATTATACATTCTGGGGACGTGGAGTGAGTCAGGGACATTCAGATGCTATTCGAAGAGTGGAAGGCGTTCAGGATGCAAGACAGTATACAGTACCAATTGAATCAGCAGTAGATGCAGTGAGGAATGGAGAAAACCCAGAACTTACAACAAGAGAGAAGCATTTGAGAGAGTGTTATGTTGTTGCAAAAGAAGGAGCCAACTTAAAGCAGATTGAATCTGATATTGTAAATATGCCTAATTACTTTGATGAGTATGATACAAGTGTAACGTTTATTAGTCAGGAAGAGATGGACAAGAATCACAGTGGAATTCCCCATGGTGGATTTGTGATTCGTAGTGGTGAAACAGGCAATGGCAATAAACACATTATTGAGTACCGTTTAAAATTAGATTCTAATCCAGAATTTACATCTTGTGTTCTTGTAGCATATGCTCGTGCAGCTAAGAGACTGGCAGATGAAGGAAACTTTGGATGTAAGACTGTGTTTGATATTGCACCAGCTTATTTATCACCACAGAGTGGAGATGAATTAAGAGCGCATTTATTATAAGAAGAGATGAGAAAGAACTCAGGCATTTTGTCAGGTTCTTTCTTTTTTTAAAAGGTAAAAGTATGAGGGAGTTATGAAAGAGACAAAAATAAATGAAATTAAAAGTGGACAAGTTTATTATTTATGGGGAAAGCCATATACGTTAAAGGTGATACATCTTGGAGAATGTCATGATGTATATATACAAGGGGATGACTTGATTTTAAATACAAAGAAAGACAGTAATTTTGTTGAGAGGGAGAAGCAGTTAGACCGATGGTACCGAAATCAGTTAAAGAGAGTTTTGCCAGAAGTTCTTCATCGATGTGAGAAGATTGTAGGAAAGACAGCAAGAGAGTGCCGAATTAAGAAAATGAAGACCAGATGGGGAACCTGTAACATAATAGAACGGAGAATATGGATAAATCTTCAATTGGCAAAGAAGACGCCAGATTGTCTGGATTATGTGATGATTCACGAACTGACACATTTATATGAGAGAGGGCATGGGCCACGTTTCAAAGCTTATATGGATGAATTTTATCCTAATTGGAGAAGTGTAAAAAAGCATCTCAATGAAAGCTGAATTTAGGGCTATTTCCATGGAACCGCGTTGACAAAAAGCTGATAATTTGATACTATGTTACTTAGCCAATTTAGTACACTAATGTATTAGTGGACAAGTAAAGCAGACGATATCGTATGAGGAGAAGAGAATTATGAAAAAGATTATTGTTACACTGCTAAGCGTTGTTCTTGTAGCATCTATTTTTACAGGATGTGGAGCAAAGAAGAAAAGCAAGACTGATAACTCATTGAAAACTGTAGAAGAGAATGGAGAACTTGTATTAGGTTTAGATGCATCATTCCCTCCGATGGGATTTACAGATAAAGATCAAAATACCGTTGGATTTGACATTGATCTTGCCAAAGAAGTTACCAAGCGTATGGGTATAAAGCTTAAGCTACAACCGATTAATTGGGATTCTAAGGATCAGGAATTGAATAATAGAAATATTGATTGTATTTGGAATGGATTAACATACAACGAGGATAGAGCCAAGGATATGTTATGTTCTACACCATATATGGAGAATCATCAGGTATTAGTTCTTCCAGCAAATAGCAAGATTAAGTCTTTAGCTGATATTAAGAAGAAGACAGTAGAAGTTCAAAAGGGATCAACAGCAAATGATGCTGTGGAGAAGTCAAAAGAACTTAAGGATGCAAAGATTCTTACTATGGGGAACAATGTAGAGATATTGAATGACCTTGGTCTTGGGTGTGACGCAGCAGTTATGGATGAAGTAGTTGCAAAGTATTACACAAACAAGGACAAAGGAAAGTATAAGATTTTAGCGGCTGATTTAGCAGCGGAAGATTATGTCATTGGTTTCCGTAAGGGAGAGAAGAAACTTTGTGCAGCTGTTGAAGAACAACTAAAGGCTATGGCGAAAGATGGAACATTAGCTAAGATTAGCAAGAAGTGGTTCAACGAAGATATTACAACAATTAAGTAATGAAAAGAAAGCAAAGGGGCTTGTTTTTAGAAGCCCCTTATTTTTTTAGAAACAGGGAGAGAAAGTAGATATGATAGAAAAGATACCTGAAATAGCACAGATGTTATTTCACAATGGATTAAATCTTACTTTAGAGTTATTTTTCTTAACTCTTTTATTTGGATTGGTCTTAGGTCTGATTTTGGCATGTGGGCGTATGGCAAAACTTTGGATTATTCAGATGCCAGTACGTTTTTACTTATTAATTATGAGGGGAACTCCATTAATTCTTCAATTATATGGTTTTTATTTTGCCATTAATTTATGGTTAAGTGATGCAGGATATATATTCCGATTAGACCGTATGACAGCCGCTGTCATTGCATTTTCATTAAATTATGCAGCATATTTTGCTGAGATTTTCCGAAGTGGAATTCAGGCAATTCCAAAGGGGCAGTATGAGGCAGCCAAGGTATTAGGATTTAACAGAAGACAGACCTTTTTTAAGATTGTACTGCCACAAGTTGTAAAGATTGTGATTCCACCAATGGGAAGTGAATGTATGACATTGGTGAAGGATACCTCTCTGGCACATGTGATTGGAGTTATGGAAATCTATGTTGTGGCGGCGAATAATATGGCAAGAGGAAAAGGGATGGAGTATCTGATTGTAGCGGGTATCTTCTATCTAATTATGAATACAGTTGTTTCAAGAGTATTTGCAACCATTGAAAAAAGATTAAACTATTATAAGTAGGAGGAAAGAGCATGAACATTATATCTGTATCGAATCTGCAGAAGAACTTTGGAAAGCTTGAAGTATTAAAAGACATCTCTTTCCAAGTCAATGATGGAGAGATTGTGACGATTATTGGATCCTCTGGTTCTGGAAAGTCTACACTTTTACGTTGTATGAATCAGTTAGAGAAAGTTACAAAGGGAGAGATTCAAATCAATGGGCATACGTTAGTGTCTATGAAAGGGAATCAGCCAGAGTACGGAAACAAAGAGATTCAAAAGAAGATTTTGATGGACACTGGATTTGTATTTCAAAATTTTAATCTATTTCCACACTACACTGTATTACGAAATGTTATGGAAGCACCAGTATGTGTTGCAGGTGTTCCCAAAGAAGAAGCAAAGGAGAGGGCTTTAAAGCTTCTTGAAAAGCTTGGGTTAGAGAGCAAAGCAGACGCTTATCCTTGTGAATTGTCAGGGGGACAGTCACAGAGAGTTTCAATTGCGAGAGCTTTGGCATTGGAGCCTAAAGTATTGTTTTTTGATGAACCAACCTCGGCACTTGACCCAGAATTAACAGGAGAGGTACTAAAAGTTATCAAGTCACTTGCTGACTTGAATATGACAATGATTATTGTGACACATGAGATGGCATTTGCAAAAGAGATTTCTGACAGAGTTATTTTTATGGATCAGGGAGTCATTGTAGAAGACGAGACACCAGAAGTGGTATTTAATTCTAACAATGAAAGAACAAAAGAATTCTTAGGGAAATATCACGACTTAAAATAATAACAACATGAAGGAAGGAGCTGATAAAGATGGTAAAAGATATGCCAAATGAATTTTCAATTGTAACACCTGAAATTGAAGAACTTGCAAAAAGGTGTGAACGAAAATTAAATCCAGAATTATTCACAAAATATGACGTAAAAAGAGGACTTAGAAAGAAGAATGGAGAGGGTGTTCTTGCTGGATTAACTGAGATTTCTAAAATTCAGTCCTATACAGTAGAAGATAGAGAGATTGTTCCTTGTGAAGGTAAATTATATTATCAAGGAATTGATGTGGAAGATATTGTTGCAGGATTCATGAAAGAAGATCGTTTTGGATATGAAGAAACTGTTTATTTACTATTGTTTGGAGAATTGCCAAATGAGAAGCAGTTAGAGGACATTAAAAAGATGTTAGGAGAATATAGACAGCTTCCAACAAATTTTGTCAGGGATATTATTATGAAAGCACCAAGCAGGGATATGATGAATACTCTTGCACGTAGCGTACTTACACTATTTTCTTATGATGATTATGCAAGTGATACATCCATTCCAAATGTACTGCGCCAGTCTTTACAGTTGATTGCACTATTTCCAGTATTAGCTGTCTATGGATATCAGGCATACAATCATTATGAAAGAGGGAATAGCTTAATTATTCATTTACCAGAACCAATGCTTTCAACAGCGGAGAATATTCTTCATTTGTTAAGACCAGACAGTAAGTATACAAAGTTAGAAGCTAAGATTCTTGATATTGCTCTTGTTCTTCATGCAGAGCATGGTGGAGGTAATAACTCAACCTTTACCACTCATGTTGTTTCTTCTTCAGGAACAGATACATATTCCTCTGTTGCAGCGGCTCTTTGTTCTCTAAAGGGACCAAAGCATGGCGGAGCTAATATTAAGGTAGTTCATATGTTTCAGGATATTAAAGAACATGTGAAAGATTGGGATGATGAAGATAAAATTCGCGAGTATTTAACGAAAATCGTAAGAAAAGAAGCATTTGATAAGTCAGGATTGATTTATGGAATGGGGCATGCAGTGTACTCAATTTCAGATCCTCGTTCCAAGGTACTTAGTCAGTTTGTGGAATCATTGTCTGCTGAAAAAGGAAAACAGGCGGAATTTCGCTTGTATCACAACGTAGAGAAGATTGCAAAAGAAGTGATTGCAAAAGAGCGAAAGATTTACAAGGGAGTCAGTGCAAATATTGATTTCTACAGTGGATTTATTTATAGTATGTTAGATTTACCATTTGAATTATATACACCATTATTTGCTATTGCCCGTATTGCAGGATGGAGTGCACACCGAATTGAAGAACTAATCAATGGAGGAAGAATTATTAGACCAGCATATAAAGGGGTTGCAAAATCAAAATCCTACGAACCATTGAATGAAAGATAAAGATGTTTACTAGAAAGAGATATCAATTTTGATATCTCTTTGTTACTTATAGGAGGAGATGGAATGAAAAAAGAAATTTATTTGCCATCTAGTGTTGATCAACTTGCATTGCATGTATTGTGGATGACACCTGATCATAAAAAAGCAAAAGGAATCATTCAGTTTTGTCATGGAATGAGCGAACATAAGGAACGATATGAAGCTGTGATGAGGGAATTTTGTCATAAAGGATATATATGTGTGATTCATGATCATCGAGGTCATGGAAAAAGTATTCAAAAGGAAAGTGATTTGGGATATTTTTATGATACTACAGGAAATGCTATTGTTGAGGATACCTATTTAGTTTCACAGTGGGTGAAAGGACAATATGAGAATCTGCCCTTGCATTTGTTTGGACATAGTATGGGTTCTCTTGTTGTTCGCTGTTATGCAAAAAAATATGATGATATGATAGACTCCTTAATTGTGTGTGGAAGTCCAAGTAAGAATCAGGCGGCGAGCATCGCAGTAGGACTTGCGAAAATTCTTTGTTTTGGAAATGGGAAATATAAAAAAGGAAAGGTATTTCATTCTATGGCAATTGCAGCATATGAAAAGATGATTCCAGGTGAGAATGCATGGATTAGTTTTAATCAAGAAAATGTAAATGCCTATAATGAAAATCCATTAGACGGATTTATGTTTACCAACAATGGATTTTTGAATTTATTTTATTTGATGAAAGGAACCTACCATCTAAGGGGATGGGAAGTTAAGAATCCTGACCTTCCTATTTTATTTGTTGCAGGGGAGTATGACCCTTGTATTGTTTCAAAGGAAAAATATAAAGAGGCAGTTGACTTTATGAAAAAAGTTGGGTATAAAAATATATATGCAAAGCTGTTTATGAACCGAAGGCACGAAATATTAAACGAAGAGAATCCGGAGGAAGTATATCAGGTAATAGAGGCATTTATCGAAAAAAGAGGAGATAGAATAGAATGAGAGAAAAACTAGAACGTATTCCATTTGCCATGTCGGGAGTTATGCTGGCATATGCAACCCTTGGATTTTTGCTGAGAGATATGGGAGGAACCGTATATCACGCATGTAGTATAATTGCAGGGGTGTTATTTGTAGTGTTGGCAGTAAGAATTGTTGTATGTCTGCCATATGTAAAAGAAGAGATGTTAGATCCAGTAAAGTGTAGTGTGTCGGCAACATTTTCGATGGGAATGATTTTACTTACTGACTATGCACGACCAGTTTTAGGCAAAGCAGATACGATTATATGGATTGCAGCAGTTGCCCTTCATGTATATTTGATGATATTTTTTAATGGGCATAATTTGTATCAGTTTAAGATTGAGAATGTATATGCCACTTACTTTATTTTTTATGCGGGACTATCCACAGTTGCTGATACAGCACCTATTTTTGGAATGAGAGGAGTGGGAGTCTGGTTCTCAAAGGTATCCATGATTCTTGTACTAATCTTGTTTTTTGTAATTACATATCGTTACATCAAATTTCCAAAAATAGAGAACAGAAATAAGGCATTAATCTGTACCTATGCATCACCTGTAAGTTTATTAATTGTGGGATATCTTGCATGTGAAACTTCACCATTGCTGCCTCTTGTAACGGTACTTGCCTTTGTTTCAATTGCTGCCTATTTATTTGCAGCATATCATGGAGTTCGTGTACTTGCAGGAACTTTTTATCCAAGTTTTGCAGCACTTACATTTCCATTTGTAGTCAGTGCCTTGGCTATGAAACGTGTCAGTGAATATGCTGCAAGTATGGGAGGCGTGTCTTTCTTAGGATGGACAAGTTATGTATATCCAGCACAAGTTGTGATTGCTGTGATTCTAATGGTTTATATTACACTGCGGTTTGTACTTAGCTATGTGAACAATGATCCTAATATGTAACATCAACTAAGAATAACCCTTGAGGTGGTGCTGTGATTCCAGCATCCTGACGATTTTGAGAATGGAAAACGGTTAAGATAGAATCTGGGGTTCGATCCCCTTTTCCAATTTCAACTAAGGTGCCAGTTAGAATCCGAATCATATGATATAGAAATCCATTTCCCGTATAGGAGATTTGGATTTCTTTTTTTGTTTCTACAATAGAAATATTTGAAATAGTCCTTGTGGTAGATTTTTTGGTTTTCTTAATGGATGAAAATCCCTTAAAATCATGAGTTCCAAGAAGAAGTGTAGAAGCCTGTCTCATAGCTTTTAAATCAAGGGGTTCTTCTATGTGCCACACATAATTACGGCGAAAGACATCCGCCTTCTTCCCTGAAATAATGTGGTAGCGGTATGTTTTATCTTTTGCATTTAGACGGCTGTGAAACCGTTCTGATACATTGACAGCGCTTGTGACTGCAATATCTGCTGGAAGATATTCATTGACATAATTCATGATTTCATTAGGGGATAACTTAGAGTTGGTATGAAAATTGGCAACTTGACAGAGAGCATGAACTTTGGCATCTGTACGCCCAGAACCAATCACTTGAATGTCTTCCCCTGTTAATTTCTTTAAAATGGTTTCAAATTTTCCTTGAATGGTATCGCCGTTGGATGTTTTTCCAAGCTTCTGCCATCCTTTATATCGTGTTCCATCGTATTCTATGATAAATTTAATATTTTGCATAATAATCTCCTTTGTCTCATCTTATCATAAGAAAAGGACGGAGGGCATAAAAATCAAGAAAGTGTCAAAAACTTTTTGTCAAATGTGCAATTTTAAAACATGGACGGGTTGAAGAATCCTCTATTATAATTAAAGTGTAGAGGAAAGTTTGAAAAATGATAGAGGAAAGGAAAAGGTATACTATGAATGATTTTACATTTTTATCTCCCACAAGATTGATTGTAGGGAAGGAAGCAGAGAATCAAACAGGAAAGTGGATCAAAGAATTTGGAGGTACCACAGTTTTGGTTCATCATGACAGTGGCTTTATGAAAGAAAATGGATTTGTAGATAAAATCATCAATATGCTGCAAGAAGAAGGATTAAAAGTTGTGGAATTAGGGAAAGTAGTGCCAAATCCACACCTAGAACTTGTATATGAAGGAATTGAGTTATGTAAAAAGGAAGGGGTAGATTTCCTTTTGGCCATTGGTGGAGGAAGTGTTATTGATTCCACAAAAGCAATTGCAATGGGACTTCCATACCAAGGAGATGTGTGGGATTTCTTTATTGAAAAAGACGGAGTGCCATTGGATGTTCCTGAAAAAAGTACACCTCTTGGCGTGATTTTAACGATAGCGGCAACAGGAAGTGAATCCTCAAATAGCTGTGTTATTACAAAAGCGGATGAAAATTTAAAGCGTTTTTGTGATAATGATATTAATCGTGCCAAATTTGCCATTGAAAATCCAGAACTTACCATGAGTCTTCCACCATTTCAGACAGCATGTGGAATTATTGATATTATGTCACATTCTATGGAACGATATTTTACACCAGAAAAAGAAAATGATATTCTTACCGATTATTTGTGTGAAGGAATTTTCCATACATGTATGGAGTGCGGAAGAATTTTAATGGATAATCCTAATAATTATGAAGCGAGAGCCAATGTTATGGTGGCATCGAGTTTATCTCATAATGGACTGACAGGAATGGGACGAACAGGAGACTGGGCATCTCACTTTATTGAACATGAATTGTCAGGAGAATATCAAAGTGTAACTCATGGGGCTGGGCTTGCAGTTATTACACCGGCATGGATGAAATATGTGTACAAGGAAAATCTTCCATTATTTATAAAATGGGCAACAAGAGTCATGGGTGTTTCTTACGACTATGACAAACCAGAACGCACAGTGTTAGAGGCAATTGACCGATTGGAATTATTCTTCCAAAGTCTGGGGGTTTCAACAAAGTTAAATGATGTACCTGGAGTCGAGAATTTAGACGAAGAAGTAATGTATAAAATGGCAAAACGAGTTCGTGTAGTTCATGAAGATGGAGCTGTAGGATGGGTAAAGAAATTGTATGTTGAAGATATTGTTAATATATTTAAATTAGCAGTCTAGCATAATGATTTCTATGAATTTTTCCAGATAAGGAGTTGCGTTATGGAATATAGAACGTTAGCAAATGGTGTGTCCATGCCTATTCTTGGATTTGGAACCTATTTGCTTCAAAATGAAACGTGTACAGAGATGGTAAAGTATGCCATAGAACAAGGATATGAGGCGATAGATACGGCACAGGCTTATGAAAATGAAGAGGCAGTAGGAGAAGGGATTCGTCAGTCAGGAAAAAAGAGAGATGATATCTTTATTACTTCAAAGATTCGGAATCGTTTTCATGGATATGACAATACACTTATGGCAGTTGAAAATACCCTAACAACAATGGGGCTGGAACAGATGGATTTATTTTTAATTCACTGGCCAGGAGAGAATATGTATGTTCCCACATGGAAAGCATTGGTTCGTATGTATGATGAGGGATTGATTCGAGCCATTGGAGTCAGTAATTTTTTACCAGAGCATATGGAACAGGCAGCACAAGCCACAGGAAGAATGCCCATGGTAAATCAATTTGAGACTCATCCATATTTACATCAATATGAGATCATAGATTACTGTAAGAACAATGATGTTTTCCCTATTGCATGGAGTCCACTTATGGTTGGAGGGGAAGTGTTAGATGATCCTGTGATTTTGAACATTGCAGAACGTTATGGGAAAACTACAGCACAAACAATCCTTCGATGGCATTTGCAGAATGGTTTTGGAGTTATTCCAAAATCTTCACATGCAGATAGAATTCTTCAAAACAAAGATATTTTTGATTTTAAATTGACACAGATAGAAATGGAAGAAATGAATCAGTTGACAAAAAAACAAATACGAGTCGGTGATGATCCAGCAACATATAGATTTTTGCTTTTGGACCAATTAAAAGAAAAGAAATAGAAATTAAAAAGGAGACGATTGTGAATCATTGTCTCCTTTTTATATGAACTATATCTGAATCTCTCCACAAATTAGTTGAAAGCTTTCAGTTACCATTCCTAAATATTCTTCATCGACTAGGGCGACAAGAATATCTCCATGATGCACAATGGTACTTCCCTTTGCAATGATTTCGGTTTTACCACGATGAATGGTAACAATCAAGCAATGGTCAGGCCAAAGTACGTCTTTGATTTTTTGGTTAAGGGCAATAGAATTACCACCAACACAGAAGCTTGCAAGAACTTTTTCTTGTGTATAATTGTCTTGGCGAACTCCTTTTTTAGCTAAAATACGACCAAGAAGACTTTCGTAAATTGGTTCGCTGCCAAGTAAATGGGCAATGACATAAGATACCACCACAACAACAACCAAAGATAGAAAATGTTCAAAAGTTCCTGTCATTTCTGCGATTAAGATAATTCCAGTAATCGGTGCTCTTACAATAGCAGTAAAGAATCCTGCCATGGCAAGTACAATAAAGTTTGTAATATAATCAGGTGTCAATGCAGTAGCACTTGTGGCAATAGTTCCAAAAATAGCACCAAGATAAGCACCTAAAATGAGAAGTGGAAAGAAGATTCCACCAGGGGCGCCAGAACCAAAGCATATTGCTGAAAATATAAACTTTCCAATGAGGAAAATAATCATTGTAGTCATCATTAGACGATGGTTGGTAATCAATTCAATCATCGCATGTCCACCAGCCAGAATACTAGGAAGCTGATAAGCAAGGATACCAGATATTAAAAACGGAATCACAATGATATAGTCTTTTTTAATCCATGGGATTTTTCCATAAATATCTTGTCCTTTTAGCATAATATAGTTATATAAAGCACCACAGCAGCCAAGAACAATTCCAAGGAGAATTAAAGTCCAGTAGTATTTTAATGTCAGAACATGTTCAAGTTGAAAGTGAAACACTGGAGATAGTCCAAATACATTTTTGGAAATAAAATCAGCGGAGGCAGCTCCCGTAATAGCACATATAAGAATAGATGCATTAAAATTCTTTTGAATTTCTTCCAGAGAAAATATAACACCGGCAAGAGGTGCGTTAAAGGCAGCGGCAAGTCCCGAGCCTGCACCACAGGTAATCATAATTCGTTCTTTCGTTGTACTTTGTTTGGTGACTTTTGCAAGGCCTTTTCCTGCCATGGCACCAAGCTGAACTGAAGGTCCCTCACGTCCAAGAGATAAACCGCCTAGAATACAAAGAGTTCCACCAATAATTTTAGAGGTGAGAACTTTCCACCAGTTTTGGTTTAGATACCCCTGCATTTCTCCTTGCACTTGGGGAATCCCACTTCCAGAACTCATGCCTTCCCAGGCAATTAATTTACCAACAATAACACCTAAGATAGCAAGGATCAGCAGCCAGATGGCAATGCGAAAAGCATGTCCTTTGGTGTAATTAATAATAGAAAATAATAATGTTTCTGCATGATTTAGTAGTAATCGATAGATAACTGTTACACATCCTGAGACAATTCCAACTCCAATGCCGCCAAAGACAATGGAGATAGAAAAGCGATGTGGATTATTTTTTTTATATGGTCGTTCATTCATAGTATTGCTCCTCTTTTCAAATGTATTTTAGCATAAAATATGCATAAACGCTATGAAGGAAAATTGTTATAGAATCTTAAGGAAAATTTGATATAAGAAAAAGAGAAGTAAGGTATAGTAATATATGGAACAAAAAGAAAAAAATGAAAAGGAGAAAAAATGAGAAGAAGAAGTAAATTTATTTTTGTACCATTGGCTGCGGCAGTTATTATTATGTCAGCAGGATGTGGGAAAAACACCAGTAAAAATGTGAAAAGTGATACCGTTGAGGCAACAAAGAATATGAAAAAACTGCCAATAACTAAACTTTTAAACTGGGAAAAAGAAACCATTGGTCAGAGTAGTGAAAATCCACAGTGGGATTCAACGATTATAAGAAATGATACTTATTTATTTTATATAGATGGAACAGAAAATTTAATTAGGGTCAATCAGTATACAAAAAAGAAAGTGACTATTAAGAAGTTAGAGGGTGCTAAGGATGGGGATACTTGTCCCACTGCACTGGCGATTTCAAACAATCAGATTTATTACTTATACAAAAACGTGATTTATCAATGCGATTTTAATGGAAATCATTCTAAAAAAATAGTAGCCGGAGACGATTTACAAGATGTTTCAAAGAATCAAAGAAGAATAGACGGATTTCAAATGTATCAGGGAAAGTTATTTTTGCTGGTAAGTGGATGGACAGGCCAAT
Organism: Anaerostipes sp.; assembly: GCA_028697725.1. Lineage (GTDB taxonomy): Bacteria > Bacillota > Clostridia > Lachnospirales > Lachnospiraceae > Anaerostipes. Next base: position 45,300 of record JAQVEG010000015.1, read on the forward strand.
ATGATACTTCATCAAAGAAATTCAATGTTTTTGGTGAGTATATTGATGACAGCTGTTTTTATGAAAATTATTTTTATTATATATCTGGAAGAGAAAGAATATACCGGGTGAATATACATTCCTTAAAGCAAGAGCTAGTTAGAAAAAGAGATTATGAAAGAAATCTGAAAGGGTCGGATAAAAAGATTCGATATTATAACAAATTAATGGTTGTGGATGGAAAGCTTTATTATGCAGCGGCACAAGGTGGTCGTGTATCAGAAGGTGGAGAGGGTGCAGATATTTATTTGTATTGTGAAAAGAAAGCTGACCAGAAAGTTCTTCATGTAGGAGATAATCTAATAAATAGTGTTCAGGATGGAGATATCATTGGATATGAAGATGGAGATTATATTCGGACTTTAAATATAAAGACAGGAGCTAAAACAAAGAAATTACTTCCAAATGATGTACAGGATTTACAAGTGTTAATAGGCGATATGTTAGTGTATATAGATAATTCTCAACATAAATATAAGACAATGGAGCTTGATGTAAAAGAAGAGAAAACATCAAAAGAGAAGTTGTTGCTATCTGAATTAATCGACTGGAAGAATGAAAAAGTCATGAGAGAAAAATCAGGGGGAGGGTCTTCCCTTATCACTACTGATTCTTATGTTTTTTATGCCAATTCAAAATTTCAGATTGTTCGGGTGGATCGAAGAAGCAAAGAAAAAGTAATCCTTGCAAACCTAAAAAAATCAGTGGAGAACAGGCAAATAGGAATGGCAGTTTCCAAAGATAAATTATATTATATTTATGATGAATCCTTATATGAATGCAGTCTAGATGGTAAAGAGCAAAAAAAGATTATGGATGCAGCAAAAGCAGTTAAAATGAACTCAAAACTAGATGATCCTTCCATGGATGGAATTTATGTTTATCAAAATAAGATATATATTATGTTTGGAGGACTTATTGTGACAAGAGTGAATCCAGACACAAAAAAGGTAGAAACTGTTGCGGAGGACGTACGTTCTAATATGAATTTCTATAAAAATGGTTTTTATTATTTTGGTGTAGAAAGTTATGGAATCAAGAAAGTAGATTTAAACACTTTAAAAGAAAAATATGTGCGAGGACAAGAGTGGACTAAAAAACTGGAAAACTCTTATGATAAAGTCCTTTACAAAAACATTATAGTGAAAAATGGAAAGCTTTATTATCTTTGCTACAAAGGGGAAGAATCACTGTTACTTTACCAGTATCAGGAAAATGGAAAAGATACAAAAACAAATCCATCCCAGGACTGGTTAGCATGTGATAGAAATCCAGAGGAAACAGCATGGATAGAATTTGATTCTTTGAAGGATAAGAGTTCTTTATACTTGTATCAAATGAAAACGAAGGACAAGAAAAAGATTGACCTTCCAGATAAGTTAGATGAGATTGAGTTAATTCAGGATAATATGTTATTATATACAAAGAAGTATGATGATGAAATGTATTCTGTGCTAAAGATGTATTAAAATAAAAAGCTATAGCAAATAAAAAACAGAAAAACAAGGAGGTACCAATGTTATATATTGGTGTGGATTTAGGAACGTCGGCAGTAAAAATTCTTTTAATGGACGAGAAGGGAAAAGTTGAGAATGTTGTATCTAGAGAATACAAGTTATATTTTCCCCATACTGGGTGGTCAGAGCAAAAACCAGAGGATTGGTTTCTTCAATCTATGGAGGGAATCAAGGAGCTAATCAAAGATTTTGACAAAGATAAAATTGCAGGAATCAGCTTTGGAGGACAGATGCATGGTCTTGTTATACTTGATAAGGATGACCAGTTGATTCGACCAGCAATTTTATGGAATGATGGCAGAACACAAGAAGAGACTGATTATCTAAATGATGTAATTGGAAAAGACAGACTTTCAGATGATACGGCCAATATTGCATTTGCAGGATTTACAGCACCGAAGATTCTTTGGCTAAAGAAACATGAACCAGAGAACTTTGAAAAGATATGTAAAATAATGCTTCCTAAAGATTATCTTGCATACAAACTGTCAGGAAGTTTTTGTACCGATTATTCTGATGCGTCAGGAATGCTTCTTTTGGATGTAAAAAATAAATGCTGGTCTAAGGATATGCTGGAGATTTGCAGTATAAAAGAAGAACAGCTTCCTAAATTATACGAAAGTTATGATGTAGTTGGGACATTGAAATCAAATATTGCACAGGAACTTGGGTTATCTGAACATGTAAAAGTCATAGCAGGTGCTGGAGATAATGCAGCGGCAGCAGTGGGGACTGGAACTGTGGGAGATGGAATGTGTAATATTTCTCTTGGAACGTCAGGTACTATTTTTATTTCAAGTGACAGTTTTAGTGTGGATTCTCACAATGCATTACATTCTTTTGCACATGCAGATGGTTCCTATCATTTAATGGGATGTATGCTAAGTGCAGCCTCTTGTAATAAATGGTGGATGGATGAGATTTTAAAGACAAAAGATTATGGAAAAGAACAAGAGGGAATTGGAAATCTTGGTGAGAATTCTGTTTTCTATTTGCCTTACTTGATGGGGGAGCGTTCCCCACATAATAATCCAAATGCCAGAGCCGTATTTTTAGGAATGTCTATGGATACCACAAGAGAAGAGATGACTCAGGCTGTGTTAGAAGGAGTTGCCTTTGGCCTTCGAGATTCTTTGGAAGTTGCAAGAAGTCTTGGAGTAAATATTCAAAGAACAAAAATTTGTGGTGGAGGAGCTAAAAGTCCACTATGGAAGAAAATGATTGCCAATATTATGAATCTAAAACTGGATGTGATTGAAAGTGAAGAAGGTCCAGGGTATGGAGCAGCTATGCTTGCAGCAGTTGGCTGTGGTGAATTTAAAAGTGTTCAGGATGCAGCAGAGAAATTGGTGCATATTGTTGAAACAGTGGAGCCAGAACCAGAATTGGTAGAAAAGTATGAAAATCAATATAAAAAATTTAAGAAAATATATCCTTCGCTAAAAGAGATTTTTTGATAGGGAAAGGATAGTGTCAAGTGACGTATGAAAAAAATGAGTTCTAAGAAATAGACTCAAATGAACCTTGAAAATTGCAGATACTTTAAATTTAGACAATGGAAGCCACCCTTGACTGCACACAAAAGTAA
>JAQVEG010000059.1 GCA_028697725.1 Anaerostipes sp.
TGAGAGCCAAACAGTCACAAAAAGATAATTTGAATATCTATTTGATTGATACCATTGGGTTAATTATTGGATTTACTTTGATTAGCATGATTCGTTTCTCAGGAGACATGAACAATGTATTTAATCGTGATGCCAAGGTGCGACTTATTGTTGCTGTTTTTTCTATGTTCTTTTTATACCTATTATTGAATCCCAATGGGAGACTCTTTGAGAGAAGTCTTTTTCAGGAAATCAAGAATGATATTCGCAGCAATGCATTGCTCGCCTTTGTTATGGCAACGTTTGCTTATATTACAGCGGATGCAGAGAACTATTCAAGAGCTGTATATATAGGAGTTGTTGGATTTAGCTTTGTCTGGATGGTGGGTACTCATACCGTATACCGAAAGTATGTGGAGAAAGTCCGAAGGTTTAAGGAAGAGCATAACCAGCTTGTAATTGTAACAACAAAAGACAGAGCACCAGGAATTATAACCGGAGTCCTTGGAAAGCAAGGATGGGAATTCTATATTGCAGGACTTATTATTGTAGATGAAGACATGGTGGGCAAAAAGATTAAAGATATTCCAGTGGTTGCCAATTGTGAGAATATGATAGATTATGCACTAAAAGGTGCTGTAGATGAAGTTTTCATTCATTTGCCATATTCTAAAAAGTACGCAGTAGAGACTTTCGTAGAGAACTTTGAAGATATGGGAATAGCGGTAAACTTGAATCTTCATGTCTTTGATGTAGATCTTCGGAGTGGGCAGGAAATTCGTAAATTTGGAGATTATTATGCAGTAACTTTTGCACCGAGAGAGACACCACTTCATATGATTATGATTAAGCGGGCGTTAGATATCTGTGGAGCATTGGTAGGATTAGTTTTTACTGGTATTGCCACCGTTATAGTTGGACCATTACTTAAATTAGAGTCAAAAGGGCCAATCTTCTTTTCGCAAGTGAGAGTAGGAAGGAATGGTCGTCATTTTAAAATTTATAAATTCCGGTCCATGTACATTGATGCAGAAGAGCGAAAAAAAGAACTTATGGAACAGAATGAAATGAATGGGCTGATGTTTAAAATGGATAATGATCCACGAATTACAAAAGTCGGGAAATTCATTCGCAAGACAAGTATTGATGAGCTTCCTCAGTTTTGGAATGTATTAAAAGGTGATATGAGCCTTGTGGGGACAAGACCCCCAACTGTGGATGAGTTTATGCAATACGAAGGATTCCACAAGAAGCGGCTTGCCAGCAAGCCAGGAATTACTGGGGTATGGCAGGTGAGCGGAAGAAATGATATCAAAGACTTTAATACCATTGTAGCTATGGATGTAGAGTACATAAGTAATTGGAGTGTTAAAAGAGATATAGAAATATTGTTCCAAACCTTACGTGTTGTTGTTTTGGGAAGTGGAGCAAAGTAACTAGAGATAAAAGAACATAAAGATATACATATATAAGACAATATGCAAATGAGATAGAATTCTGACAAGTTATGTGCTAAAATATTACAGCATGAGAGTAAGAACTGAGAAAGAATATATTATTAGTGAATGGACTACATTGCAGACCAGTCTTGTGATGTAGTCTTTCTTATTAGGGTATCAACCCCAAATAATAACTATTATTTGGGGTTTCGTATATACAGTATCAAAAAGATGTTTGTAAGAATCGTCGAGGATTCGCGTTTTTACAGGATTGGATTATATGGCTGCACACTGTTGCGTAATTTATTACGGAACGGATGGCGAAGCCATGCCAAAACGAGAAAGGAAGTATTTATGTGGTATGTATTGCAAGTGACTTCAGGACAAGAAGAGAAAATGCAGAATTTATGTGAAGTCTATATCGATCCATGTATCTTGGATGGATGTTTTTGTCCAAAGTATGAAGCGTCCAAAAAAATCAAAGGAAAACGCAAGATTGTACTACAGAAACTATTTCCCGGTTATCTTTTTTTAGATACAGAATGTATCGAAGATGTCCATGAATATTTAAGAGAAATACCAGAATTCAAGAAATTACTCAAGTCTGGAAATGACTTTCTTCCTATTACAGAAGAAGAACAAAACTTCATTATGGAACATGGCAATGGGGAACATATCTTTGAAATGTCAACTGGCTATATGAAGGGGGATCAAGTATTGATTACCCAAGGCGCCTTTGCCGGATATGAGGGAAAACTTTCCTATGTAGACCGGCATAATCGATATGGAATTATGAAAGTTGAGATGTTTGGACGAGTGACGGAGATGAAATTTGGACTGGAAGTAATTAGTAAAACTGAAGGATAGAATGAGGGAAAGAAATTATGGATAAGAAATATACGATTGCGGTAGCTGGAACTGGCTATGTTGGTCTTAGCATCGCAACCTTATTATCTCAATACCACAAAGTATTTGCTGTAGATATTATTCCTGAGAAAGTTGAGATGATAAACAACAAAATATCACCAATACAGGATGAATATATTGAGAAGTATTTGTCACAGAAGGATTTAAATCTTACTGCAACACTCAATGCAAAAAAAGCATATAGTGCTGCAGACTTTGTTGTGATTGCAGCACCTACCAACTACAATTCGGTCACACAACATTTTGACACAAGTGCAGTTGAATCTGTAATTACTCTAGTAATGGAGTACAATCCAGATGCAATTATGATTATAAAAAGCACCGTTCCTGTGGGCTATACGGCAAGTATTCGAGAAAAAATGGGAAGCAATAATATCATTTTTAGTCCAGAGTTTCTACGTGAGTCCAAGGCTCTGTATGACAATCTGTATCCTAGCCGAATTATCGTGGGTACGGATACGAAAGATAAACGTCTAGTTGATGCTGCACATATATTTGCAGGCCTTCTTCAGGAAGGTGCAATTAAAAAAGATATTGATACATTGTTTATGGGATTTACCGAAGCGGAAGCAGTCAAGTTGTTTGCTAATACATATCTTGCGTTGAGAGTCAGTTATTTCAATGAACTGGACACATATGCCGAAATGAAAGGTCTGAACACTCGGCAAATTATTGATGGAGTGTGTCTTGATCCTCGGATTGGATCTCACTATAACAATCCATCCTTCGGTTACGGTGGTTACTGTCTGCCAAAAGACACAAAACAGTTGCTAGCAAACTATATAGATGTTCCACAAAATATGATGTCTGCAATCGTAGAGAGCAATCGCACTCGGAAAGATTTTATTGCGGATCGTGTGCTAAAAATGGCTGGCTACTATGATTATTACAATCGTGGAGATTACAATGCAGAAGAAGAAAAATCTTGCGTAATTGGCGTTTATCGTTTGACTATGAAAAGTAATTCGGATAACTTCCGTCAGAGTTCTATTCAGGGAATTATGAAGCGCGTAAAAGCAAAGGGTTCTACGGTTGTCATCTATGAACCAACACTAGAAAATGGTAGTACATTTTTTGGAAGCATAGTTGTAAATAATTTGAAGAAATTTAAAAAACAGTGTGATGCAATTATCGCAAATCGATACGATAGTTGTTTGGGTGATGTAAAAGAAAAAGTATATACACGGGATATATTTCAAAGAGATTAAGATAGCACGGTATCTTTTGAATTATAGTAAGACACAGAATAACAATATTGAGGTAATAATAGTGAAAATATGTTTTGCAGCTTCCTCAGGAGGCCATTTTGAACAGCTTCTTATGTTAAGACCATTAATGGAAAAATACGATAGCTTTGTTATTACAGAGGAAACATCGTATAAGACAAAGGTAAAAGATAAAACAATATATTATATGAAACAAGTAAATCGAAAGGAAAAAAGATTTATTCCTCGTATGATTAGCAATATATTTCGTTCTTGGAAAATTTATAATAAGGAAAAACCGGATTATATAATATGTACAGGTGTACTTGCCATGATTCCTATTTGTTTAATTATGAAACTACATGGGAAAAAATTGATTTACATAGAATCCTTTGCAAAAGTTACCTCTGCGACTCAAACTGGAAAGTTATTGTATAAGTATGCAAATCAATTTTATGTGCAGTGGCCACAGATGAAGGAAATCTATCCAGATGCAATATATTTGGGTGGCATATATTGACAGGAGAATTAGATGATTTTTATTACTTTAGGATCGCAAAAATTTCAATTTAATAGACTTCTTGAATCAGTGGATAATTTGATTGAAAAGGGAGTTATTTTAGACGATGTTTATGCTCAAGTGGGTTACAGTGATTATCGTCCAAAGAATTATGAATATAAACAATTTATGGATCGAGATGAGTTTTCTGAAATGGAAAAGAAATGTTCTATTTTAATAACACATGGTGGTACAGGTGCAATTATTGGTGCAGTAAAAAATGGAAAAAAAGTAATTGCAGTGCCAAGACTTGCGCAATATAAAGAACACGTTGATGACCATCAAGTTCAACTTATTAATCAATTCAAAGACCAAAATTTAATTTGTGGACTTAATGATTGTAGTCAACTAGAAGAAGCGTTGGAGTTTATAAAAAACCATAAGTTTGATAGCTATTTAAGCAATAATCATACTATTATTGATAATATAGAAAAATATATTAAGGAGAGCCAATGAATACAATAACAAAAAACATTATTTTAACTCCGTTCAATTTATTGTATAAAATTTCACCTGCCTTTGAATTAAAATTGATGTTTAAGTTAAAACAAGGTTATAGTTTGGATTTAAAGAATCCAATTACATTTAATCAAAAGTTACAATGGATAAAATTATATGATAAGAACAAATGGATGCCAAAATGTTGTGATAAATATGCTGTACGTGAATTTGTTGACAAAATGGGATGCTCTGAATTATTAAATGTTTTATATTGGCAAGGGACAAATCCTGATGATATTCCATATGATACATTGCCTGATAAATTTGTAATAAAAGTAACTCATGGCTCCACTTTTAATATTATTGTAACAGATAAAGAAAAACTCGATAAAAATGAAACGAAAAAGAAATTAAATAATTGGTTGAAAGCAAAATTTATCCCTTGTTATGGGGAATGGTTTTATGGAAAGATTCCACCCAAAATTATTATTGAGCAATATCTTCAAGATGGGAATAGTGATGATTTGATTGATTATAAGATTTTTTGTTTTAATGGGAAAGCTAAGTTGATTGATGTACATTCGGGTAGATTTGGGACTCATGAGCGAAATATTTACGACACTAAATGGAATTTTATGGAAGATGTTTATTTTAAGTATAAACATTTTGAAGGAATAGAAAAACCTAAAGTTTTAGATGACTTAATTCGATATGCAGAAATTCTTTCCAAAGAATTTAATCATGCCAGAGTCGATTTTTTTGTTGTGGATAATAAAATTTATTTCGGAGAAATTACATTCACAAATGGTGCAGGTTTCGATTGTATTAAACCATATGAATTTGATGTAAAAATGGGAAGTTGGTTAAACTTGAATTAAAAGGAAGGTAGATTATGCGATATCAGTTGTTAATATCAACTATGAATCAACAAGATTTTAACTTTGTTAAGAAAATGAACCTAAATTCTGATGCTATTATAGTTAACCAAACAGATCGATATGATTTTCAATCGATGGAGATAGATGGATGTAAATACGAGATGTATTCATTTGCTGAACGAGGTGTTGGATTGAGTCGTAATTCAGCATTTATGCGAGCAGATGCCGATATAATAGAGTTTGCAGATGACGATATGATTTTTGAGGAAAAATATAAAGAATCGGTGCTAGATGAGTTTAAAAATCATCCAGAAGCTGATGCAATTTTGTTTTCTATTGAAAGTCTAAATAGTGCCAGACCATTTCATCATATAGGTGAATATAAAAGAGTTGGAAAGATTGAGGCTAGAAAATATGGATGTGCAAGATTGGCAGTGAAACGTGAAAAAATGATTTACCATAACATATCATTTTCACTTCTATTTGGTGGTGGTGCAAAATACGGAGCTGGAGAAGATACAATTTTAATTAATGATTTACTTAATGCGGGATTAAAAGTATATGTATCGCCAATTAAAGTTGCGGATGTAGAACAAGCGAAATCGAGTTGGTACACAGGATTAAATGACAAATTTTATTTTGATAAAGGAGCATTAATGTGTGCAACGCATCCTCGAATTTGTAAAGGCTTGGCACTGTACATGTCAGCTATACACACTAAAGGGAATATAAGCAAAATGAAAAAAATGTACAAGTTATATACGGCTGGTATTAATGACTACATGCATTCAAAATGAATAAGCTGAGAAGGAAAATAAAATGGGGAAAATAGCAGTTTTAATGTCCACATACAATGGAGAAAAGTATATAGAAGAACAAATAGATTCAATATTAAATCAGAAATGTAATTGTGAAATAGATTTAATTATTAGAGATGATGGTTCAAAAGATAATACTAAACAAATAATAAAAAAGTATGTAGCCGCAAATAAAATAAAAGCATATTCAGGTGGCAATATGGGTGCTGGATACGGCTTTATAAGTATGATACGAGACAATCCTGGATATGACTATTATGCTTTTTCTGATCAAGATGATTTTTGGTATGAAAAAAAACTTCAAAAAGGAATTGATAAAATAAAAGCAATTGACAATTATGCCTTATATTGTTCAAATGCAGAAATGTGTGATAGCTCTTTAAATTTTCTTGGAAGAAATGTTCATAAGAAAATGACATTGTTCAACAAGGAAAGAGTTTTTTTGGGATTGGCATGTGCACAAGGATGTACATGTATATTTAATAAGCAGTTGGCGGAAATAATTCAAAAATCTCCAATGCCTAAAGATATCGTTTTACATGATTCCTATATAACTTGCCTTTGCTTTGCATTGGGAGGCTATTTTTTTGCAGATGAATGGCCATCAATGAGGTACAGAATGCATGGAAACAATATTGGCGGATTGATTACAAAGTCACAATCTAACGTTTGCTTGATGCTAAAAAAGAGATTTGAATATATTAAAAACAGTCCACAACACAGCATAATAGAACAAAATATATATATATTAAATAACTATTCAAAAAATATTGACAATATATCTAAGAAATTAATATATGAAATTATACAATCAAAGAAGAAAATTAGATTTAGATTAAAGTATTGTATTTCTAAGAAAATAAAGGATGAGACTATGAATTTAAGCATTGCAAATTTACTAAAAATTTTATTTAACAATTATTAGGCATCTGACGAAGGGGAAAGATATGATATTTTACATAATTGGTGTTTTAATCTTACTCTATTCTATTATAGACGAAAAAAGAGGTTTCATTTATTTTATAGGTTTTAACTTATTTTTAAATTCAAATATAACATTGATATCAATACCAGGTATTCCGGTACTATCATTACAAGATTTTATGATAATTGTATACTTGTTTATTTCTATTTCAAAAAGAAATTTACTTAAGGCAAAGATATCTATGCCTTGGATGACTCCATATGTTTTTATTACTATTTCAATGTTCTTTACATGCTTTTTCTCTATTGCAGGACTATCACAAGAAATAACAGCGGTGGTTAAAATCATGCTGGAAACGCTTATTCTTCTTATTCTTATGTGGGAACATTTAGAAAGTAAGAAAGATTTTATTATTCTATACAAAATGTTTACAATAATCTTTCTGGTTAGTTGTATATATGGATTATTTGAGTATTCCGTTCAAATTAATCCGCTTACATTATATGAACAGACTTTAAATCATGATGCAAGCAAAGTGATAGATAATATATATGAAATTGGTACTGCGAGAGGATATAGAATTAATTCTATTTTTTTTCATGCGATTGGTGCTGGATGTAATTGGGCAATGTACATTATATTAACCTTTTTACTATTTGTTCGTGAAAATAGTACTAAATATGTGAATTGGATTTCAATTGTAACATCTTTTTTGTGTTTTATTTGCATTATTTTAACAAAACAAAGATCTCCATTCATTTTTCTAATTATTGGATTGTTGGCGAGTGTTAGCATAAAGAGAAAAAGAATGTATATTTTAGCAATTATTTGTTCAATAGGTTTGATATTCGTTTGGCCTTATTTAGATGCTAATCTCAACATTGTATTGAGTATTTTTGATAAAACCAACTCTGTTGGCGGAAGTTCAATTGAAATGAGGAAAGAACAATTCGAGGCAGCGTTTCATTTAATAAAAGCATCACCAATATTTGGATTAGGGTCAAAGTATACATCCTATATATCTAATCAATATACAAATGCAGTGTTAGGGATGGAGAGTATATGGCTTACTAGTGGCATAATGTATGGAATTATTGGTATGTTTACAAATGTATACTTATTGTATTATCAATTAGTAAAAATTATTCGATATTATAAAATTCACTTTATGTTTTTTTATGTTTTAGGATACTGGATATTAGAATCAATAACTACAACACCGGGATTAAATGTTGCGTTGCATTATACTGTTTTGATGTTTTTTATCAAAAATAGTAACAAGTATAAAATGCTGAACGAGGATAAAAGAATACAAGAGTGGAGAATTTGCAACAATAAAATAATTAAAAAGCATGTGTATTAATCAAGTGTACTATTATGCACTAATTATAAATAAACCCATAAATAGAAACAAATATGGAGAGTAGCTATGAAGGTGTGTTTGAATAAATGAGAAAAATAAAAAATTTTATAAAACTTTTTTTATTTGCGAGACAATGGAAAAAGAATAATACTGAAAATCGTACATATCCAGGTACCTTATTTAATGAAAAAGTGGTGAGTGTTGGAAAGTATACATATGGTCAATTAAATGTAAGAAAATATGGTTCGTCTAAAATTCATCTAAAAATAGGTTCATTTTGTTCAATTGCTGATGATACATTTTTCTTATTAGATGGAGAACATAGTATAAATCATATTAGCACATATCCGATGAAACAAGATGTATTACACAAAGAATTAGAATCAATTTCAAAAGGAGATATCATTATTGATGATGATGTTTGGATAGGATTTCGTTCAACGATTTTATCTGGTGTCCACGTTGGTCAAGGTGCAATTATTGCGGCCGGTTCTGTAGTAACAAAGGATATTCCACCTTATGCAGTTGTCGGTGGAGTGCCAGCAAAGCTGATAAAGTATCGTTTTAATCAGGTGCTAATTGAGGAGTTATTGCAGGTTGACTATTCAAAACTTACGAAAGATGAGATAGAAAAACATATAGATAATTTTTATACAGAACTATATGAAAAAAAGCAATTATCATGGTTGCCAAAAAAATAGGGGACAATTTTGTGAAAGAAAAAAATATAAAAGTAAATGCAGTGCTAAATGTAATTAAGACGTTATCAAGTATACTCTTTCCCTTGATAACGTTTCCTTATATCTCCAGAGTGCTTCAGCCTGATAATATTGGAAAGATTAATTTTGGATCTTCTTTTGTTAGTTATTTTACTCTTATTGCCTCATTAGGAATTACAACATATGCAATAAGAGAATGTGCTGCGGTTAGAAATGATAAAAAGAAGTTAACAGTAACAGCATCACAAATATTTTCTATTAATATTTGCACTACGCTGGTTGCGTATTGTGCATTAGCCGTTACATTATTGTGTTTTCGAGAATTTGATACATATAGAACATTAATTATTATACAAAGTTTAACAATAATGTTTACAACATTAGGATGTGACTGGTTAAATTCTGCAATGGAAGATTTTATATTTATTACAATAAGAAGTATATCATTCCAGGCTATAGCTTTAGTTTTAATGTTTGTTTTTGTTAGAGAACCGACCGATTATTTAAAGTATGCATTCATCACGGTTGTTTCAGCTAGTGGCGCAAATATAGTCAATATATTTTATAGAAAGAAATATTGTGAGATTCACTTTGTAAAACAAATAGAATGGAGAAAACATTTAAAACCAATAATGCTTTTATTTGTGATGATCCTGGCACAAACAATATTTAATAGTTCTGATGTTACTATGCTTGGACTAATAAAAGGTGATTATGAAGTAGGAATTTATAGTACAGCGGTAAAAATGAAACAACTTATAGCACAAGTGGTGACATCCTTGGCATGGGTCATTATGCCTAGGATGTCATTATATTTTGAAAATAAGGATTATGAGAAAATTAATAGAATGTTGAAAAGAGTTTTAGGAGTTTTACTAACTCTTGGATTACCATCTGCAATAGGCTGTATTTGTCTCTCTGATGAAATAGTAATAATGATGGCAGGTAGTAGCTATATTGGAGCCAGTTCGGCATTGAAGATTTTGATGGTTGGTTTTCTTATTTCTCTTGTTGGAGGATCCTTTTTGGGAAACATGATATTACTTCCTTCCAAAAGAGAATCTGTATATATGATAATTTGTTGCTTGGCGACAGTGATTAATTTAGTACTCAATTATTTTCTTATTCCTAGATGGGGTGTTAATGCAGCCGCGGCAACAACTGCTTTTTCTTCATTAATAATTTTAATATTTTTGTTGTTTTCAATGGATAAGAAAATAAGAATTGATGGATTATTAAAAAGTATTATTACTCCTATATTGGGATGTGTATTCATTGTAGCCACCTGTGTTTTAATAAGGTGTTTTGTAACCCATATATTTATTCGTTTGATTATTTCGATTGTAGCTGGTGGAATTGTATTTCTTGTTTCACAAGTTGTTTTAAGGAATTATTTGGTAATTGAAATTATCAGTATTGTAAAAGACAAATTTAGGAGATTAGAATGAAAGATAAAACAGAAAAATTTCTAAATGATTTATTGGAAATTGCAAAAAAAAATTTCTCTTTAAAAAAATATGAGAAATCCTTAGCGGCCATTGAAGTGGCAGCACATGTTTTATATGACTTTAATCAGAGATACACGGATGATAAAGTAGAAAAACTGTTATTATCTATCACAGATGAAATTGTTGTAGATAGATTTTCTAAATTAATAACAGATAAGAAAACTGTGCTTTATTATGATGGTTTTGGTCTTGATACAAGAGGATTAACCATTAATTATTGCAAAGCCATTGTAGAAAATGACTACAAATTGATATATGTAACTTCTAGCAAAGCAAGAAATACTCAAAAACATTTAAAACATGAATTAAGTGGTTTTAATGTTCAATATATATATTTGAATGAAAAACAATCATATGTTGATAAAATCGATGAGTTGACAGAAATTTTTATTAGAACACAATCTGGACATGCCTTTTTCTATACACAGCCGTTTGATGTTGTTGGAACAGTAGTATTTAATGGGTTGAGAGAAAAAGTTCTAAGATATCAGATGGATCTCACAGATCATGCATTTTGGTTAGGCGTTAATGCCTTTGATTATTGTCTTGATTCAAGAGACATAGGACAAAGTATAGAATTATATGAACGTCATATTGATGTAGGAAAATTGGTAAGAATAAAACCAAGTTTATATATAGATACATTAACAGAGTATAATCCCCTTCCTTTCGACACAACAAAATATAGGTTTATTTTTAGTGGGGGACAATTATATAAAACATATGGGGATAAGAATAATACTTATTACAAAATCATTGATGAATTATTAAAAACTGAAAATGTATTTTTTGTTTATGCTGGCAATGGTGATACAACGGAAATTGATAAGCTTATTTATAAATATCCGAATAAAGTGTTTTATTATAAAGAACGAGAGGATTTTTATGAAGTGATAAAAAGATCTGTTTTTTACTTAAACACATATCCAATGTTTGGAGGGTTAATGACAAGATATGCAGCAATGGCAGGTAAATTACCTCTTACTTTATTGCATGGTAATGAGTCTGACGGATTACTTATTAATCAGAAACAATTGAAGATTGAATATGATACAGCGCTTGATTTGATAAAAGATGCAAAAGAACTTTTACAAAATAATAGTTATCTTAAACAAAGAGAGAATCTTTTGATTGGGTCAGTTGTAACCTTTGAAAACTTCTCAAAAAATTTAAAACAATTATTACAGGAGCAAAAAACAGAATATAACGCTGAATTTATTCAAGTAGATACAAGTAAGTTTAGAAGTGAATGTTTAGAAAGATTTAATTTTGAGAAAACAGTAATTGAAGCTATGGTTAAAAAGAAAAATATAATGTTGTTTAAAGAATTTCCAATAGTTTTTGTTAAAGGATTAATCTATAAAATAAATAATATTTTAAAAACGAGGAGAAAATCAATATGATAGCATTTAATGTTCCGCCTTTTATAGGAAAAGAGTTTGATTACATAAAAGAAGCTGTTCAAAATCACAAAATATGTGGTGATGGTCCATTTACAAAAAAATGTAATTCATGGATGGAAAAAAGATTTGAAGCCATTAAAGTTCTTTTTACAACAAGTGGATCAACAGCTCTTGATATGGCTGCATTACTTTGTGATTTGAAACCTGGTGATGAAGTTATTTTACCTTCTTATACTTTTTCGTCAACAGCAAATTCATTCGTGTTAGCAGGAGCAACATTAGTGTTTGTTGATATACGTTCTGATACTATGAATATTGACGAAACAAAAATTGAAGCTGCGATTACTGAAAGAACAAAAGTAATTTGTCCAGTTCATTACGCAGGAATTGCATGTGAAATGGATACAATTATGGATATT
>JAQVEG010000016.1:0-11363 GCA_028697725.1 Anaerostipes sp.
TGTTTTTGTGGTGATTACATTATACATGAAAATAGGGGGTCATTGCTTTTTTGATGTCAAAAAGGCTAAAACGCCTGAAAATATAAGGTTTGTAACAAAAAAACAGGTAGTAGATTTGACACTACCAGGGAAAGGACAGGAGACATAAGATGAAATATCAGGGACTTGAATTGCTGTTTTTGTTCTTTTTATACAGCTTTGTAGGATGGATATTAGAAACCATTGTTGCAGCGACAAAACAAAAAAGATTTGTAAACAGAGGACTGATTAATGGACCTATCTGTAGTATTTATGGAGTTGGTGCAGTTGCCATGTCCATAGGACTTCGTGGATTAAGTGGAGGATGGCTTTTTGTTGGAGCTATGATTTATGGAACTGTAATTGAGTGGATTGCAGGACATTGGATTGAGAAATTATTTCAGGAGAAATGGTGGGACTATTCCAAAGCAAGATGGAATCTTGATGGATACATATGTGCATATGCGGCTATAATATGGGGAACACTTGGATTTTTTATAACTACCTGGGGAAATCGATGGTTTCTTAAAATCTATCATGTATTTCCAAAATTTATTACTACAATTCTCTTGTGGAGTGTTGCCGCCTTAATCATTGTGGATGCATTGGCCTCTTTTATGCTGCTGCTGGGGAAAAGTAAAAGACTTCACCGCTGGGAGGAAGCAAATATTCCATTTGTGAAGTTAAGTGGAAAGTTTAGTGCCTGGATTGTGGCAGGGGTAGAACGACGAATTCAAAAAGCTTATCCAGCTGCGAAGCGTTTAGAAGATGAGATTCTAGAGAGAACAGATGAGAATAAGCCATTTGCCTATGGATGTGGTTTTTATAAGCTTGTCCTTCTTTTGATGATTGGAGCATTTTTAGGAGATATTATTGAAACTATATTTTGCCGTTTGACAATGGGTTCATGGATGAGTCGAAGTGGTGTTGTCTGGGGACAATTTAGCTTTGTATGGGGTGTTGCACTTGCAATGATTACAGCACTTTTGTATAAATATAAAGATAGAGGAGATAGTTTCCTATTCCTAGTTGGGACACTTCTTGGGGGAACTTATGAATATTTATGTAGTGTTCTTTCAGAAATTGTGTTTGGAAAAGTATTTTGGGATTACAGTCATATGGCATTTAATCTGGGAGGAAGAATTAATTTACTCTACTGTTTTTTCTGGGGGATTGTAACGGTTATATGGTTTAAGTATCTATATCCATGGTTTTCAAATACAATTGAAAAAATTCCCAAGAAAATAGGAATTTTAGTGACGTGGTTAATGATATTATTTATAATTCCAGATTTGGGAGTATCCTATGCGGCATTGACGAGGTACAACCAAAGGGAACGTGGAATAGAGGCAGTAAAGCCATGGCAAAAGTCCATGGATCGGCATTTTGATGATGCTGAAATGGAACGAATTTATCCAAAAGCCAAGTCTACAATTACAAATACTTCCAAAAAATGACCGTTTACCAGAAAAACGAACCATTCACCAGAAAAGTGATGACAATACTGAAAAATGATTTATAATAAGAGTAGATTTTATAAGAAGAATTTGAAGAAGAAATGTTATTTTCAAAGTAGTGACATAATATGGTCACATTAAAATCAATCTCAAGAGTATCAAATTCTACTATAAAAGAAAAAGGATCATCGGTTATCGATGGTCCTTTTTGATGTTATAATTGTGTATCTTTTAAAAGTACGTCATGTGCGCTTCCCTCTACAATACTTGTAGAAGAGATTAAAGTAATCTTAGCATTCTTTTGTAGCTCAGGAATAGTAAGAACTCCGCAGTTACACATGGTTGATTTTACTTTACTTAGGGATAATCCCACATTATCTTTTAAGCTTCCAGCATATGGAACATAAGAATCAACACCTTCAACAAAAGAGAGTTTCTTATCTCCGCCCATATCATATCTTTGCCAGTTTCTGGCACGAGCGCTGCCTTCACCCCAATATTCTTTCATGTAGTTTCCATTTACATTTACCTTCTTTGTTGGACTTTCATCAAATCTAGCAAAGTATCTTCCCATCATAAGGAAGTCGGCTCCCATGGCAAGGGAAAGTGTAATATGATAATCATGGACAATACCACCATCAGAACAAATAGGGATGTATTCACCAGTTTCTTCAAAATACTCATCACGAGCCTTGGCTACATCGATTAATGAAGTTGCCTGTCCACGTCCAATTCCTTTTTGTTCACGAGTGATGCAGATAGCTCCACCACCGATACCAACCTTAATAAAGTCAGCTCCTGCTTCAGCAAGAAAACGGAATCCTTCAGCATCAACAACATTTCCAGCACCGATTTTAACAGTATCACCATATGTTTTACGCACATATTGGATTACAATTCTCTGCCATTCGGTAAATCCTTCAGAACTATCGATACAAAGAACATCAGCCCCAGCCTCTAGTAAAGCAGGAATACGCTCTTCATAATCACGAGTGTTAATACCAGCTCCTACTAAATAACGCTTTGTTTGTGGATCAATTAATTCATTTTCATTAGACTTATGTGAATTGTAGTCTTTTCTAAATACCATAGAAAGAAGACGTTTGTTTTTATCTACGATAGGAAGAGAGTTTAATTTATTCTCCCAGATAATATCATTGGCTTCCTTTAGACTTGTATTCTCATTGCCAATAATCATATCAGCAATTGGGGTCATAAATTCAGAAACTTTTTCTGTTTTTTCCATTCGGCTTACACGATAATCACGACTGGTTACAATACCTACAAGTTCACCATTCTGGCTGCCATCAGATGTTACAGCAACAGTAGAGTGGCCAGTTTTCTCTTTTAAATCTAAAATATCCTGAAGAGTTGCATCAGGGGAAATATTAGAATCACTTTCTACGAATCCAGCACGATAGCTTTTTACACGTTCAACCATCGTTGCCTGGCTTTCAATACTTTGAGAACCAAAAATAAAAGATAGTCCTCCTTCGCCTGCAAGTGCGACTGCCATTCCGTCATCAGATACAGACTGCATAATTGCTGATGTAAGTGGAATATTAAGGCTGATTGCAGGTTCTGTTCCCTTTTTGAATTTAACTAAGGGTGTTTTTAAAGATACATTGGTTGGAACGCAATCAGTAGAAGAGTATCCAGGAATTAGTAGATATTCTCCAAAAGTTCTCGATGGTTCGTTCATATAAATTGCCATAATTGTCTCCTTTTCTATTTTTTATAAGAATCTATTATATCTAAATTAGCACGCGAAACAAATACAGTCAAGAGGTTGACATTTAATTCTGTCTTGATATAATTAGATAAATGGCATATGCCAGAAACGAAAGGAGGAATTTGATGCCAAGACCGAAGAAATTAAGACGAATTTGCGGAGAACCATCGTGTCATCATTTTGGACCTAGGAATGGGGAATCAGAGAATCTATCTTCTATTATAATGACTGTAGATGAGTATGAGACAATTCGTTTAATCGATTTAGAAGGTTTATCACAAGAAGATTGTGCAGTGTGCATGAATGTAGCGAGAACTACGGCACAGGCAATCTATAATCGAGCAAGACATAAAACTGCCATGTGTTTAGTGCAGGGCAATGAGCTTAAGATTGTAGGTGGCGATTACGAAGTGTGTGATGGAAGTGCAGTCTGTTTTGGATGTAAACGGTGTCGATTCCGTCAAAGTAGTTTTAATCTAACAAAGAAGAAGGAGAACGTTATGAGAATTGCAGTAACATATGACAATGGAGAGATTTTTCAACATTTTGGACAAACTGAAGAATTTAAGATTTATGATGTAAAAGAAGGAAATATTGTAGATAGCCAAGTTATTGGAACAGATGGGAGAGGACATGGAGCTCTTGCAGGTGTTCTTGGAGAGAATTCTATTGATGTATTAATTTGTGGAGGAATTGGAGCAGGGGCTCAAGAAGCTATGGCACAGGCTGGAATCAAGTTATATGGTGGAGCATCAGGAAGTGCAGATGCAGCAGTTGAAGCATTGCTTAAGGATGAGTTAGAGTTTAATCCAGATGTTCAATGCAATCATCATCATGGAGAACATCATGAAGGTGGATGTGGCAGTCATGGATGTGGCAAACACTAAAGGAATGAAGGGGGAAAGAGACAAATGAGTGAAGCTTGTGATCATAATTGTGAGAGCTGTGGTTCAGATTGTGGAGATAGAACCTCGCCTCAAAGTTTTCAAGAAAAGATGAATATACATTCTAATGTAAAACACGTCATTGGAATTGTAAGCGGAAAAGGTGGCGTTGGAAAGTCCTTAGTGACATCAATGTTAGCAGCAACCATGAAGAAAAAAGGTTATAAAGTAGCTGTTTTAGATGCAGATATTACGGGACCTTCTATTCCAAGAGCCTTTGGAATTAACGAAAAGGCAAAGGGAGATGAACAGTTCATTTATCCAGTAGAGACAAAGACAGGAATTAAAGTAATGTCCATTAATCTTTTATTAGATGACGACTCTGATCCAGTAATTTGGAGAGGACCAGTGATTGCTGGGGCAGTGAAACAGTTTTGGACAGATGTTGTATGGGGCGATATTGATTATATGTTTGTAGATATGCCGCCTGGAACAGGAGATGTTCCATTAACTGTATTTCAGTCACTTCCTATGAATGGGATTGTGGTTGTGACATCACCACAGGAATTAGTAGGTATGATTGTAGGAAAAGCAGTGAAGATGGCAGCTGATATGAATATTCCAGTGTTAGGATTAGTAGAGAATATGTCATACTACGAATGTCCATCTTGCCACGATAAGCATGAAATTTTCGGAAATAGTCACGTGGAAGAGTTTGCAGTTCAATATGGAATTGGAAATGTTGCAAAGATTCCAATAAAGCCAGAACTTGCGAATTTATGTGACCAGGGAAATATTCAGGAATTTGACGGGGACTGGATGGATGACATGGTGTCAAAGATTCAAACTTCCGTAGAAGGTAAATAGATTGTATAGAAACAGCGAGGCTATGTTTAGAAAAAAACACCTGAGAGCAGAATTTGATAAGACAGCAAAATTTGAGGAAATTATATTGATTTGTAATGGCAAAGATTTGGATACATTTATGGAAGAATATGATGTATCTTTGATTACGAAAGAGTGGTAGAATCGCAGATATCAGGATATTTTTGTATAATCAAGGGAATAATTCTAGGAGGAGATGAAAGAAGTTATGACAATAGAAGAAATGCTAAAAGGTGAATCAAAGACAGTAGAATTTAAAGAGTCTTTACCAAGCAATACAGATAAATATATGAAGTCAGTAGTTGCTTTTGCAAATGGAAGCGGTGGCAGTATTATTTTTGGAGTAGAGGACGATACAAGAGTTGTTAAAGGAATTCCGGAAGATAGTGCATTTCAGACCGTAGATGCCATTACAAATGCAATTTGTGATAGTTGTACCCCGCAGGTTATTCCAAACGTCACATTGCAAAATGTAGACGGTAAAATGGTTATTATTGCAACGATATATCCTGGTACTCAGCGTCCATATTATATTACTTCACAGGGCAAGGAAAAAGGAACGTACATTAGAACTTCTGGAACTTCCAGACATGTTGACGGTACACAACTCAAAGAATTAGAATTCGAAGGTTCAAATAGATATTTCGATCAGACATATTGTGTTGGAAAGACAGTTACGGAAGATGAGATTAATAATCTCTGCCAGATTATGAAAGAACGAGCAATGGCTGCGTGCAAAACTGATGAGGAACGTGGACTTGTAAAAGATATAACAAAAGGTAATCTTTTATCATGGGGACTTTTAACAAAACGAGAAGATGAGATTTTCCCAACGAATGCTTTTGTTCTTATGACTGAAAATGATTTCCCACAGGCAAGAATTCAGTGTGCAGTATTCAAAGGAAATACTAGAAGTGAGTTCATTGATAAGAGAGAATATGATGGCCCGATATATGAGCAAATAGAGGAAGCATACCAGTTTGTACTTCGTAATATTCATTATGGTGCTACAATCAGAGGATTGTATAGAGTAGATAGTTATGAACTGCCAACGGATTGTATTCGTGAGTTGATATGTAACGCTGTTACTCATAGAAGTTATTTGGATGAAGGAAATATACAGGTTGCATTATACGATGACAGGTTGGAAATTACTTCTCCAGGGATGCTGTTTGGTGGATTAACAATTGAAGATATCAAAGAGGGACGTTCAAAGCCAAGAAATAGAGGAATTGCATACGCATTTGCGGCAATGAAGATTATTGAAAAATGGGGAACTGGTATTCCTAGAATTATCAAGAGCTGTAAAGAGTTCGGTATTCGTGAGCCAGAGTTTATCGAAATGGGTATGGATATAAGAGTGAATCTATATCGTGACCAGGTGGATGTCGATAAAACGCCGATAAGTGCCGATAAAGTGCCGATAAGTGCCGATAAAACGCCGATAAGTGCCGATAAATCATTATCAGTGAATGAAAATAAGGTAATGGAGCACCTGCAATCAAATCAGGCTATTACAAATAAAATGGTGCAGGAGTTATGCGGTATCAAGGATACAGCATCAAAGAATCTTCTTAGAAAAATGGTTGAAAAGGAACTACTTAGTGCAGTGGGTGAGAAGAAGTCCAGAGAATACCGTTTGAAGTAGCTTAAAACATAGATATGGAAAGATGAAGAAAATTATGGAAGACCATATTTTTCTTCATTTTATTATATGGAATAATCCATACATATCTTTATTCCCGTATCCGCCAATATGAAAATAATGCTAAAACATTTGAAAGCTGCTCACGAATATTTTTTTTCAATTCATTTTTTGGTATAAGTACTCCTTTAAAAACGGTCATGTTAAGAGGACATCAGAGAATTTTAGCACTCTCCTCTTGACAGTGCTAATTCGCAGTGTTATACTTGCACTATAACAAATAAGAACAGGAGGGAAATCATGAATATTAATAAGTTTACACAAAAGTCAATAGAGGCTGTGAACATGTGCGAAAAGTCTGCATATGACTACGGACATCAGGAAATTGATCAGGAGCATTTATTATATAGTTTATTAACAGTTGAGGATAGTTTGATTGCAAACTTACTTGAGAAGATGAATATAAATAAAGATGCATTTTTATCAAGTACCCAGCAATTATTACAAAAGAAACCAAAAGTATCTGGGGGACAGGTTTATATGAGCCAGAGTTTGAATCAGATTTTGCTAAGTGGTGAAGATCAGATGAAGGCTATGGGAGATGAATATGTATCAGTAGAACATTTATTTTTGGCGATGATTAAGAAACCGAATAAAGCGGTGAAGGAATTATTTCAAAGTTATGGAATTACGAAGAAACGATTTGAAGAAGTATTATCAGAGGTACGTGGAGGGCAGAAGGTTACAAGCGATAATCCAGAAGCCACATATGATACCCTTGAAAAGTATGGATTTGATTTGGTGAAACGTGCTAGAGAACAGAAGTTAGATCCTGTCATTGGGCGTGATAGTGAGATCCGAAATGTGGTTCGTATCTTATCTCGTAAGACGAAGAATAACCCAGTTCTAATCGGTGAGCCAGGAGTTGGTAAAACTGCGGTAGTAGAAGGACTGGCACAAAGAATTGTGCAGGGAGATGTTCCAGAACAGTTAAAGGACAAAACTATTTTCTCATTGGATATGGGTTCATTGGTTGCAGGTGCAAAATATCGTGGTGAGTTTGAAGAACGATTAAAGGCTGTTTTAGAAGAAGTAAAAAACAGTGATGGACAGATTATCTTATTTATTGATGAATTGCATACTATAGTAGGAGCTGGGAAAACAGATGGAGCCATGGATGCAGGAAATATGTTAAAGCCAATGCTTGCACGAGGAGAACTTCACTGTATCGGTGCAACAACTTTAGATGAGTATCGTCAGTATATTGAAAAAGATCCAGCCTTAGAACGTCGTTTCCAGCCGGTTATGGTAGACCAGCCAACAGTGGAAGATACGATTTCTATTCTTCGAGGAATTAAAGAAAGATATGAAGTATATCATGGAGTTAAGATTACAGATGGTTCTTTGGTGGCGGCAGCTACTTTGTCAAACCGATATATAACAGACCGTTTTTTACCAGATAAAGCAATTGACTTAGTGGATGAAGCCTGTGCTATGATTAAGACAGAGATGAATTCACTTCCAGCTGAATTAGATGAGATTCGACGTAAGGTTATGCAGCTTGAAATTGAAGAAGCGGCACTTAAGAAAGAAGATGATAATCTAAGTAAAGAGCGTTTGGCAGAATTACAAAAAGAATTGGCAGAGATGCGTGATGATTTTAATGCAAAAAAGGCAACTTGGGATAATGAAAAGAATTCAGTTGAGAAAGTATCAAAACTTCGAGAAGAGATTGATGCAGTCAACAGTGAGATTGCCATTGCCCAGAGAAATTATGATTTAAATAAGGCAGCAGAATTGCAGTATGGAAAATTGCCAGAATTAAAGAGGCAGTTGGAGGAAGAAGAGAAACGTGTCGGAGAAGAAGACCGCTCTATGGTTCGTGAAAGTGTTACAGATGAGGAGATTGCAAAGATTATTTCTCGTTGGACGGGAATTCCTGTAGCTAAATTAACAGAGAGTGAGCGAAATAAAACTCTTCATTTAGATGATGTTTTACACGAAAGAGTAATTGGTCAGGATGAGGGCGTGGAGCTTGTGACAGAATCTATCATACGTTCCAAGGCGGGAATTAAAGATCCTAGCAAACCGATTGGTTCTTTCTTATTCCTAGGACCAACTGGAGTAGGTAAGACAGAACTTGCCAAAGCACTAGCAGAAAGTTTATTTGATAATGAACAAAATATTGTTCGTATTGATATGAGTGAGTACATGGAGAAGCATTCAGTCGCAAGATTAATTGGAGCGCCTCCAGGGTATGTAGGATATGAAGAAGGTGGGCAGCTAACAGAGGCAGTTCGTAGAAAACCATATTCGGTTGTTCTCTTTGATGAAATTGAAAAGGCACATCCAGATGTATTTAATATTTTACTTCAAGTTCTTGACGATGGACGTATTACAGATTCTAAAGGAAAAACAGTTGATTTTAAAAATACTATTTTAATTATGACGTCTAACATTGGTTCTTCTTATTTATTAGAAGGAATTGATGATCAAGGAAATATCACAGACGACGTAAAAGAGATGGTAATGAATGACTTAAAGAATCATTTTAGACCAGAGTTTTTGAATCGTTTAGATGAAACTATTTTATTTAAGCCATTAACAAAAGAAAATATTACCAATATCATTGATTTGCTTATGAAAGATTTGAATCGACGACTAGAGGAAAAGGAATTAACTGTAGAATTGACACCAGAAGCGAAATTATATGTTTCTAACAATGGATATGACCCTATGTATGGGGCGCGTCCGTTAAAGAGATATTTGCAAAAGACAGTGGAGACATTGGCTGCAAGATTAATTCTGGAAGATAAGGTGCATACAGAAGATATTATTTTAATTGATGTAGAACAAGATAAATTGGCTGCGAAAGCAGTTCATAGATAGAAAACAAAGGGCATGGTCATTTTTGATCATGCCCTTTGTCATTGGTTTTATCTACTTACAAGATAAAACTTTTATGCTATACTTGTTGCATAATAGATTTTTGTCGAAAAGGAGAAGAGATATGCCACCGATTACTAATGACTGGAACGAGTATTTGGCTGCAGAATACAAGAAGCCATATTACAAAAAGTTATTTCAAACTGTTACATCTGAATACCAGACGAAGAAGATATTTCCGCCTGCAGATGATATTTTCAATGCGTTTCATTTAACGCCTCTTGCTAAGGTTAAAGTTGTGATTTTAGGACAAGATCCATATCACAATGATGGACAGGCTCATGGATTGTCATTTTCAGTGAAGCCAGGAATTGAAGCTCCACCATCTCTAGTGAATATCTATAAGGAACTATCTGATGATCTTGGATGTTATATTCCCAACAATGGTTATTTAACAAAATGGGCAGACCAAGGAGTGCTTATGCTAAATACTGTATTAACAGTACAGGCTCATAGGGCAAATTCCCACCGAGGGATTGGATGGGAAGAGTTTACAGATGCAGCCATTCGCATTTTAAATGAACAGGAGCGGCCAATTGTATTTATTTTATGGGGAAGACCGGCTCAAAATAAAAAGAAAATGTTAAACAATCCAAAACATATGATTCTAGAGGCACCTCATCCAAGTCCACTATCTTCATATCGTGGATTTTTTGGAAGTAAACCATTTAGCAAAACCAATACATTTTTAGAGGAGCATGGATTAGAGCCAATAGACTGGCAGATTGAGAATATATAAAAGAGGAAGAAAAATGAGAAAGTTAGGGAGAACTGTGGGATGTGCCTTACTAGCTGTAAGTATGATGTTTGGAAGCAGCGTTGGTGCATTTGCAGCAGAAGAAAAAGCCAACAGGGGATTGGCGACAAAGGAAACTAGCAAGATGCGTATGCCAGCGATTAGTGCCGGGTGTGGAATCTTAATTGATGCAAAGACGGGAAAGATTTTATATTCAAAGAATATTGATAAAAAAAGTTATCCAGCCAGTATTACTAAGATTCTAACAACACTTGTTGCCATTGATCACAACAAATATTTAAATGAGACAGTACATTTTACGGACAATGCTATTAACAGTATTGAACCTGGTAGTACAGCCATAGGAATAGAACCAGGTGAGAATATTCCATTAGAAGATGTGTTATATGCTATTATGCTTGAGTCTGCAAATGAGGCGTGTAATGGCGTGGCAGAACATACAGCGGGATCTTTAAAGAAATTTGCGAATTTAATGAATCAAAAAGCTCAGGAATTAGGCTGCAGCAATTCTCATTTTGTTACAACCAATGGACTACATAACAAAGAACATTACGTGACTGCAAGAGATATGGCAACAATAACAAAAGCAGCATTAAACAACCCAACCTTTCGGAAAATTTCGTGTTCCTCAAATCATTATATGGCAGGAACGAATAAAGAAAAAAAGGGAAGAGAGATGTGGAATCATCACAAAATGGTAAAGAGAACAGCATATTTGTATCGTGGAATTGAAGGTGGAAAGACTGGTTACACAACAGTGGCTGGAGGAACTTTAGTTACATTTTGTAAACGAAACAACACAGAGCTTATTAGCGTGGTTCTTCGTGGAAGTACCATGGAAAATTATAAAGATACCACAACACTAATGAACTATGGATTTAACAACTACAAGTCAGTGACACCATTTAAAGGACTAAATCGTACCTTAAAAGTTGTGACTCCAGTTACTAAAACAGCAAATGAACTTGTCCCTTATGTAATGCCTCTAGGGGATGTAAGTGATATTTCTGTTCTTCTTACAAAGAATCAAAAGGAAAAG
>JAQVEG010000016.1:11463-47780 GCA_028697725.1 Anaerostipes sp.
ACTAAATCGTACCTTAAAAGTTGTGACTCCAGTTACTAAAACAGCAAATGAACTTGTCCCTTATGTAATGCCTCTAGGGGATGTAAGTGATATTTCTGTTCTTCTTACAAAGAATCAAAAGGAAAAGGATCTAAAAGTTTATACAGAAAAGGATAAAGTGTATGCAAAATATGGAGCAGAGAAGCTAGGGGCTGTTTCATTGTGTGAGAGTAAATAGAATGATACAAGTATAGGGAGTCTATCTGCAGATAGGCTCCCTATACTTGTATATTTATATAGTGTTAAATTAATCGTCATTGGATCTGGAAACTAAGATGTTTAATGCTTCTGGTACAATAGAAATATGAACTGGGAAGCCTTCACTTAGTATCTCACCATCATAGTCAATGGCAATTTCGTGTTCGTCACTTGTCTGATCAATGGTGATTTCTTTTGTTTGAAAATATTCAATGGATGGATGATTTGGATGTGCTCCTTGCATTAGCTTAAAGAGTAAATCTGGAGCAGTTAAGAAGTCAATCTTTTTTAAAATCATAACATCTAAATATCCATCAGACACAGAAGCTAAAGGTGCGGCATCACCAAATCCCCCTACGCTTTTTGAATTGGCTACTAAAAATACCATGGTTTCTGTTGTCTCAGAGAATTCTTTGGCGTCATAATTTAATACCATGTGTTTGGCAAATTGTTTTGGAAGTTCCTTAGCACCTTCAAGGTAATAAGCCATCTTACCAAGAACCGCTTTTTTATCCTTTGGTACTTTGTAAGCAATATCAGTTAAAAGTCCACCAGCCAGAACGTTGATAAAATATTCGTTATTGACACGTCCAATATCCACTAGCTTTGTGGAAAAATCTTTGATCATCTCGCAAAACCCAGCAGCATCCTGTGGTAACTTCATATATGTAGCAAAGTCATTCACAGTTCCAGCTGAAATAATGGCCAGAGGAGTGTGACTTTTGCTGGTAACAAGTCCGTTGGATACTTCGTTTAAGGTTCCGTCTCCTCCAACTGCAACCACATAGTCATATTCGCCGGCTTTCAAACAGGCGACACGATTCTTTGCGTCATCTTTTTTCTTTGTATAGAAGACATCAATAGTAGATGTAATCTGATCTAATATAAGTGTTGACATAATCTCCTGTAGAGTAGATTCAATATTCTGCTTTCCAGAAGATGGATTGATAACAAATAAAGCTTTCATAAAAGCCCTCCTCTTCTTCCTGAAACTTATATGAACAAAAACACGCCTGGCGGGAATCGAACCCACAACGGCCCCTTAGGAGGGGGCTGTTATATCCATTTAACTACAAGCGCAAAGCTATATATTATTCTATCTTCTGGATAGATAAAAGTCAAATGAAATTGAGGGAAAGATTGACTTTTTCCGCATTTTTCTTTAAAGTAGTAAGAATAGAATAAAAGATAGAAGAGGTAGGCAATGAAAGCAATAAATAATTTTGTATGGGGACCAGTGATGCTTGTCCTATTAATGGGGACAGGAGTTTTTTTGACATTTCGATTGAAGTTTCTTCCATGGAGGAATCTTCCTTATGCACTTAAAATGGTGTTCGCTAAGGACAAGAATCCAAAGCATGAAGGAGATATTTCAGGATTTCAATCACTGATGACAGCGTTAGCAGCGACCATTGGAACTGGGAATATTGTAGGTGTTAGTACAGCTATGGTACTTGGTGGTCCAGGGGCATTTTTATGGATGTGGATTAGTGCATTGTTTGGACTATCAACTAAATATGCAGAGAGTGTTTTAGCGGTGAAATATCGTGAAACCAATGAAAATGGGGAGATGTGTGGTGGACCCATGTATGCTATGAAGAATGGATTCAAGATAAAGTGGATTGGTCTTACCTTAGCATTTTTATTTTCTGTTTTCACTGTATTTGCATCTTTTGGAATTGGAAATATGACACAAGCCAATTCTATTGCTGAGTCGTTAAAGAATTTGTTTGAAATTCCAAGTGTAGTAACAGGAGCAGTTGTGGCACTTTTGGCATTGGCTATTTTAATTGGTGGAATTAAGAGTATTGGTAAGGTTTGTGGCTTTTTTGTGCCAAAGATGGCTGTTTTCTATTTTGTCATGGGGCTTGTAGTTATCTTTATTAATCGTGCCAATTTAGGTCATGGTATTTATATGATTGTAAAAATGGGACTTTCTCCAAGGGCTATGGCAGGAGGAGTTGGTGGAACCATTATCTGTAATATGCTATCAGCATCCCGTTGGGGAATTGCAAGAGGAATTTTTTCCAATGAAGCTGGGCTTGGTTCAGCACCAATTGTAGCAGCAGCGGCAAGAACAGATCATGCTTCACGACAGGGATATATTAATATGACAGGAACATTTTTTGATACTCTGGTTGTTTGTAGTGTAACAGGCCTGGTAGTTGCATCTTCAGGGGTGTTAGGAACAGTAGGTGCCGATGGAAAATTAGTGACTGGAGCAGCACTTACCATTATGGCATTTGAAAAGGCGTTAGGTTCTGCAGGAGAATTAATTGTAGGACTTGGAATTATGATGTTTGCATTTTCTACCATTATAGGATGGGAATATTATGGCGAAAAGGGTATGGAATATTTAGTAAATAAAAAGTGGGTTATTATTATTTACCGAATTGTTTATTGTGGGATTGTGTTTGTAGGTGCTAATATAGAATTAACAAAAGTTTGGAATTTCTCAGATACTATGAATGGTCTTATGGCAATACCAAACTTAATATGTTTATTGGTTTTACATAAAGATGTTGTCAAAGAATGTTTTGATTTTGAAAGAATTAAGAAAGGAAGCGAGTAGACATGAAGAAAGCGTACATTTTCTTTGCAGATGGTTTTGAAGAAGTAGAAGGATTAACGGTGGTTGATATACTACGCCGTGGACAAATTGATATAAAGACAGTCTCTATTACTTCATCTAAAAATGTAATAAGCAGCCATGGAATTAAGCTGGAAACAGATATGGTGTTTGATGAAGTAAAAGAAGAAGCAGATATGTATATTTTGCCAGGGGGAATGCCAGGAACCAAGTATCTTGGTGACCATGAAGGACTAGGGAATATGCTGAAAAATGCCAATGAAGATGGAAAATATTTAGCTGCAATCTGTGCTGCACCAACGGTATTTGCCAAGTATGGTTTTACAGATGGAAAAAATGCAACGTCATATCCAGGTATGGAGTCAGAGATGACTGGAGCAAATTATTCTTTCGATAAAGTTGTAGTTGATGGAAATATTATTACAAGCAGAGGGCTTGGAACTGCGATTTTATTTGCAGGAACTTTGCTAGAATTACTAAAAGGAACAAAAATCAAAGAGGAAGTCTTAGAAAGCATTGTTTACGAGGATAAATAAATGGATAATACAGAGAAGATAAGTATTTGGGAGCAATTTTGGATATCATGCACCAAACCAAGTCAATATAAAAAGCTGATTGGAGTTTCTAAGGGTAAGATTGTAATCTTTGTACTTTTGGTAACGCTTATTACGACACTTTTTGGAACAGTCATGGATTTAGTTGGACTAAATGTTAGTATTGGAGGGGTTGATAATTTTATTGAGAATCGGCTGCCCAAATTTCAATTGAAAAATGGAGCATTGACTGCTGATGAGGATATGGATTTTACGGTTTCTGGTGTTAGAATTATTATGAATACAAAGGAAAAAACAGTTTCTGAGAGTGAGTTTAATAATCAGGCAGCGATGGAAATATATTTTTCTAATACACAGATGGTGTCGGAAAATCATGCCATTGGACAGAAGCTTACAATTAATTTTGCAGATTATAAGGATGCAGTAGTAAGTAATGACACTTTATTAAAATATGTACCAATTGTATACTTCTTGGCGATTTTGACTATGTGTTTAAGTTTTGTATTTACGTTGATTGGATACTTGTTATTTGCTGCGTTTATGGCATGGCTTGCCAACTGGAGCTTTAAATTAAGAAAGCAGAAAATTCCATTTGGAGCAGTATATCAAATTGCACTGTATGCAAGAGTTCCATGTATGTTAATAGGAACAGTGGGCAGCTTAATTGGATTTCCATTTTTTGCATCTACTATTTGGTGGTGTATTTCCTATATTGCTACCTATGAATTAATCCTGTTTGCATTTAGAGAGCCAAAAAAAATGAAAGCTAATCTTTAAATTAAAAAAAGAATAGAATGAAAAAGAGTTGCAGCGAGAGAGGCTGCAACTCTTTTTCATGTCATAGGCTTTTGTCTAGTACGATTAATAATGATTAGTCTGTGTTTCAAGTAATAGATTAGAAAGAGCTATATTTTCAATTATATTCCTTATGGGAAGGAAATAATAATTGACAGTTATTAATGATCTCCTTTGATAGCGAAGTCTGCATATCCAGATACACCATGTTCAGAGATGTCCATACCGATTATTTCTTCTGCTTCGCTTGCACGAAGACCGATGGTAGCTTTGATTACGTTGAAAATGATAAGTCCTGCAACGACGCAATATAGAGCAACAGCTCCAACACCGATGAATTGAGCTTTAATAAAAGCCATACGAGTAATATTATTTGCTGTTAAGAAGTCGTTTGTTGCCAATGGACCTACAAGTAATGTTCCAACAACACCACAACCTAAATGAACTCCACAGGCACCAACTGGATCATCGATTTTTGCAACTTTGTCTAAGAATTCTATAATAAAGACAACGACGCATCCACAGATAATACCGATTAAAATTGCTCCATAGTTGCTGACTGCATCACATCCTGCAGTGACTCCAACCAGTCCAGCAAGGGAACCATTTAATGTCATGGATACATCTGGTTTACCATAGCGAACCCAGGTGATAATCAATGCAACTAGTGTAGCAGCACAGGCAGCTAGGTTTGTTGTCATTGCAATACTTCCAAGTGTATCAGTTGCAGCGGTTGTTGATCCACAGTTGAATCCAAACCAGCAGAACCATAAGATAAATACTCCTAAAGCACCAAGTGCAATGTTGTGTCCAGGAATCGCTTTTGGCGTTCCATCTGCCTTAAATTTACCAATACGAGGTCCAACAGTAGCAGCACCAACCAATGCTAACCATCCACCAACAGAGTGAACTGCAGTAGATCCAGCAAAATCATGGAACCCTAGGTTTGCTAACCATCCACCACCCCAGATCCAGTGACCTGTAATAGGGTAAACAACTAAACTGATTAATGCACTATAGCATAGATAAGAAGAAAATTTTGTTCTTTCTGCCATTGCTCCAGATACAATTGTTGCAGCTGTTGCACAAAATACTGTGTGGAAAATCATAAACACACCAGGTGTTAAGTCTTTAAATGCTTGTAAATTTAGTGATGTAGGATGAAAGAATCCTGAAGTTCCAACGATTGGATTGTCGCCTCCAAACATTAATGCAAATCCAACTAAGAAAAAGCAAAGGGAACCAAGTACAAAATCCATTAGGTTTTTCATAATAATGTTGCTTGAGTTTTTAGCTCGTGTAAAACCGGTCTCAACCATTGCGAATCCTGCTTGCATAAAAAATACTAAGAAAGCAGCAATACAAGTCCAGACGATATTTAATAATTGTTGTGTATCCATAAGTCATATCCTCCTCAATAAAAAAGGAGATAATTTCAATACAGCGCCTTTGTCATTCGCTCTATTGAGATTATCCCCATTGATAATGTTCTCGTTTCATATTAATTTTTATTCTTTCTATTTGTATCCTATAAAGCATCTGGTCCAGTTTCACCAGTACGGATACGAATTGTTTGTTCCACTGGTGATACAAAAATTTTACCATCTCCATATTCTCCAGTACGAACTGTGTTCACGATGTCTTTTGTAACCTCATCAACAATTTCAGTTGGCATTACAGATTCAACTTTAATCTTAGGTAAAAGGTTAGAATTTAACTCATTTCCACGATATTTTTGTAGAAATCCTTTTTGATTACCGTATCCCATAATATTTGAAATCATAAGACCGGATACTTTGTGAGCTTCCATAATGTGTTTTACATCAGTCAGCTTTTCTGGTTTAATAACAACCACAACTTTCTTCATCATAATATTTTCCTCCTTTAAAAATAAAAAAAGACGTCCCAAACCTAATGTTGGAACGCCTTCGTTCTTGATTGCTTTTATTATACATGACTTGATTTATTTGTCAATAAAATTTTTGAAAAAATGATTGCATAAAAAATAAGACAAAGATAAAATAGAATTCAGTGAGGAGAGAAAAATATGAAAAAACAAATGAAATTGCAGCATGTTCTTTTGGCTGTGTTAGCTACATTTTTTTGGGGAAGTGCTTACCCAAGTATTAAAATAGGATATGAATTATTTCATATATCGGGAAATGACATTGGAAGTAAATTACTATTTGCAGGAACAAGATTTACCATTGCAGGTGTGTTACTACTGCTGTTTTTTAAAGCAGCCAGAGAGGTAACCAAGACAAAAACTGTAATATTTAAGAAAGAGGATATGGGACATTTGTTTCTCCTTGGATTGATACAAACTACAATACAGTATATTTTCTTTTATTTGGGACTTGCCAATACAACTGGAGCAAAAGGTGCGATTATGAATTCTTTTACAGCATTTTTCCCAATTATAATTGCTCCTTTCTTTTTTAAGAAAGATAGAATTACAACACAAAAGATTGCTGGGTGTATCATAGGCCTTATTGGAATTGTTGTAATTAATTTTAATGGAGATAGTTTAGT
Organism: Anaerostipes sp.; assembly: GCA_028697725.1. Lineage (GTDB taxonomy): Bacteria > Bacillota > Clostridia > Lachnospirales > Lachnospiraceae > Anaerostipes. Next base: position 18,172 of record JAQVEG010000016.1, read on the forward strand.
GGGATTTAGGCTAACAGGTGAGGGATTTGTACTGATTGCTGCAATGACTCAAGGAATTGCATCTATTTATAGTAAAAAGTTAGCAGGGCGAATTCACGTGGTGCTGATTGCTGGATATCAGTTATTGTTTGGAGGGATTATGCTTCTTGGAATAGGGGCAGTAACTGGTGGAAATCTGAGCTTTTCTCTGTCAGGGATTGGTTTGCTTCTATATATGGCATTGATTTCGTCAGTGGCATTTAGTGTTTGGAATTATTTACTGCTAAATAATTCTGTGAGTGCTGTTTCTATTTACAATTTATTGATTCCGGTTTTTGGAACAATCTTGTCGGGAATTTTTTTGAAAGAAAATATTTTTACCATATCTCATGGTGCCGCTATCTTTTGTGTATGTGCGGGAATATGGATTGTAAATAAGAATAAGTCATAAAAAAGGACAGTAAAAAACCCAGATAGGGAAATCTGGGTTTTTTGAGGGGAGTATAAATAAATTAATAAGGGGTTATAATACAAAAGATTCTCCAATCCTTTGTATGGCTTAATTATATAATGGTATAGAATAAAAAGCAAGACATAATTGAAAAAAATACAAAAAACACACGAATATTTTTTCCCACTTTGTTCACACTAATAGTGTAAATTCAGAAAGGAGAATTCATATGTCAAAAAACAAATCTTCAAATTACAACAGTCAAAACAGCCAAAGCAATGAAAGTAACAACCAAAGTAACGCGAATAACAGCAGTTCTTCTCAAAACTCAAAGAATCAAAACAAATCACAAAACAAGAGTCAAAATTGTAACAAGTACTAAAAGAAGATACGCCCGGGGTAAAATCCCGGACGTTTCTTTTTTTTTGGAATAAAATAAAGGATATAGAGAAAGTCATGTTGAAATGGATTTTATAAATATTTCAATGAAAGAAGGAGTTCAATTGGCACAAAAGAAAAATAACTTGTTAGTTGATGTCAGGGAACCAGCACAGTATAAGAAAGGACATTTAAAGTCTGCAATTAACATTCCCTATGGAATTATTCAAAAGAAAGAAGAAGTTGAAAATAAGAGTCTTATTGTATACTGTGATTATGGAGGGCAGAGTATGTTAGCAGCGAGACACTTGGCAAAAGAAGGGTATATTGTATACAATATTGTTGGTGGGGTACACTATTATAGAGGACAGTTGACAGCTTTAGGTTTCACAAGGTAAAATAGACTAGATAAGCAAAGGAGAATTATGAAGAAATATGAATTAATAGCCCCATGTCATTTTGGCCTTGAGGCTGTATTAAAAAGAGAAATACAAGATTTAGGATATGAGATAAAACAAGTGGAAGACGGAAGAATTACATTTGTAACAGATGAATTGGGAATTGCAAGATCAAACATTTTCCTTAGAACTGCCGAAAGAATCCTTTTAAAGATAGGTTCTTTTCGTGCAACAACCTTTGAAGAATTGTTTGAACAGACAAAAAAACTTCCATGGGAAGAATATATTCCAGAGAATGGGAAGTTCTGGGTGAAGAAAGCATCTACTGCAAAGAGTAAGCTTTATAGTGCGCCAGATATCCAGTCTCTTGTAAAGAAAGCAATTGTAGATCGTTTAAAGGGAATTTACAATGTTTCATGGTTTCAGGAAGATGGCAACGAATATCCTATTCGAGTGTTTAGTTTAAAGGATCAGATAACCATTAGTCTGGATACATCAGGAACACCTCTTCACAAGAGAGGGTATCGCAAACTTACAAGTGAAGCACCTATTCGAGAGACTTTAGCGGCGGCATTGATTATGCTGACTCCATGGAATAAAGACCGTATATTAGTAGATCCATTTTGTGGAAGCGGAACATTTTTAATTGAAGCTGCTATGCTAGGAGCCAATATTGCACCGGGTATGAATCGTTCTTTTCAGGCGGAGAACTGGACAAACTTCCTGCCAAAGAAAACTTGGTATGATGCCATTGATGAGGCTTCAGAGAAGATGAATCTTGATGTGGAGATGGATTTACAAGGATATGATATTGATGGAAAGGTACTAAAGATTGCCAGAGAGAATGCGGCAGATGCAGAAGTAGATCATTTGATTCATTTTCAGCAAAGGGAAGTGAAAGACTTAAGTCATCCAAAACCATACGGATTTGTAATTACCAATCCTCCATATGGTGAGAGATTAGAAGAAGTTGAAGATTTACCAGTTTTGTATACACAGATTAGAGAATCATTTAAAAAGCTAGATACATGGTCAAAATATATGATTACTTCTTATGAAGATACAGAAAAATATGTTGGAAAAGCAACGAAAAAGCGTAAAGTATACAATGGTATGATTCGTGCAGAGTATTATCAATACATTGGACCAAGACCACCAAGGAGAAAGTAAGCTATGAAGAAACAATTGATTTTTGCTACAGGCAATGCAAATAAAATGCGAGAGATTAGAGAGATTCTAGGTGATTCAGAATATGAGATTGTATCTATGAAGGAAGCTGGAATTGATGTAGATATTGTAGAAGATGGAACTACTTTTGAGGAAAATGCGACAATCAAAGCAAAGACAATTATGGAGATGACAGGACAATTAACCCTTGCAGATGATTCTGGACTTGAGATTGATGCCTTAAATGGAGAACCAGGAATTTATTCTGCCAGATATCTTGGGGAGAATACTTCTTACGATATTAAGAACCAGACAATCTTAGATCGACTGAAAGATGTACCAGAAGAAAAAAGAGGAGCAAGGTTTGTATGTGCCATTGCAGCCGCATTTCCTAATGGACAAATAAGAACAACTCGTGGTATTATGGAGGGGATTATAGGATACGAAATCAAGGGAGAGAATGGTTTTGGATATGATCCTATATTTTATTTGCCAAAGATTGAGAAATACAGTGCAGAGCTTAGCAGCGATGAGAAGAATGCTTTAAGTCATAGGGGGGCAGCACTTCGTCAGATAAAAGGACTGATTTAGGAGGAAGAATTGTGAGAATATTAGTGATTAGCGACTCACATGGACGCAATGATGATGTAAAAGGTGTTCTCGAACAAGTCGGTGATATTGATATGTTAATTCATTGTGGAGACGTTGAACGTGGAGATAATTACATAAGAGAGTGGGCAGGATGTCCTGTTGTTATGGTTGCAGGGAACAATGATTATTATTTGGATTTACCATCTCAGGAGATTGTTGAAGTGGAAGGGTATCGAATTCTCGTAACCCATGGACACACATATTATGTGAATTCAGGTGTGGATTATCTAGAAGAATATGCAAGGCAAGAAGGATGTAATGTGGCCATGTACGGACACACTCATGTACCATTTATTGATATTGGTAACGATATGACAATCCTGAATCCTGGAAGTATATCTTATCCAAGACAGCAAGGAAGAAAGCCAACATTTTTGCTTATGGAGATTGACCAAGAAGGTCAGGCTCATTATGCACATGGATATTATAAAGAACATTTTAGAGAATTAGATATCTAAATCAAATATAACACAAAGCCAAGGACATCGGCATACGGTATTCTTGGCTATTTTAATGAAAGGAATTGTAAATGAAAAAGAAAGACATTGTGGAAGGAAGAGTCAACCATGTAAGCTTTCCTCATAAGGGAAATGTTTGTATAGAAGATAGAAATATGACAGTCAAAGGCTGTGTGGAAGGACAACTTATTAAGGGTCAAGTAACAAAGCTTCGTAAGAGTGGGGGAGCACTTCGACTACTTGAGGTACTAGAACCTTCTTCTCTGGAAGATGCAGTACCTTCATGTCCGCATTTTGGATTGTGTGGAGGTTGTTTTTATCAGACTGTTTCTTATGAAAATCAATTAAAAATAAAAGAAAAGCAAGTACGGGAATTATATGAAAATTATGTGGATGACCATATCTGGGAAGGAATCAAAGGAAGTCCAAAGTCTTGGGAATATCGAAATAAAATGGAGTTTTCTTTTGGAGATGAAATAAAAGATGGACCGCTTGCTCTTGGAATGCATAAAAAGAATTCTTTCCATGATATTGTAAATGTGACAAGCTGCAAGATTGTAAATGACGATTATAATGTAATTTTGCAAGAAGTTCTGGCATATTTTACAGAAAAAAAGTGCAGCTTCTATAAGAAAATGCAACATACTGGATATGTACGCCATTTGGTAATTCGTCGTGGAGAATGTTCTGGGGATTTATTAGTTAATCTTGTGACAACTACTCAGGAAACTGTGGATATGATGCCTCTTGTAGAACGTCTTTGTGGATTAAAGTTAAATGGACAGATTGTTGGAATTCTACACACACTAAATGACAGTTTATCAGATGTGGTTCAGGCAGATTCTATGAATTTATTGTATGGGCAGGATTATTTTTATGAAGAAATCTTAGGGCTGAAATTTAAAGTTTCACCATTTTCATTTTTTCAGACAAACTCCCTTGGAGCCGAAGTTCTATATGAAGTGGCAAGAGATTTTGTAGGAGAGACAAAGGACAAAGTTATCTTTGATTTGTATAGTGGAACAGGTACCATCGCCCAAATGCTGGCACCAGTGGCTAAAAAGGTAGTAGGAGTTGAGATTGTAGAAGAAGCGGTGGAAGCGGCAAAGGAAAATGCTAAGCTAAATGGACTTAATAATTGTGAATTCATAGCAGGGGATGTGCTAAAAGTTGTAGATGATATAAAAGATAAGCCAGACTTTATTGTGTTAGATCCGCCCAGAGACGGAATTCATCCAAAGGCCATTGGTAAGATTATAGATTTCGGTGTGGAGAAAATGGTGTATATTAGCTGTAAACCCACCAGTCTTGCAAGAGATTTGGAAGTGTTTGAAGAGGCGGGATATAAAGTTGTAAGGGCTGGGGCTGTAGATTTATTTCCTCAAACTCCTCATGTCGAGACTATAGTGTTGATACAAAGAGCAGATACGTAGAAATCCTTAATTTTAGGCACTTTTTCAAGCATATGGTGTTCACTGGCAACGGTGAAAAATGCAGAAATAAAGTGATAAAAGATTACATCAATGTTTCGGTGGTAGTCGATATAGAGTGTGGGAACACAACAGAATAAAGTTTACGAGAGGGGTACTGAATGATAACAGTATCCCTTTGTTATGTTTAGGCGTTCAAATTTGAGCGTCTATTTTTTTACCCAAAATGAAAGGAGAATTAACAATTATGAAAAATATTATGAAGCGATTGCTTACAGGCGTACTTACCATAGCAACCGTTTTTACAGCATTGCCTGTCACACAGGTATTTGCAGCAGAAACACAGTATTGGACAGAATCAGATGAGCGTGTCGGCATTATTGAAAAAGTAATGAATGACGGTTCGATTGGCTCTACATTCAATGAGGGCATGATGAAAGTTGAGGGTGAAACTGCATACTGTGTGGACATCAACACCAGTTTTCAGAATGGCTACAAGACCCGTTCTGACGCAAGCTCACGTATGAATGCCGACCAGATAGATGATGTTGCCCTATCCCTTGAATACGTCAAGCAATATGCAGCAAGCCACAATGGACTGAACTACAAACAAATCTATCTCTTAGAACAATGTACCGTATGGCAACGATTGAGCGTTCATCTAGGTTGGAGCTGTGATAACGTCCGAGCTTCTTATGATGAAATCTCCAAAGCAACACAGGAAGAAGTTTTCTCTGGTGCAAGGAAATTTGTCAAAGCCAATAAGGGACGCTATGAATGTGGCGGCTATATTTACACAGGAAATGGACAGGACTTAGGGCAATTCTGGGCGAAGCTGGCTGTAGGAAATGCGAATTTACAGAAAATCTCGTCCAATCCCACGGTTACCAATGACAATGACTGTTATTCCATCACTGGTGCGACTTATGGTGTCCATTCTGATAAAGGCTGCTCCAATGCTCTTGCCACCCTTACGACTGATAGTGACGGGAACACCGATACTGTCGAAGTAAAAGCTGGTACAGTCTACATCAAAGAAACAAAAGCACCAGCAGGATTCAAACTAGACACAAAAGTTTATCCTCTTGAAGTAAAGGCTGGGGAAACTGCCACATTGAAAGTCAGCGACACCCCAAAGGTCACAACAACCTTGATAGACCTGTTTAAAATCGACTTGGAAACTGGAAAAGCAGTCTCACAAGGTAGTGCTTCGCTAGAGGGTGCGGAGTTTACTTGGAACTATTATGATGGATTCTACAGTAAAGAAAATCTCCCAGCCGAAGTAACACGCACATGGACAACAAAAACGGTAGCAGAAAAAGGCAGTGATGGGAGTATCCATTATGTCACAAAGCTGGCTGACAGCTATAAGGTATCTGGGAATGATTTTTATTCACAGGACGGAACAAATTGTCTGCCGCTTGGAACAATTACCGTAGAAGAAACCAAAGCACCAGCAGGTTACCTGCTTGATGGTGCGTATATGCAGGCAAATGGCAGTGAAGAACAGATAAAAGGTGTATATGTAACACAGATTACCGAAGATGGCGACCTTGCTGTATTATCTGGCAGTAATCAATATTCTGTATCGGACAAGGTTATCCGTGGTGGTGTGAAAATCCAAAAACGTGACCTTGAAACAAAAGACACCAAATCACAGGGAAGTGCGACCTTGAAAGACACGGAATTTACTATCACTTCCTTAAACGAAAATCCTGTCTTGGTGGAGGGGAAACTGTACAACCAGAATGAAGTGGTAAAAACCATTCATACAGGAATTGACGGTATCGCTGCAACCGAAGCAGATACACTTCCCTATGGCACATATCGTCTGGAAGAATCCAAAGCACCAGAGGGTTACTTGACAGACGGTGCAAAACCCATTGAATTTTCAATTACAGAAAACGGTAAAATCGTTGATTTAACAGACGAACAGCACTCTGTCTATAACCAGATTAAGCGTGGTGATATTGAGGGGGTAAAGATTGGCAGCGGCACACACAAACGTCTTGCCAATGTTCCATTTAAAATCACAAGCAAGACAACGGGTGAAAGTCATATTGTGGTGACGGATAAGAACGGACAGTTTTCTACTACTGCTGATTGGAACTCTCACAAACAGAATACCAATGCTGGTAAAACCAGTGATGATGAAATCTGGTTTGGAACATCAGAACCAGACGACAGCAAGGGTGCATTACTTTACGATACCTACGAAATCGAAGAATTACGCTGTACTTCCAATAAGAATTACAAACTGATTCCAGCATTTGATGTGGTAGTGTCAAAAAATAAAACGGTCATTCATTTAGGTACATTGACCGATGAATACGAAAAAGAAATCACAATCCATACCACTGCTACAGATAAAGCCACTGGTGATAAATCAATCGTGGCTGGAAGTAAGGTGACGATTGTTGATACGGTCACTTTGGACGGGTTAGATAAAGGGACAAAATATCAGCTCAAAGGCTGGGAAATGGTAAAGTCAGAAAATGCAGAACTTCTGGTAGATGGAAAACGGGTAGAAAATGACCTAACCTTTACCGCAGCGGATACCAAAATGGAGGTAAAGATTGAATTTACCTTTGACGCTGGCAAGCTGGCAGGAAAAGACCTTGTCACATTCGAGGAATTATACGATATGAGTAATCCAGATGAACCAGAAAAGATTGCGGAGCATAAGGATATTTCCGATGATGGACAGACTGTTTCTATTAAAGAGCGTGTGATTACTATTCATACAACTGCTACCAATAAAGCAGATGGGGAAAAGGAAATTGAAGCAGGTAAGGACGTAACGATTATTGATACGGTCACACTAGACGGTCTGGAAAAAGGAACAAAGTACACGTTAAAAGGCTGGGAAATGGTAAAGTCAGAAAATGCAGAACTTCTGGTAAATGGAAAGCGAGTAGAAAATGACCTAACCTTTATCGCAGAGGATACCAAAATGGAGGTAAAGATTGAATTTACCTTTGACGCAAGCGAACTGGCAGGAAAAGACCTTGTCACATTTGAGGAATTATACGACAGTATCAATCCAGATGAACCAGTCAAGGTAGCGGAGCATAAGGATATTTCTGATAAAGGTCAGACGGTGACAGTCAAAGAAAAGCCAACGACACCTACACCAGAGAAACCAACTTCGCCAGAATCACCAGATACGCCAACAAAAACCAGTAACGCTCCAAAGACAGGTGACAATACGCCACTTGCAGCACTTCTTACAATGCTTGGTCTTTCTGGTGCTGGTCTTATCGCAGCAATTTATAAGAAAAGACGCAGCTTAAAAAAATAGCTACAGGAGGTATCTGCTTTTGAAAGGTGTTTCCCGTTCACCGCCAATCATGGGAAATGCAGTCTGTGACTGGCACAACAGCTTAATTCTGCTTGATTACGCATTATCTTTCTGAATGGGGATTGTCAAGGGTGCGTAGCATTTATCTTGCCCTTGATAATTCACAGGCAGACAGATAGTATCCGTGCAGCAGAAATGACACAAATAACAATTAAAACTAAGAAAGAAAAGAGGTATTACATTTATGGAATTAAAACACGTTATCCCAAACATGGAAAAGACATTCGGGAATTTAGAATTTGCTGGTGAGAATAAGGTGGAACAACGCAGGATCAACGGACGCATGGCGGTAGTTTCCCGTAGTTTCAACCTGTATTCGGACATACAGAGAGCCGATGATATTGTTGTGGTTCTCCCTGCTTCTGCTGGTGAAAAGAATCTGGAAGTTGAGGAAAAGATAAAACTTATCAATCCAAAAATCACAGCCGAGGGATACAAAATTGGCAATCGTGGCTTTACAAACTATATCCTGTCCGCAGACGACATGGTGAAAGCATAAGGAGGAAAATAATTTATGAGATTAGCAAATGGAATTATTATTGATAAGGAAAAAACATTCGGCGTATTGAAGTTCTCTGCCCTACGTCGTGAAGTGCGTATGCAGAATGAGGACGGTACAGTATCCGAGGAAATCAAAGAGCGTACCTATGATTTGAAGTCCAGAGGGCAGGGACGCATGATACAGGTCAGTATTCCTGCTACTGTTCCTTTAAAGGAATTTGATTATAACGCAGAGGTGGAAATCATCAATCCTGTGGCTGATACGGTAGCGACTGCTACTTTTCAAGGGGCGGAGGTGGACTGGTATATAAAAGCGGAGGATATCGTATTAAAGAATAAAGGCGGACAGTCAGCAGGAAATCCACAGAACCGAAACCAACAGCCACCAGAGAAAAAATAGTAGTTGATTCTGATTGTGTGCAATAGTGAAGTAAGGTATACTATTTCCATAAGATGAAAATATGGGAGGGACGCAATGAATACAATATCTAAGATGATTACTTGGTTAAATAAGTGGGAAACTAATAAGGAACATAATATTGAGGTGGGATTCGATAATCATGCAATGTTAAAGGGATATATAGCCGATGATAAGTTTTCTTGTCTGGACGAATTTCCTGATAAAGAATTTTTTCTCAAACTTAGCAAATCAATTCCAAAACTCTATGCAGAAAATAAAGTGGAATATGGTGAAATAATTTGCTTTATTGAGAATATGAAATATCGGATAAGTTATCATTACAACACAGGTTGTTATATGATAACAGATGATAATGACACTGTACTAAAAAGACTTGAGGACAAATTGTAAAGTATTTCATTATTGTGTACTTATTCGGGAGTGTGTAACTTAATATTCAATATCACATAAGCAGTTAGTCTATATGATTAGCTGCTTTTTTCATACCCAGAAAGGAGGTATTATGTCATTTTACAAATGCAAGGGAAAGCGTATCAGAGCCAGCGACAAGTCGCTGGTTTTTCGTTTCTATGCTGGTTCGCTATTGCTGCTCTTCATCAGCTTGGTAATACTGCTGAACCTAAAGACCATAAGCTCAATGGACTGGAAAACAGCTTCGCTTATACATGATGGCAGTTTTCAGTTTACCGCCACGCCATACATGATAGGTTCTATCACTGTGGCGGCGGTACTATGTGCCATTGCTGCCTTTTTGTACCGTCGTTTCCAGTATGACCGAGTAAAACAGTTATTTCACCGCCAGAAATTGGCGAAGATGATTCTGGAAAACAAGTGGTATGAAGCAGAAAGCATACAGGACAGCAGCGTATTCAAGGATATGCCAGCGTCCAGCAAAAAAGAGAAAATCACTTACTTTCCAAAGCTGTACTATCGCATGGAGCATGGACTTTTACATATCCAGACGGAAATCACGCTGGGGAAATATCAAGACCAGCTCCTGCACTTGGAAAAGAAGCTGGAAACTGGCTTGTACTGTGAGCTGGTATCGAAAGAATTGCATGATTCCTACGTGGAATATATTCTACTCTATGATACCATTGCAAACCGTATCAGCATTGAGAACGTACAGGCAGAAAGCGGAAAGCTACGCTTGATGAAAAATGTCTGGTGGGAATATGACAAGCTGCCGCATATGCTGATTGCTGGTGGTACGGGTGGAGGTAAGACCTATTTTATTTTAACGATTATAGAAGCTCTGCTTCGTACCCACGCCGCCATGTATGTGCTTGACCCAAAGAACGCCGACCTTGCGGATTTATCCGCAGTCATGCCAGAGGTCTATTATCGAAAAGAGGATATAACAGATTGTATTGACCGATTTTATGAGGGTATGATGAAACGAAGCGAAGCAATGAAGCTCATGGAGAATTATAAGACGGGCAAGAATTATGCCTATCTTGGACTTGACCACATTTCCTTATCTTTGATGAATATGTGGCGTTTATGGAAATGCTGACGACAAAGGAAAACGCTGCTGTCTTAAATAAACTCAAACAGATTGTCATGCTTGGGCGACAGGCTGGGTATTTCCTTATCCTTGCCTGTCAGCGACCAGACGCAAAGTATCTGGGTGACGGAATCCGTGACCAATTCAATTTCCGTGTGGCTCTTGGGCGTATGTCGGAACTTGGCTATTCTATGATGTTCGGGGAGGTGGATAAGGATTTTTTCTTAAAACAGATTAAGGGGCGTGGATATGTAGATACTGGAACAAGTGTCATATCTGAATTTTATACCCCACTTGTGCCAAAGGGACACGATTTTTTGCGGACGATTGGCACATTGACGGCAACCATACCGTCAGAACCTACAGACGCAGAATAAAAAAGCTACTGGTTTTACCCAATAGCTCTATCGCAGCTTTAAAATATCATTCGGTGTACAGTCAAGGTATTCACATAGTCTGGTAAGTATGGCGAGGTCAATTCTGGTTACTTTGTTCTTACAGTAATTGTTGAGCTGTGTCCGCTGTAACTTGCAGGCTTCGCATACCTTATTTTTGCTGATATTCTTTTCTTTCAAGAGATTTTCTAAATCAATGTATATCGTCATATTTTTTACCTGTCCTTTTATTTGAATTATAAGTACAACTGTATTGAAAAATAAGATGTATTACCGTACACTGTATATAAATACAGGTGTCAAGGAGCAGGAAAGATGAAAGGAAAAAAAGGAACAATTGTTGTGATGGTAATTCTTATTATGGCAGTTACCGTCCTATATTATTTGCAGAACGGGAGAACCATGCAGGTCTATAACAGCATTTCCACCACTTCTGCTAACGCTCATCAAGAGCAGCTTACAGTCGTTGCAAACAAACTTTATGTTACAGATGAAATGGCTTGTGCAGAAGAAATCATAAAAAAATGCAGGGAAAATGATTTCGGCAATGTCTTATTCAGCTATGATTTTTCTATCCCTACAGAACTGCACGCAACGGTCTATTTATCCGAACATGATGTGAAGAAAGGCAGTCCAGCGTTTACCCTTAATTATACGCAGGATTCTGAAAATGCCATGCCCTATAACATTGTGGACAATCCACAGGAATTTAAACTGACAATCGAATGATACGTCAAAGGCAGGACGGACAGGTGGCGTGCGAAGCGAAAGCCACAGGTACGGACTAGCCTGTTGGGGTGGCGTAAGCCACACCAACCATTCGCCCCTCGGTATCTAACAGAGGGGCACAAATACAACTGAAATTAGTATCAGGAATACGAAAATCCCTTGTGGATTCAAGGGATTCGGTTTCTGCATAAGGGTGTAAACTAGGTGGTTTCCAGTTTACACCTGTTTTTGGATAGGAGGGATTTTACTGAATGAAACTGACTGGATAACAGAATTTCGGGACAAACGTATGGAATACGGTGTCTCACAAAATAAATTAGCGGTGGCTGCTGGTATCACAAGGCAGTACCTAAACAAGATTGAATCTGGCTTGGCTGTTCCCAGTGAAGATGTAAGAAACAATCTTATGGAGGTTCTGGAACGCTATAACCCAGATGTACAGCTTACCATGCTGTTTGATTATGTACGCATACGTTTTCCTACTTTGGACGTAAGACACGTAGTTGAAGAAATCTTGGGATTGAAGCTGGACTTTATGATACATGAAGATTTCGGGTTCTATTCCTACAGCGAACATTATTACATGGGTGACATTTTCGTACTGGTGTCCCCAGAGGAAGAAAAAGGCACGTTGCTGGAACTGAAAGGAAAAGGCTGTAGACAGTTTGAGTGTTTTTTACTGGCACAGCATAGGAGCTGGTATGACTTTCTCATGGACGCATTGATTGAGGACGGTGTATGTAAGCGGATTGACCTTGCCATCAACGATATGGTGGGTATGCTGGATATACCAGAACTTACAGCAAAATGCAGGAATGAGGAATGTGTATCTGTTTTTCGCAGCTTTAAGTCCTACCGTTCTGGTGAACTGGTGCAAAGCAGAGAGGACGATAAACTTAGCATGGGAAATACGCTTTACATTGGTTCACTCAAATCAGAGGTCTATTTCTGTATCTATGAAAAGGACTATGAACAGTACGCAAAGTTTGAGATTCCCCTAGAGGAAACGCCGATTAAGAATCGTTTTGAGATTCGGCTGAAAAATGAGCGTGCCTACTATGCGGTACGTGATTTGCTGACCTACCATGACGCAGAGAGAACCGCATTTGCGATTATCAACCGCTATGTACGTTTCACGGACAGGGACGATACCAAACGACGCAGTGAATGGAAAACCAATCAACGCTGGGCGTGGTTTCTCGGTGAAAATCGTGGGCGGCTGAAACTGACGACCAAACCCGAACCGTATTCATTCCAGCGGACACTGAACTGGTTAGCAAGACAGGTCGCACCGACCTTAAAGGTGGCAAAGGAACTGGACAGGCTGCATAGTACAACACATATCAAAGATATGGTGAACAATGCAAAACTCACTGACCGATTGGAAAAGGTATTACAGCAGCAGTCCACGACTATAGAGGAAATGACAATCAGCAATGACAAAAAGGAGGTCTAGCGTGAAGCACTTATTATTTGACCTGTTCCTAGTGGCACTTGGAGCAGGAATCGGAATCACTACTTTGTGTCTGATACAGGCAGGGAGCAGCTATGACAAAGAAATGGAACGATTTGAAAGGAGAAAAAAATAGATGAATTTTGGACAGAATCTATATAACTGGTTTTTAAGCAATGCACAGTCCCTTGTGCTTATGGCAATCGTGGTAATCGGGGTGTATCTTGGATTCAAACGAGAGTTTTCCAAACTTATCGGCTTTCTGGTGATTGCCTTAATCGCTGTTGGTTTGGTATTTAACGCTGGCGGCGTAAAAGATGTATTACTGAACCTGTTCAATAAGATTATCGGAGCTTAATGCCCTGTAATCTTTTCGATTGGAGGTTTAAAATGAAGCAGGATATATTTGAGGATATGGCATATCTGACAGGCTGTAAAGATGTTTCAGACCTGCCTTATAAAAAGCGTGCCATCTGGCGTGAAATCAAACGCCTGTCACCGCTTGCCTATCCCACGGAACAGTTAGAAAAATTCTCCCATTATGTATTCGGTGTTGATTATCGGGTCATAATGGATACACTAGAAGTAACGAAAGGAAGTGACGGTTTTTACCATGTATGAAATGAAAATCTATTTACTGAATAATACAAAACCCTACAGCGAAGATGAGGAAGAATATACGGGTGCATGGTTTTTATGCCCTGTAGATTTTGATGAGGTCAAGGAAAAGCTGGGTGTTGAAAGTGAGGAAGAAATTGAAGTTGCAGATTATGAGCTGCCTTTTTCCATTGGCACAGATACCCCACTTTGGGAAATCAATGTCAACTGCCGCATGGTTTTGAGCTTGGAGGGGACACCTCTTGGAAATGAAATAGAAGCCATACAGCGAAAATGGTTTACCAGCTTTGAGGACTTTATCGACCATAAAGAAGAGATACGCCACTATGATGTGGAAGATTCAGAATCACTGGCAAGACACCTTTTGCTGGAAGAACATCTTTGCGGAGAGCTTTCACAAAAGCTGGCAGAGCATATGGACTACGCCGCCTTTGGGCGTGAGCTGGAAGAAAGCAGCGAATATCTCTTTACCACAAGCGGCGTATTCCGCTATCAGTAAAGGCGGTGTTGTCTTATAGAGGAAATGCGTGTCTATATTGCCAATCTTGGAAAATATAACGAGGGTGAGCTTATCGGTGACTGGTTCACACCGCCCATTGATTATGACGAGGTCATGGAGCGAATTGGATTGAATGATTTTTATGAGGAATATGCAATCCATGATTTTGAGCTGCCCTTTGAGATTGACGAATACACTTCCATTGAGGAAGTCAACCGCCTGTGTGAAATGGTGGAAGAACTGGACTACCCACTTTGTGAGGTTATTGGTGACTTGATGGGATATTACAGCAATCTGGAAGATTTATGCGAGCATAAGGACGATATTATTTCCTATCCCGATTGTGAGGATATGACAGATGTTGCCTATTATTTCATAGACGAATGCCAGTGCTTGGGTGAGATTCCAGACAGGCTGCAAAGCTACATAGATTATGAATCTTACGGGCGTGACCTTGACATGGAGGGACGTTTTGTAGTCACCAATTATGGCGTGTTTGAATGTCCATATTAAAAACATTATGATGTCTGCCAGTGAAAAATCACTGGTATTTTTTATGCAGCAGCTTGTGGCTTACAGGCTGCTGTATTTAATTTCAGAAGAAAGGAGTTTGTAAGAATTGAAGAAAATAAAAAGTTATACCAGCATTTGGAGCGTGGAAAAAGTCATTTATGCTATCAATGATTTTCAATTACCGTTCCCCGTCACATTCAGTCAGATGGCATGGTTCGTAGTATCCCTGTTCGTGGTGATTCTCTTTGGCGAGCTGCCGCCACTTTCACTGATTGACGGGGCGTTCCTTAAATATTTTGGGATTCCTGTAGCATTTACATGGTTCGTATCGCAAAAGACCTTTGACGGGAAAAAGCCTTTCGGCTTCTTAAAATCCAGTCTGTCCTATGCCTTGCGACCAAAAGTGACCTATGCAGGAAAACCCGTGAAACGAAACAATACGAAACTGCAAACAGAGATAACCACAGTAAGGAGTGTGATTTATGTTCCCGATTAAATATATAGAAAACAATTTGGTATTCAACCATGACGGTGAGTGCTTTGCCTACTATGAACTGATACCCTACAATTATTCGTTCCTGTCCCCAGAGGAAAAATATCAAGTCCATGACAATTTCCGTCAGCTTATCGCCCAGAATCGAGATGGAAAAATCCATGCCCTACAGATAAGCACAGAAGCCAGTATTCGGGCAATACAGGAGCGTTCCAAAAGGGAAATCACAGGGCGGCTTCGTGAGATTGCCTGTGCAAAGGTAGACGAACAGACCGAAGCGTTGGTTGAGATGATTGGAGAAAATCAGATTGACTATCGCTTTTTTCTTGGTTTCAAACTGCTGGTGAATGAGGAAGAAGTCAGCATAAAGGGCATGAAGAAATCTGCCGCCATGAGCTTTGCTGATTTTCTGTATGAGGTCAATCATAACCTCATGGGAGATTTTATTTCCATGAGTAATGATGAAATCAACCGATTCACAAAAATGGAAAAGCTGCTGGAAAATAAAATCTCCCGTCGTTTTAAAATTCGCAGACTGGAAAAGAATGACTTCGGCTATCTGATAGAGCATATCTACGGGCAGACGGGTATTGCCTATGAAGATTACAACTATGATTTTCCAGTTAAGAAGTTAAAGAAAGAAACGCTGGTGAAGCGTTATGACCTTATCCGTCCCACACGCTGCATGATAGAAGAAAATCAGCGATACCTAAAGATTGTCAGTGAAGATCAGACAACGTATGTTGCCTACTTCACGATAAACAATATCGTAGGGGAGCTGGATTTTCCCTCTAGTGAAATCTTCTATTACCAGCAACAGCAGTTCACCTTTCCTGTTTCCACTTCTATGAATGTGGAGATTGTCACCAACAAAAAAGCCTTAACCACGGTACGCAACAAGAAAAAGGAATTAAAGGATTTGGATAATCATGCATGGGAATCCAATAACGAGACAGGCAGCAACGTGGTAGAAGCTCTGGATTCGGTCAATGAGCTGGAAACCGCACTCGACCAGTCAAAGGAATCCATGTACAAGCTGTCTTATGTGGTGCGTGTGGCGGCTGACAGCTTAGAGGAATTAAAGCGACGCTGTGACGAGGTCAAGGACTTTTACGATGACCTCAACGTGAAGCTGGTTCGCCCGTTCGGGGATATGCTGGGACTGCATGGAGAATTTCTACCAGCCAGCAAGCGTTACATCAATGATTATATCCAGTATGTCACCAGTGATTTTCTGGCTGGACTTGGCTTCGGGGCGACCCAGCAGTTAGGAGAACGTGACGGAATCTATATCGGGTACAACTTGGATACGGGAAGAAACGTGTACCTAAAACCCAGCCTTGCAGCACAGGGCGTAAAAGGTTCTATCACCAATGCATTAGCCGCAGCGTTTCTAGGCTCTCTTGGTGGTGGAAAGTCATTTTGTAATAACCTTATCGTTTATTATGCGGTGCTGTTTGGAGGACAGGCAGTCATTGTAGACCCAAAATCAGAACGTGGCAACTGGCAGGAAACCTTACCAGACATTGCACATGAAATCAAAATCGTAAATCTTACTTCCGAGGAAAAGAATAAGGGACTGCTTGACCCCTATGTGATTATGCAGAGTTTAAAGGACGCTGAAAGCCTTGCCATTGACATTCTCACATTCCTTACGGGTATATCCAGCAGAGACGGTGAAAAGTTCCCCGTACTTAGAAAGGCAATCCGCTCTGTCACCCAGAGAAAACAGCGTGGCTTACTATGCGTCATTGATGAACTACGCAGGGAGGATACCCCGATTTCCAGAAATATTGCAGACCATATCGAGAGTATGACCGATTATGACTTTGCACATCTGTTGTTTTCCAATGGTGAGGTGGAGCAGTCCATCAGCCTTGACAGGCAGCTTAACATCATACAGGTGGCAGACCTTGTACTCCCCGACAAAGACACGAAGTTTGAAGAATATACCACAATGGAGCTTCTATCCGTGGCTATGCTGATTGTGATTAGTACCTTTGCCTTAGACTTTATCCATTCTGACCGCAGCATTTTCAAGATGGTGGATTTAGACGAAGCATGGACATTTTTACAGGTGGCACAGGGAAAGGCACTGTCAAACAAACTGGTACGTGCTGGTCGTTCCATGAACGCTGCTGTCTATTTTGTGACACAGAACTCTGGTGATGTGGACGACGAAAAGATGAAAAACAATATCGGTCTGAAATTTGCTTTTCGCTCCACGGACATAAAAGAAATCAAGAATACGCTGGAATTTTTTGGTGTGGATAAGGAGGACGAGAACAACCAGAAACGGTTACGGGATTTAGAGAACGGTCAATGCCTGTTTCAAGATTTGTACGGGCGTGTAGGTGTCATGCAGATTCACCCTGTTTTTGCTGACCTGTTCACTGCCTTTGATACCAGACCGCCAAAACAGCAGGAGGAAACGAGGGACAGCCTATGAAAAGAAGAAAGATAATTCATGTTCTGGGAATTGCCCTGTTTATTATCTGCTGTGTATTTATTACCCTGTCACTGGTGGGGACGGTAGCTCATGCGGCTGGACTGGTGGACAATACGGTGGACGCTGCCAAAGCCTATGCGAAGTATCCGCTGGAAAATTACCAGCTTGATTTTTATGTGGACAGCTCATGGGACTGGCTGCCTTGGAACTGGACAGATGGTATCGGTAAAAGTATTCAGTATGGATTGTATGCCATTACCAACTTTATCTGGACGGTCAGTCTTTATATTTCCAATGCAACAGGCTATGTGGTGCAAGAAGCCTATAAGCTGGATTTTATATCGGATACTGCAAATTCCATCGGAAAGAATATCCAGACCTTGGCTGGTATCACACCCAGCGGATTTTCCACACAGGGATTCTATGTAGGATTCCTGCTGATACTGATTCTGATAATGGGAATCTATGTGGCGTATACAGGACTTATCAAACGGGAAACCACAAAGGCGGTTCATTCTGTTATCAACTTTCTGGTGGTGTTTATTCTGTCAGCGTCTTTTATTGCATATGCCCCAAACTATGTCAGTAAAATCAATGACTTTTCATCAGACGTAAGCAATGCGGCACTGACGCTGGGGACAAAGATTGTGCTGCCAGATTCCAATAGCAAGGGCAAGGACAGTGTGGACTTGATACGGGAAAGCCTGTTTGCCATACAGGTAAAGCAGCCTTGGCTTCTGTTACAGTATGGAGAATCCGATACCCAGAAGTTGGGGAATGACCGAACAGAAGCAATACTTTCCAAAAGTCCCGATACAGACGGACGTGAGGACGCTGTCAAAAGTGAAATCGAGGACAAGGACAATACAAACCTTAGTGTGAAAAAGACAATGAGCCGATTAGGAATGGTGGTGTTTTTATTCCTGTTTAATATCGGTATTTCCATCTTTGTATTTCTCCTTACAGGCATGATGATATTTTCACAGGTATTGTTCATCATTTATGCCATGTTTCTGCCAATCAGTTTTATCCTCTCCATGATTCCGACCTATGAAAGCATGGGGAAAAAGGCACTTACAAAGCTGTTCAACACCATTATGATGAGGGCAGGAATCACGCTGATTATTACCATTGCGTTTAGTGTTTCGACCATGTTTTATGCTATTTCTGCTGGTTATCCATTCTTTATGATTGCATTTTTGCAGATAGTCACCTTTGCTGGTATCTATTTCAAATTGGGCGATTTAATGTCCATGTTCAGTTTGCAATCTTCGGATACCCAACAGGTCGGACGCAGAATTATGCGGCGACCTTATCTGTTCCTTAATCGAGGGGCAAGACGCTTGGAGCGTAAACTTGGGCGAACGGTAGCGGCTGGTGCTGCTGGTGGTGCGATAGGAGCTGCAATCGCAGGCAGCAAAAAAGCGGATACAGGAAATGCTACTCACGCCAGACCAAACCACAATAACGTATCTGGTGATACTGCCAGCCTTGGCAGGCGTGCTGGGGCAAAAGTCGGGGCGGTGCTGGATACCAAAGACCGCATGAAAGACAAGGCACAGACCATAAAGCAACAGGTAAAAGATATGCCGACCCAGACAAAGTATGCCTTACATAGCGGTGCAAACCAGCTACAGGAAAATATCTCTGATTTCAAGCGTGGTGTCGTGGAGGAAAAATCTACCAGAAAATCCGAGCGAGCCGACAGGCAAAACCAGCACAGACAGACGGTTGCTGAAAAACGGTTGGAAATGGAACAGGCAAAACAGGGAGGGACAACTTCCAAAACAGAGAATAGAAAAAGTCCAGCTTCGGTACATGAGCGACCAGTCGTAACCCCTGTTCCTGCCAAACCTACGCAGCAGCATAACGAACCAACGATAAAGGAGCGTCCTGCTTCGGTGACAAGGGAGCAGACCCCCAAAATAAAAGAGCCTGTCACAAGGCAGGAGCAGCCACGGACACAGGCAGTCAGACAATCCGCTGCTGTCCCAGAAACCATGCGTGCCAATGCCAAACAGGCGGTAACGACAGAAAAAGTAACCCGTCAAACAGTGCGGCAAACACAGGTACAACAGACACAAAACAGGCAGACCACAAACAGCAAAAAAAGCAGGAAAGGAATTAAGAAATGAAGCTAAGACACCTTGCTTTATTCGGTGGGATTTTCGCAATGATTATCAGCCTGCTTTTATTCCTGTTCATTGTAACTTCGGACGATGAGGAAAACGGTTCTTCCAGTATGGATTTTTCTGGAATGAATCTTTCTGAAGAAGTGCTGAAACATCAGCCAACTGTGGAGAAATATGCCAAAGAATACGGGATTTCAGAATACGTGAATTATCTGCTTGCCATCATGCAGGTGGAATCGGGAGGTACAGCGGTGGACGTTATGCAGTCCTCGGAATCACTGGGACTGCCGCCGAACACCCTTTCAACGGAGGAATCCATCAAACAGGGGTGTAAATACTTTTCGGAGCTTTTAGCAACCGCAAAAGCCAAAGGCTGTGATATTGATTCTGTGGTACAGTCCTACAATTATGGCGGCGGCTTTCTTGACTATGTTGCCAGTCATGGAAAAAAATATACCTTTGAGCTGGCGGTGAGCTTTTCAAGGGATAAGTCGGGCGGCGTAAAAGTTACCTATACCAATGAGATTGCAGTTAAAGAAAATGGCGGCTGGCGGTACAAGTATGGAAATATGTTCTATGTCCGTCTGGTGAATCAATATCTGGCTGTCTCCAGCTTTAACAATGCTACGGTACAGGCAGTATTTAAAGAAGCACTAAAATATCAAGGGTGGACATATGTATTTGGCGGCAGCAATCCGAACACCTCTTTTGATTGTTCGGGACTGGTGCAGTGGTGCTATGGAAAGGCTGGAATCAGCTTACCCCGTGTGGCACAAGACCAGTATGACGCTACCCAGCATATCCCATTATCACAGGCAAAGGCTGGTGATTTGGTCTTTTTCCATTCCACCTATAATGCTGGAACGTATGTCACACACGTTGGAATCTACGCAGGAAATAACCGTATGTATCATGCAGGAAACCCTATCGGATATACCGATTTAACAAGCTCTTACTGGCAGCAACACATCATTGGTGCTGGACGAGTAAAAACCAAATAAGAAAGGAACTGGAATCTATGATTTTTAAGAAAAAAGAGAAGAAAGAAAAACCCGTTAAGGAAAAGAAAGTGTCTGTTATGAAAGTAGGCACACATAAGAAGACCGTGATTGCCCTGTGGCTGGTGCTGATTGCCAGTGTCAGCTTCGGGGTATATAAGAACTTTACCGCCATTGATATGCACACGGTACACGAAAAGGAAGTGATTGAACAGCATATCATTGACACGAACAGGATTGAGAATTTTGTCAAAGGCTTTGCGAAGTCCTATCACGCATGGAGCAATACACAAGAATCTATTGACGCAAGGACAGCGGCTATCAGCAATTACTTAACTAAAGGACTACAGGATTTGAATACCGATACGGTACGCAAGGACATTCCCACAAGCTCTACTGTAACAAATGTTCAAATCTGGAATGTGGAGCAGACAAAAGCAAACGACTTTACCGCTATCTACTCTGTAGATCAGACGGTAACGGAGGGCGACCAGTCAAAGCAATATACGTCAGCTTATGAAGTGGTGGTTCATGCGGACGATAACGGAAATATGGTGATTACCAAAAATCCAACTATTTGCAGTTTACCAACAAAATCCAGCTATGAACCAAAGACACAGGAAGTAGATGTGAATGTAGACGCTGCCACGATAGAGGAAGTGACCGAGTTCTTGGAAACTTTCTTCAAGCTGTATCCTACTGCTACAGAAAAGGAACTTAGCTATTATGTCGCTGGAAATGTGCTTGAACCAGTCAATACGGACTATGTATTTTCAGAATTAGTAAATCCAGTGTTTACGCAGGACGGAGATAATATTAAGGTGTCAGTATCGGTGAGCTACCTCGACCAGAGAACCAAAGCAACACAGATTTCGCAGTTTGATTTGGTGCTGGAAAAGACAGATAGTAACTGGAAGATTGTAGGGTAAAGAAACAAGGCTTGCATTTCGTATGTGGTATGCAAGCCTTGTTTAACGATTAGAAATGGAATTTTCATAATATGTGATTTTACTGTCAAGATTTTCTAAATATTCGTGCCATTTCTTTTGCTGTTCAAGAACATATAGTCTATGTTTTTCTAGCATGGATAATCGCTCTGGCATAGTTTCATCTCCTTTGTATCGGAGTTGTGAATATTTTTCAATATCTCGCAGCAACATTCCTGTTTCTTTTAGGCGTTGAATAAATTTAATCCATTCAACATCATTTTCAACATAGCAGCGCCTACCTATATCATCACGCTTCACGATAATTAAATTTTTCTTTTCATAGTAGCGTAAGGTGTATTCGCTGATATTTGTTGCTTTGGATAATTCACCGATTGTCATATTTTATCACCCCCTTAAAAAGTCCTTGACTTACAGTATAGTCTAAGTAATATGCTTATATTGTAATCGTTTAAGGAGGTAAAATCAAATGGAAAAAACACGATTCAATGATGGAATGGAACAATTAAAAGCAATTGATGGAATTGGAGGTGAGAATGTAATTAAGTCATTGGAAGATATATCGCCAGATTTAGGGAAATTTATTGTAGAGTTCGCATTTGGAGAGATTTATACTAGAAAAAGTTTAAATCTTCCAGAAAGAGAATTGATAACAATTACCAGCCTATTGACAGCAGGAGGATGTGAACCACAATTAGAAGTACATATCAATGGAGCATTAAATGTAGGTGTTTCAGCAAAAAAAATTATTGAAACTTTTTTACAGTGCATTCCATATACTGGATTTCCACGAGTTTTAAATGCTGTTTTTGTGGCAAAGAAGATTTTCAATGAGAGAAGTATTACAGTTTGATTTGATATTACGAAAGATGATAGTAACTGGAAGATTGTAGGATAATATTAAAATGTATATGTATTATGATTACACTTCACTGTAGAAAAACTTTTTGCTGTACTCATGTAAAAGGCTACCCCAGACAGCATATAGTTAGTTGCGGTCTGGAGCATGGACCATAGCTTTGATAAAAAAGCCATAGTTGCATTTTACTTTTATGTAATGCACAAACTATGGCTTTATTTATAATAATTTCTTTTTCGAGAATGGTTTACAACGCTGATTGGCTTTCTTTTGACAAGTTGGCTTTTCCCCATTGTTTAAGCTGCTCCAAAATAGGAACAAAACTTTTACCAAAATCTGTAAGTGAATACTCTACTTTAGGTGGTATTTCTTGATAAATATATCGGGAAACAAATCCATCAGCTTCAAGCTCTCGGAGCTGCTTAGTTAATGTTGACTGTGTGATTTCCCCGATTTGGCGTTGTAATTCTCCAAAACGTCTTGTTCTTAACGAAAGATAATATAAAATTTCAATTTTCCATTTTCCACCTATTATTTTTTGGATTTTAACAATTGTTTCACAGCGTTCAACTGCGATTGCCTTTTTTTCCATGTGTCCACTCCTTATCTTCAAACGCGCTCAATCGTACATGAAATTATAGTATAATTTCAATACTTAGTATACTAAATCGTACTAATCACAAAATAGGACAGTACTTTTCAAAAATATTGTACCATGATAGTATAAGCATTGCAAGAATGGACTTGTAATTTATAAACTATAAAAAGGAGCGTGATGTAATGCTTGAAAAAGTAAACACGAATAAAGAAAACATATTTAATTATGGATTATTTTCAAAATTAGAAATCAAAAAAATTATTGTTCCCTTAATTATTGAACAGACACTCATGTTGTCAGTTGGAATGTTTGATACTCTTATGGTATCAGTCGCTGGCGAAAGTGCTGTTTCTGGTGTATCGCTTGTAGACTCAATCAATACACTACTTATTTTTTTGTTAACTGCCCTCGCCACTGGTGGTGCTATCGTTGTTGGACAATATATTGGAAGCAAAAACATTGAAAAAAGTAAAATTGCTGGAAAACAATTGCTAATTGCCAGCTTGGGAGTATCAACTCTATTTACTATTATTTGCTTAATTCTAAATAACCAACTTTTGTCTTTGATTTTTGGAAATGTAGAGTCCTCTGTAATGCACAATGCCAGTATCTATTTCTATGTAACTGCAATCTCATTTCCCTTTATCGCTATATATAGTTCAGCAGCGGCGTTATTTCGTGCAATGGGAAATACAAAAAAAGCAATGATAAACTCGTTCATTATGAATGTTGTTAACATAGCAGGTAATGCACTATTCATTTATGTTATGAAATGGGGGGCATTTGGAGTTGGATTTTCTACGCTTATGTCTAGAATTATTGCAACTATCACAATTATGATTATGTTGAGAAACAAAGATTTAATTGTTTCAATCCGCTCATACTCTTTTTGGAAAGTTAATATCGGTATCATTAAAAGTATCTTAAAAATCAGTATTCCAGCGAGTTTAGAAAATGGTGT
This sequence comes from Anaerostipes sp., assembly GCA_028697725.1. Lineage (GTDB taxonomy): Bacteria > Bacillota > Clostridia > Lachnospirales > Lachnospiraceae > Anaerostipes. Next base: position 42,518 of record JAQVEG010000016.1, read on the forward strand.
TTTTCAAATTGGACGAATTATTTTAACCAGCTTGATTGCAGTATTTGGAACTACAGCTATAACTGCAAATGCTGTAACTGGAAGTTTGATTAATGTAGCTACTATTCCAGGACAAGCCTTGGGACTTGCAATAACAACTATTGTTGCTCAATGTGTTGGTGCTAAAGAATTTGAACAGGCGATTGCTTATACAAAACATTTGGTAAAATTATCTTGGGGTTGCATGATAACACTTGATATAGGAATCTTCATTTTGTTAAAACCAATTTTAAGTCTTTATAATTTGTCGGCAGAAACATTTTCACTAGCGTTTATTATTATGATTATTCATATAGCAGGCTGGGTAACAGTTTGGCCTATGTCCTTTGCATTGCCAAACGCATTTCGAGCGTCAGGAGATGTGAAATACCCTATGATAGTTTCTGCTGTATCTATGGCTGTTTTCCGTATTGGGTGTGCTTACTTATTTGCGTACGGTTTTAAACTTGGGGCTTTGAGCATATTTTTTGCAATGTTAATGGACTGGTCTTTTCGCTGCATTTGTTTCTATTATCGTTGGAAAAGTGGAAAATGGAAACAGTATGCAATTGTCGAATAACTTGATAATTATTTTATTAACTGGAAAATTGTAAGATAGTATGACAACGCATATACAAAAAAATAAAATATATTTAAAATAGGTAATTCTTGAAATAGGAAAATAGAGAGTTATTCACCCTCTATTTTTTTGTTTTTAAAATACCATTAGTAACACTTTCTATGATAATTAGGTCAATATCCGATAAATTATCAAGTTGTTTCTCCACCTGTCGTCTTCTGGTGCTTTTCGCCAGATCAGACGCAGGCAGGAAAAATTCATCAACAGATACATTGAGTAAATGAACAAGGTCATATAGTACCTGTAAACTTGGGTGTTGTCCCTTATTCTCAATGTTAGTTAAGTAACGTGGGTCAATTTCAATGATTGCTCCCACCTGTTCACGAGTCATACCTTGTTTCATTCTTGCTTCTTTGATTGCAAGACCAAAGGCTCTGAAATCGTATTTATCTTCTTTTTTACGCATATTAAATCACCTCACTATATTTTACAGTTCCTATTGAATAAGAAACAGGTATAGAAAAACGTATTATATGGTTACACAGTTCTTGTTATGCGTAACAAAAAATATGCTGCTATTGCGGAAATAAAAAAACCGTAGCCAGCAGTATCATTTTAGTGTGTCAATTTCAATAATTCTATTCTGACGACGGTTAAAGCCGCCGTTTTTTTTATCACAGGCTATGGCGGCTTTGGAGGTCGCTATATTGCAAGGTGTGTCTGCTACTTATCACATTGAACGAAATAATATATTGTTAAAAAAATCCATGAAATTGTAGCAGCTCAATTCGCACTCAAATGTGGTTTTTTACATCATATAGTAGGAATAAAAGCACATGAACATTATTTATCTAATGTCTATGTGCTTTTTTGCTGCTCAAAAACTTTTTTCAAATTCTTTTCTAAAAACGCAACAAACAGCTATCCGCTGGGTAGTTACTGTGCGGAAAGGGGGATAGAGGGAAAACCCTCACCTATTCCCGAACGGAAAGGAGGTGAATCATTATGAAGTCATCTTCTTTCGAGCAGGCGATTCAAGCACAGTTTGATTGTCTAACAAAAAAAGTTATCAAAAGAGCTGCAAAAAAGTATCAGCGTGGAATTGCCAGACGCTTGAAACATGAAACTACATTTTCTGATATTTCAGATATGGAGTTGAATAAGTTCGGTGTCCATGACACATATTCCAGCGATTATACAGCTTTCAATGTTCTTGGCATGGAAGTACAGGTAAGTGACGACCAGTTAAGCAAAGCTCTCAAAAGTATACCAGAGAGAAAGCGAAATATTATTTTGTTGTCATATTTTATGGATATGTCGGACGCTGAAATTGGCGAGTTAATGAATGTGGTACGCACTACAGTCTATCGTCACAGGACAAGTACGCTGGAAGAAATACGAAAATTGATGGAGGAATAAGCCTTGACAGAAAAACAACAGATACCATTTCCAGTAATTGTTGCTGCTTCTAATGGAGATGAAGCGGCGATACAGGAAATATTGAATCACTATGACGGGTACATATCCAAATTAAGTCTACGACCATTGTATGACGAGTACGGAAATATTTATATGGTTGTGGATTCTGAATTAAAAGGCAGAATACAGGCGGCAGTTATGGATATGATAACTCATTTTGAAATTATCGTGATTTAGCCTTAGAAACGCAGACGGAGCATTTCCCCCTTTCCTTTTGCTCCGTTTGCCATTCTATGAAAATTCATTATTTCGATAGTGGGTTTTCACAGACTGGCAAGTACAGTCGTGAGTTCTTTGACAACTGAATAAAACAATCGGATACGTTAGATATACAGCGAGCCTGTGAACTGGAACGCCATGACCTGTAAAGGAGGGAGAAAAAACGAGCGACAATACCAGTGTATCACAAGTGACTGTTGGAAAGGTCACTGCCACGACCTGTATATTTGAATAATGATACACCCGTATGACACGGTTCACCCACAAGAATGGGAATGGTGAAAGTCCAGTGGAGCTGCCAAAGCCATTCGATTGTTAGCAAGAATTTAAGAAGAAAAGGCAAGGAGGGGTTTTGTGAATAACAATATAATTCGATATAGTATGCAAATTGCTATGTTAAAACAACTGCTCGCCCGTAAACTGATTTCAGAAAAAGAATATACTTTGGTAAAACAAAGATTGATGAAAGATTACAAGGTTCTTTCTGACATAACAGCTTGAATTGTGTTTCTAATAGTGGTATAATAACACTATAAAGGGAACACAAAACACAAGGAGGATTATTATGCAGGAAGTTGAAGTAATAAAAGCAAAAAATACATTGTCGAAACAATCTCGTGGTAAGACGATTGAACGCTTGCGAGTAGCAGCATATTGTCGTGTGAGTACAGATAGCGAAGACCAGTTAAACAGTTATAAGTCACAGGTTCAGTATTACACTGATTTGATTAAGAAAAACAAAGAATGGGTTTTGGCTGATATTTATGCTGACGAAGCAATTACGGGTACACAAGTCACGAAGCGAGAAGATTTCCAACGTATGATAAATGATTGTATGAATGGAGATATTGATATGGTAATTACAAAGTCAATATCAAGATTTGCTAGAAATACACTAGACACATTAAAATACGTTCGTATGTTAAAAGAGCGGAATATCGCTGTGTATTTTGAAGATGAAAAGATAAATACACTGACTATGGACGGGGAACTATTACTTGTGGTACTTAGTTCTGTGGCACAGCAGGAAGTTGAAAATATTTCAGCCAATGTCAAAAAAGGCTTAAAAATGAAAATGAAGCGTGGTGAATTGGTTGGATTTCAAGGCTGCCTTGGATATGATTATCACCCAGAAGATAAGACAATTACTGTGAATGCGGAAGAAGCAGAAATTGTTAAATATATCTTTAATCGCTATGTTGAGGGTGCTGGTGGTTCTGTGATTGGGCAGGAACTTGAAAACCTTGGATATAAAACAAAGTATGGTAGTTCTACATGGGCAGCGTCTACGGTTATAGGAATTATCAAAAATGAAAAATACAAGGGAGATTTACTTCTTGGAAAAACATTTACTGTTGACCCGATTTCCAAAAGACGACTTGAAAACATGGGTGAAGAAGATAAATTTTATATGAAAGACCACCACGAACCGATTGTCAGTGAGGAAGTGTTTGAAAAAGCACAGGAGATTCGTAATCGAAGAAATAAGAACCGAACGACAGTCGGCTCATCTAATGGAAAGCGTGAAAAGTACAGTCGCAAATATTCATTTAGCTGTATGCTGGAATGTGGTTTTTGCGGCAGCACACTTTCAAGACGTACTTGGCACAGTAGTTCTGAATATAGTAAGGTTATTTGGCAATGTGTGACTGCTACTAAAAAAGGAAAGAAATTCTGTCCAGATAGTAAGGGCATACCAGAAACAGCGGTTGAAGAAGCCTTTATTGAAAGTTATCGCTTATTATGCGATAATAACAAAGATGTATTAGAAGAATTTTTGCAAAGGCTTGATGAAACGTTAAGCAATAGCACTGTGAATAAGCAGCTTGCTAAAATTCAAAAAGAAATCAGTACGGTTGAGAGTAAGAAGAATAAACTGGTTGATATGCGTCTTGAGGACAGTATTGACAAAGAGACATACGAAACAAAATATGCTTTATTGGTTGAGAAGTTAGAACAGTTAGCTAGTGAATATCAGAAATTACAGGCTACAGCAGCGAATGAAAAAGACATTAAGCGTCGCTTGAAAGAGTTCAAAAGAACGCTCGAACAAAATGAGGTGCTAGATGAATTTGACCGTCATGTGTTTGAGAGCATTGTTGAAAAAGTGATTGTAGGCGGCTATGATGAAGATGGTAACAAAGACCCTGCACAACTTACTTTTGTTTATAAAACAGGTATGAAAAACAGTGTAGATGGAAGTTGCTTTAAGCCACAAAGAAAAAATGCAAGAGGGAGACATAGGACTGACGAATTGTGTTCACATGAGAGTAACGAGGTTAATGGATTGTGTTCCGATAGTAGTAACGACACATTGCGAGAGCATCGTTCTTTTGAGTAAAGTATAGAAGTAATAGTGTAGAAAAGGCTAAAAACAAGGGATTTCCGAGGGAGATATTCACTCAACAAAAGTACGAGTAGAGTTCCCTTTAGATGATATGGATATTGCTTTCCTTCGAGGAAAGGCTACTTATGAGCAAATTAAAACTTATGTAGAAGAACAGACAAGACTTAAGGTTTCATCACTGCATATTTCACATATTAAGAGAAAATATGGTCTTGATGTTGGCGAGAACTACAATAAGTCGAAGAAAGATGATGCAAGAGTTTCTAATTCCCCAGTGGGGAAAGAAGGGTTATTATGGATGCATTGAAACATTTTGGGATGATATAAATAATATATGTTTACAGCTGTGGGATTCGACTGTCAGTATATGAGTGTAAGATGATAAGATTGGTAGGGCATACCAAATCTGAATTTAGATGTTCAAAGAAAATATGGAAAATGGTGACATTGAGATGGTTTTTGAAGTCTGGTATTGGTATAATGAGTATAGTGCAATTGATTAGGAACCAATCGATGTTAGGGTAAACGATAAAGCAGTTTACGAATTGAAATAAACTGCCCTATCGTTTGCCCTAATTTCGATTTTCCTATGTTGAACAATGTCGCGTCCGTATGTCGCA
>JAQVEG010000017.1:0-3831 GCA_028697725.1 Anaerostipes sp.
TAAATAACTTCTTAATAATAGTGAAAAAAATGCCGATACGGCTTGAAATTAGATTCAAGAAATCTGAATCCGATAGATAAATTATATTATATTTTCCAAAATATGTCAATATCGAATATGGACTAGGTTGTTCAAAACAAAGAATCGTCAGAACCGGCACTTTGCCGGAACTGACGATTCTTAATTAGGGACTTTTTTTATTTCTTCTTTGTTTTAAGATTTTTAGATGCTGACCATGGAGAGTAAAGGTTCGTATTCTTTCCATTTACTTTTACAGTTTTGTAGCTTCGCACTCTAACATAATACTTTTTGTTCTTTTTCAATTTAGAAATTGTTTTTGAAGTTGATTTTACAGTGACGGTCTTTGCTCCTTTGAATTTTGAAGAAGTACCATATTGAATCTGGTATCCTGTAATTCCTGCTGCTTTTGTCCAAGTCGCCTTCAAAGATGTCTTTTTTGCCTTTGATAATTTCACTGTATTTTTTGCTGGTGCAATGGTATAAGTATAAGACTTTGTTCCACTATAGTTTCCTTTAAAGTTTACAGTTAATGTATAAGCTCCTGGATTTACTCTGCCTTTTGAAACTGCTAAAGAGTAATTACTAGAAGCAATGGTCTTTCCGTTTTTGTCAGTTACTGTAACTGTTGGTGTTTGTGTTTTCTTATTGTAAGTAAATGCTGTCTTATTTAATTTTACAGAATTAATTTTTGCAATAACTGTACTTGTGGTATGACCACACTCAGAACACGTTTCTGTTATAGTTCCATCTACCAAAAATGTTGCAGCCTTTACACTTGTTTTTGTCTTGTGTTTTAACAATGCATCCATGGCACTTTGAAGGTGTTCTTTTGCTTCATCTACAACTGCCTGCGCTCTTGGCTCTGCTAGTACATCTTCTGCTTCTTGTAACTCACCTAGCATATCATCCCATTGTTTCCCAGAACAATAAGTATCTTGTGATAATTTCTTTGCCTTATTTACAGTTTCGGTCAATTTTGTTGTGTCTACTTTTGCTGCATCATCTGCAGGGTAAACAATATTTTCTGCTGTTGCTTTAAATTGAACTGTATAATCTTCATATCCTAATGCATATACTGTTAATTCCCAGTATCCACGACCATCATATCCCTCTGGTAACTGGCAACGAACAGAATCTGTCAATCCTAACTGAATTCCCATTGATTTATGCATCCAGTTATCAGCTGCAAACTTAGTTCCATAGCTATCCAAAGCTTTTGAATATGTACTGTCATTTCCATAATAAGTCCATTTTACAGCCTGCATATTAGATCCCAGATCTCCATATCCCGCACCATTAAAGTCTACACGTAAGAATTCTCCATAACTTCCTGATGCAGGTTTTACTGTTGTTGTGATATTTTCTGCCTTCTTCTTACCTGAATCTTTGATTCCAGAATCAGTTCCTGTTTGTCTTGCTGAAAATGAAAAAGTACCATCCTCATTTTTCGTTGCTGTTTTTAATCCGTTGGTATTTGCTGTAACATTGGCAGTGGCAGTATAGGCAACTAGCTGTTGCTCCCCATATCCGCCAGTCAAACTTCCATCATTTTCAACTACCTGATACTTTTCTTTGAACGAATCCAAATCAGCAGTTTTTACAGCCACAGGAACATACTTGATTCCAGTAACCTGGTAAGTTTTTAATGTATGTTCCCCATCTTCTCCTGTAATTACTCCCTTGGCATAAGAAACACTAGTTCCATCCGTTAAATACAAAGTCTTTCCATCGGTAGACCAATGAGATACTTCATATGTATTCCCATCTTCTGTATATATTTTTGCCATGCACTGAAAACTTCCTCTATGAAGCCCATGGTTTGTCGTAGCTCGTGAAACCACATCATATCCACCCTTGTCGGATTCTCCCTTTGAGTCTGATTCGCTGGATGAAGTTGCATTCCCAGCAGCATAGACACCCTCTGATGCCCAGTATTCATTCCATGTTAATCCCACATATACATAAGTATACTCTTCTTGACTTTCTTTCTGTGTTGCAATTTTCGTTGTTTGATTGGTTGGTGTACTCGCCTTTGCAACTGCTGGATATGCAGTTAAAATCATAGTCCCACTCAATGCAAATGCAAATAGTCGGCTAAGTTGTTTTCGTCTCATAAATTCCCTCCATAAATTGTTTTAAATTATTAGTTCGATGGTTAGTTTTATCTAACTAACTAGTAATAATATATCATATTTATGGGAGAAGACAATCGTAATTTAAACTACTGATAAAAAGAATCAGTTATCACTAGGATACAATCATAAAATTATCTGGCAATTCCTCCAAATCCATTCCATCATAAGCATTGCATATGACCACATCAAACTTTGACAATTCGGAAAAATTATAAAATCCTTTCACTAAAAGCTTAGAAGAGTCAATGAGTAGAAACTTGTTAATTGACTGATCCATAGCTTTTTCTTTTACCATCATTGTCTCCGTTTCTGTGGTAAAACTCATTCCATGTTCCAAGTCAACTCCTGCACATCCAAGAAATGCGTAGTCAAAATTAAACTTTGAAAGGTTACTAATTGTAACAGGTCCTGCAGTCATCTTATACTGAGGAATATATTTTCCACCAAGATAGAATAATTCTCCTTTACAATTAAGTCTTTGAAAAACTTCTGCAACCAAAAAATTGTTGGTAACAATTTTAATGTTCTTATCCTTTAAATACTTAATCATAGGAACAACAGTGGTGATTCCATCCAAGAAAATACAGTCTCCCTCTTTCACAAAAGTGGCTGCCTTTCTACATACCCTGTCCTTTATTTCAGAAAATTCTGTCCGATCTTTGGCATCCTTTTCGTCTTTATTGGACATGATTTTATTTTCCTTTGTACTCTTGGCACCCCCATGAACCCGAATCAATTTTCCTTGCTGTTCTAACTCTTCACAGTCTCTTCGGATTGTAGTTTCTGTAACGTTCATCAGCTTTGCCAAATCCTTTACTTTGACAATTCCCTGTTCTTTAATTAAATTAAGTATCATCTCATAACGTTCACTTGCAATCATCTTGTTTCTCCTGTTGTTTTATTCTTATTTATCCAAATCAAGAACCACTGGAACAGAACGATATCCAACACCCATTCGATCAATTCCCATATTGATTAGTTGTAAGAAATGTTCTCTCGTACGAATACATCCACTTCCTTTGATTTTGCACTGATCTCCTACTTCTTCTTGCATAACTTTGATAATCTCTGGTGTTGCACCATGAGCCTCAAATCCTGTTAAGAATCCTGTACTTGTCTTCACAAAATCAGCTCCTGCATCCACTGCACAGTGACAAGCTTTTCTTACTTGTTCTTCATTTAATGCGTCTGTCTCAAAAATCACCTTTAATTCTCTTCCATACTTATGAGCTGCATCCGCACACGCCTTAATATCTTGTGTTACTTCTTCATATCTTCCACCGCGAATCATTCCAAAGTTTGCAACAACATCAACCTCTTTTACACTGTCATACTTTGCAACCGCTTCAATTTGTTCAACTTTTGATTGTGTAGAACTTGTTCCAAAAGGAAAATCAGTAACAGGACAAAGCATGGTATCACTTCCCTTTACATAAGGTTCACACAATTCCATGTAACCTGGATTAATACAAATAGTCGCACATCCAAGTTTTACCCCATCCTTTGTTAATTCTATAATTTCATCTTCCGTAAATTCAGGTTTTAATACAGAGTAGTCGATGTATGCTGCTAGTTCTTTAACTGTCATTTCTTCCGCTTTCTTTGTTAATTTCATCATCTTTTTACTAAATAACACGTTCATTATTGTTTGTTTTTGTGTGTTATTTTTCCTCCT
>JAQVEG010000017.1:3931-47511 GCA_028697725.1 Anaerostipes sp.
CAGAGTAGTCGATGTATGCTGCTAGTTCTTTAACTGTCATTTCTTCCGCTTTCTTTGTTAATTTCATCATCTTTTTACTAAATAACACGTTCATTATTGTTTGTTTTTGTGTGTTATTTTTCCTCCTAATTAATTTATAACACATTTTCAAACATTTGTAAACACAACTCGCTTTAAAAATTCTCCTATTTCATTCCATGCTGCTCTACTTTCAGGCAGCAAACCAAGTCCCATTTGAAATACGTGAAACATTTCAGGATAAACGCTGCATCGTACTTTTACTCCACTTTTTTTTGCTTTCTTTGCAACTCTTCTTGTATCATCTAACAAAACTTCATTGCCTCCAACCTGAAATAACATGGGTGGAAATCCATAAAAATGTCCAAAAAATGGTGATAGATATGGATCTTTTCGATCATGTTCTCCCGGGTATGGTGCTTCATAAATCATATTATGTTTTGTACCACCAAACAGAGGATCCTTATCATAATTTAATGTAAGACTCTCCCCACTTAAGGTCAAGTCTGTCCATGGTGACATTAAAATAAAACCACCAGGCAATGGAATCTCGTGGTCTTTTAAATATAACCCCAACCCTAGAGCAAGCCCTCCACCAGCAGAGTCCCCTGCTACAATAATATGCTCTGGCTTTACCTCTTTTTCATTTAATAGCCATTGATAAGCATCCACTGCATCCTCTAGTGCTGCTGGAAATACATGTTCTGGTGCCACTCTATAATCTGGAGTTAAAACACTGCCTCCAAAACAACGCTTAGAATATTGAAGTGCAAACCGTCGATGGGCATTTCGCAGTCCTCCAATATATCCTCCTCCATGTAGTTGTAATACAACAATGTTGTTTGGTCTAAGCCTCGGTGATAAAAGTTCCATTTTATATTGTTCTCGGTTGATTTCTTCCTTCTTATAGCCTCTTGGACAAATCCACTTTGGTTCCTTCACTTGCTGATACACTTCTCCGGTGTAGAATTTTTCTCCCACAGAAGTCGAAGCAATGTCTTCAATTAGATTGCTGATTAGTCTCCCTCTTACGCTTCTTTTTTGCATACTATTTCCCTTCTTTTATGTGTGGAACCTTCGCATCATTTCACTTTTTCCATTTTTAAATATCATGGTTAAAACCAACATCACAACAGAGATTCCCACTGCAATTAGATTTACCACTGGATGATTCCCTTTTCCCGTAATATATAATAATATGCAAGGAACAAAGGATGCTGTTGTTAAAAGAGCCTGATACATAACATAGCTATACCAGTAGGAATGATTTATAACCATTAAAACTCCAATGGCAAAATCTGCCACAATTACCATTCCCGGAACTACATAATTTAATGCCCATCCTTGATTTCCTGTGAATACATCAATGACTACAACTAAAATACCTGCCATAATTATTTCCACTACAATTTTAGCTGCCGGATTTCCATGGTGTATAACAGAATAATAGACTGTCAATGCCAAGTATAAAATACTAGCATCCACAACAACAGCCCACCAAAATCCCTGATAGGTAAGGATATTAATTAAGATAACAAAAACTGCCACAATCCCTGCTACAAAATAAAAGGCGTGTTGAATCAACGCAGATTTTCTTCGCTTTTCCTCAATGTCTGGATACATCTTCGTTGGAAGTTCTCCTTGATTTTCACCCAATACCCGATTACATAGAGGACACGTCACTGTGTCATCTAAAATATTCACTTGACAGTATTCACACTTTTTCATTGATAACTCCATTACTTTCGATTGATATACGGATTCCCTGCTGACTCAAAGTTCTAAAAAATGTCTTTTGTAAGTAAGCCTTCTTATAAATACTGGTAAATGTCACAACAACCTCATCTTCATAACTCATTATTGTACATTTTACTTCCTGCTTTTTAAATACACCCATCATCGCATGAAATCTTTTGATTTCATCTTCATATTCTGGAAGTATATCTACCTTTCCCAGATTGGACAGTGTCATGGTGACCGACTTACTAGACTTTTGAAACATAAAGTTTAATACTAAGTTCTTAATAAATAGGGGTAAAATTCTCACCAATGGATTTTGCTCTGCAGAAACATTGTAAGCAATTGTTTCTTCTACCCTTTCTCTTGTAATCTTTTCATCCATTTTCCTGCTGACTTCTTTCAGGATTTCTTCAAAGGTATGCCCTTCTTTTTGTGCTAAAAAATCTATCATAGTTACCATAAAGAAATTACTTGTTGTACTAGAGTCAAAAAATGCTCTTAAATTCACAGGAAGATTAATACAAATTGGACGTTTTGCCGGTTGTCCATTTAAATATTCCTCATAAATACTCCAAATCATAACTGCTGTCAAATACTTGGTCATACTGACATTATGCTTTTTACACTGTGCCTTTAAATCTGTAAGATTGACGTACCCATGAATCACACTGATTGTATCCTGATACAATTTCTGCCCTTTTAGCTGATAAGCTTTCTTTGTACTGTAACGCTTCTTTTTCCGTTTTTTATAGTTCTTCACATAACTATCTTCTACATCTAGAATGCAATCTCTTTCTGGTCTCCATTTCTGGTGAATGTCTTTTTTCTCTTTTATCAAATCAAGATACCGATAAGTTAGCTGTTTTAAAAAAGTAACTGCTCCTAATCCGTCTGATAGGGCATGAAATACTTCTAAATTAATGCGACAGTCATAGTAAGATACTTGAAATAAAAATTTTTGATTTAGATGAGGATCTATAAATTTACAAGGATATGTTTGCTCTTTTACAATCATGGGTTTATTTTTATTATTCTCAAAATAAAACCAAAAAAATCCTCTCCTAAGTCTAACTCTATATCCATCAAACCATGGGAGAGTATCTTCTAATGCCTGCTGCAAAAGTTCTGGCTGTATAGCTTGCTTTAAAGTAACAGAAATACGAAAAGTATGACTGATTTTCTCATTTGCAATCACCGGAAAAAGCTTTGCCGTATTATCTAATCTTCGCCATGAAATTTGTTCGGTTTTATGGGACATTTCTTTCTTCCCCCCTCCATGATTTTTACCAATTTTCTTTTTATCTTCTATAGATTATTGTAGCATGTTGCAGGGCAGATGACAAAACTGAATCTATTTTTTCTTTACTGGAATCTGAAGTTCTGTCACAAATTCTGACTGATTATTGGTAAATCCGTAATCAATCAGTGTAATCTCTTTTGAAAAACCACAAATATCATATCCATTCTTCTTAATATATTTCATCATTTTCTCATACTGTGCCGCAGCACTTTCATGGGAACCTCGAAACCTAAGCACCAAACAGGTTTCTTCTGGCAGCATTGCTGTATTTCCTGTATGCTGATCTTCTTTATCAAGAAGTAAAAATATAATATCATAAGCGTTAAATCTTCCTTTTTTTAGTGTATCCACCTCTAATCCTATTCCAATTTTCCCAAGAAATATAGCCGTATCTTGGTCATTTTCCTCTAACTGGCGAATATATAATTCCAGACTCCCCATTTCTGGTGTTTCAAAGCTGTGCTTTAAAAGTGCAATCCTCCTTGCTGGAAATTTGCGAAGAAACATAACATCTAAATCAGATGCGACGGCATCCTCAATCTGAGCAATGCGATTATCTATTTTACGCTGTATTTTTTTCAATTCTTCCTGATGCTCTATAATCTCTTTTCTCTGACGAAAGAGCAGATTCTGAATTGTATCAATCTGTCGATTCTGTAGAAATGTTTTGATTTGAGCTAATGGTGTATTTAATGCCCGAAGATACCGAATGGTATTAAGTGCCTCGAACTGCTGTGTACTATAATAACGATACCCTGTTTTTCCATCTGTATACTCTGGCTTTACCAAGCCCTCTTTATCATAATGACGCAGTGTACTAATACTAATATGAAAAAGCTTTGCAACCTCTCCAATTGAAAACAAATCACCTTTCATCTCTACTCCTCTCTTTTGTTTTTATTCTTGACTCTACAATTATTATAGAGTTTATACTATTTTTTAGCAACAGTGAAATACCTGTACTATAATAGAAATGAACCATACTTGGAGGACATATAGATGAACACATACAATTTAACAAAAGGAAGTATTCTAAAGAATTTAATCCAATTTTCTCTACCTTATTTGTTGTCATGTTTTTTACAGACATTTTATGGCTTAGCCGATCTTTTTATTACAGGGCGCTTTAATGGTGCTGCAACAATCACTGCAGTTTCAGTGGGTAGTCAAGTGACACATATGCTCACTGTTATTATTGTAGGATTGGCCATGGGGGCTACCGTTTCCATCAGCCGGTCTGTGGGCGAGAAAAAAAAGAATCAGGTTGTAAAGATCATTGGAAATACTGTAATTCTTTTTTCCATTTTTGCAGTTTTACTTACCTTTATTTTAATTTTCAATGTCAATGGAATTCTAACTCTCTTAAGCGTTCCAAAGACTGCTTTTTTGGAGACAAAAAATTACGTAACCATCTGTTTTATTGGTATTATTTTTATTACTGCATACAATGTATTAAGCAGTATATATCGTGGCTTAGGAGATACAAAACATCCCATGTATTTTGTTATGATATCTGGGATTATTAATATTGCTCTCGATTATCTTTTTATTGGTCCTATGGGCATGAAAGCTTCTGGTGCAGCCCTTGCCACTGTGATTGCACAGGCGATTAGTGTCATTCTTGCATTACTCTATATGCCTAAAACCATAAATTTTTCATTTACACCTTCCGCTTTTCGTCTTGACCAGAGAATTATGAAACAAATTCTACGAATCGGTATCCCAATTGGTGCTCAGGATGGACTTATTCAAATATCATTTTTGATTATTACCACCATTGCAAATCGTCGTGGTGTTGACATTGCTGCCGCAGTTGGCATTGTAGAAAAAATTATTGGTTTCCTCTTTTTGGTTCCTTCTGCTATGCTGTCTGCAGTGTCAACTATCTGCGCACAAAACATTGGTGCAAAACAATATGACAGAAGCAGAAAAACTCTCTTTACCGCAATGAAAATCAGTGTTGGATTTGGGATTTTATTTACTGTCATATGTCAGTTTTGTGGAAATAGTATTCTGCCTCTGTTTACAAAAAATAACCCCGCAGTCATCTACTACGGGGTACAATATCTTCAAATCTATGTATTTGATTGTATTTTTGCCGGCATTCACTTCTGTTTCAGTGGTTATTTTTGTGCCTGTGAAAAGCCTTATATATCCTTTATACACAACATAGCCTCCATTGCACTGATTAGAATTCCAGTGGCATACTTTGGTTCTGTACTCTGGCCTGAAACTATGTATCCTATGGGACTTGCCTCTCCATTAGGCTCTGCTTTATCAGTGGTCATTTGTATTGTTGCCTACAAAATAATCCATAAAAAAATGAATTCTACAACCTAGCATCTACTTCTTTTATCATTTTTACAACCCGTTTTGTACTTTTTCCATCTTCGTACTTGTAAGCAGTATGAAAAAACGGTTCTATTTTTTCAAATTTAAACTGATTCTCATTTAAAATATCAATAACTTCTTCTGTTGTTCTGGCAACTGGCCCTGGAACATAGGTTTCATAATCCTCATAAAATCCTCTTCCATTCTGGCTGAATTTTTCTAGGTCATATGCAAAGAATATCATTGGCTTTTTCAAAGCACAGTATTCAAAAACAATGGAAGAATAATCTGTCATTAAAATATCTGATGCAAATAACAATGTATTTAAATGAGGGTATTTTGAAAAATCATAAACTCTATCCCCATATTCTTTTTTTGAGAAAGTCATTTTATCTGCAATAAAAGGGTGCAGGCGAAGTCCCAGACAAACAGAGTCGTCTGTCTCTGCAATTAATTTCTTTATATTCAACTTTATTTGGGGCAAATCTACTTGATCATCCCGAAACGTTGGAGCATACAAAAGAAGCTTCTTGTCTTGAAGCATTGGATATTTTCCATAGAATAAATGAATCTGTCGATTTTGATATTCCTTTTTAAATAAATAATCCGTTCTTGGAAGACCCAACACCTCTACTTTAGATTCTGGAATCCCAAAACACTGGCTGTAAAGTTTTTTCGTTGCCTCTGAATTTACAACTAACTTTGTAATATTCTTATGAGAACGATTCTCAAGTTCCCCTAGCCTCGTTCCCTTATTTACATGCTGTCCAAACTTTTTAATGGTTCCTGTTCCATGCCATAACTGAACCACTTTTGTTCCTTTACGAACCTTAAAATACGCCATTGGCAAAAATGCATTATCTAAAAATACATATTCACAACGAGCAAGTTCATAAGACTTTACCAAGAAAAAATAAGGCATACGCTTCACTGAAGTGTCCTTTCGCTTCAAGGTATAAATCTTACTGGATTCGTATTTTTTCATATAATAACCCACTCGACCAACGTTTCCTTCTCTGCTTTCATCGTGAGTCATAATCAAAAACACATGATTTTTTTTCATAGGAAGAATTGAAAAAAACTTATAAAAACAAGCAAATATAATATAACCGATTTCTTTCATTTTAGCCTCCTATGACTGCGTGGTCAATCACTGCAATCACACGATTTGCAGCCTTTCCATCTTCATGTTTATTATATTTATTAGAAAAAATCTCATATTTTTCTTTCCACTTAGATGAATCATATCCCCTAATATCACGAATCAACTCATCATTTGTCCTTGATATAGGTCCCGGTGCCTCCTCAAGAAAATCAAAATAAAATCCTCTAAGATTCTCTCGGTAATATTCTAAATCATATGCAAAAAACAACATTGGTCTTTTTAGGATACTATAATCAAACATTACAGAAGAATAATCTGTAATCAGCATATCTGACACAAGATAAAGAAGTGCAATATCTCTAGTCTCATCAAACTGGTACACAAAGTCTTTGTATGGACTCCAGTCAATCTTATCAGATACCAAATAGTGGTACTTTACAATAAATACATACTCATCCTGAAGTTCCTCTTGAAGTTTTTTAAAATCAATCTTTGAAGCAAATTGATACCTTCCATTTCCATAGGTTTCGTTATCTCTCCATGTTGGAGCATATAAGATAATCTTCTTATCCATTGGAAGTCCTAATTTTTTCTTTATATGAACAATATTCTTTTCACGGTTTCTGCGAATCAATATATCATTTCTTGGATATCCACCTTCCAGTATTGGCTTATCTTCAAACGCAAAACATCTTCTAAAAATATCTTGGGAATACTTATTCTGTGCTAAGAGATAATCCCATGTTTTTGTATTTTCACGAAATTCATCATGATACTGCTTTATATCCTGATTTCCATCCATATCTAATAAGTCCATGTCCAATGCCAGCTTTTTAAGAGGCGTTCCATGCCACGTCTGAATATATGTCGTCTCAGGACGCTTGATTAAATACATAGGCTGTCTGCAGTCAAACACCCACACTTTTGCAACTATCATATAATAGAGATATTTTAATCTGGCACGCTTTACTTTCACGCAATTTCCAGGGAGTTTCACATTGGGATTTTCAAAAATCCACACACAATGATACTTTTTATCTTTCCCCTGACGAACAAGTTCCTCATAAATATACCTTGGATTCCCACTATAATTTCTGCCCACACTACTTTCAAAGAGTATTACATTCTTTCTCACTGGAATCACGTGGGCACCAAGACGATATAAGGTTTTTAGTATATTTGCAATTATATTTTTCATCGAAATACCTTTTCTACAATACGTTTAGAAGCCTGTCCATCATCCCAACAACAAAAACGCTGGTAAAATGCTTCATATTTTTCACTATATTCCTCTTTTACTTGTTCAATATTCTTGATTGCATGGATAATTTCATCATTAGTAAATAAAAGTGGTCCTGGCACTTCTTTCTCAATGTCAATATAAAAACCACGAAGAACATCCCGATAACTCTCTAAATCATAGGTAAAGAACAAAATTGGACGCTTTAAGTTTGCATAATCAAAAAATACAGAAGAATAATCTGTAATACAAATATCTGAAATTAAATACAATTCCGAAATATCACCATAATTACTTAAGTTATAGGCAAAGCCTTCCATTCCTGATAAATCAAGCTGATCTGCAATAAAATAATGGGTACGCAGTAAAATCACATATTCATCCCCTAATTCCTTTTGCAAACGCTCTAAATCTAATTCCAAGGTAAATTTATACTTTCCTGGCTCATAGAAATCATCATCTCTCCATGTTGGAGCATAAAGAATTGTCTTTTTATCACGTGGAATTCCTAATTCCTTCTTCAAATCCTCTGCAATCTGATCCTTGTTTGGATCATACATAATATCATTTCTTGGATATCCCATTTCAAGAAGCTTCTCCTTCTCATATAAAAAGGCACTTTGGAATACTTCAGATGAAAATGGATTATCCGAAATAAAATAATCCCAGTCTCTGGACTGATTATATACATCTAATTTATAAAGTGGAGTAGCAGAATGAACATCATCCATATCAAAAACAAGTTTTTTTAATGGCGTTCCATGCCATGTTTCTAAGAAAATACTGCCCTCTCTCTTATCAAGCCATGGCGGCTGTCTCATATTGTTTACCCAGTATTTTGACTTGGCAATATAATAAAAATATCCAAGACTAAAACGTTTTACCTTCTTTGGATTTCCCGGAATCTCTGTACTTAAATCATCTAAAATCCAAATATAGCGGTATTGATTTCCATAGGTATTGTACATATATTCGTAAATATATTTACAACTGTCAGCATATTTCTTTCCTAAAAAACTTTCAAATACAACCCAGTTATTTTTCATTTTCAGTTTCTTAAAAATAAATTTGTGAATCAACCGATTCATCTGGGTATGATTTTTTAAGATTTTAGGACCTTTTGCCTTTATAATTGCCAAGTCCCCATAAAAATTAGTCTTCTTTAAGTTCCCTGCCATAATGGAATTTAAAATTTTGCGAGAAAGTCCATGATATTTCTTAATCACCTTTTGACTCATGGAAAGAAGCATTTTCCCTTGTAAATGAAACTGCTTCATTGTTACAAAATGATTGGACAATCCATGTATCTTATCTGTATACATCTTAATACAAGCATCACAAAATTCCATGGAAAATCCGTATGCCAGCTTCTTATATCGTCTTGTTTCTTTAATCGACTCTTTACAGGCTTTGATAAAATCATGTTCTTTTTGTTTCCCCTTCATCTGACTCAATGCAGGAAAACGAACAGGATCATTGTGTTTACGCTTTATATATAATGCTGATTTTACACCGCAATAAGTAGGCTTTGCTTTTAACACCTTTGCCATAAACAACAGCTCACTATAAAAAAACAATCCTTCATCAAATGTAATTTCATGTTCCTTTAAAAATAACCGTTGAAACATCATATGAAGCATGGTACATCGACCTGGAAGCAAATGATCATATAACTCTGGCTGCCAAGTATCTTCTATCTCTTCCTCTTTTTCCTTCTCGGCTATATAACCAGCTTTTTTAAACCACGAACTTTCTATCTTCCCAAAAGTAACTTGTGCATTTTTAGAACGAGCATTGTGAAATAACTCTGCAATCCCATGATCAATCACATAATCATCTGCATCTAAAAAATAAACATAAGTTCCTTTTGCCTCTTGTAGTCCAAAATTTCTGGCTGCCGCTACACTTTCATCTTCTCCGATTTCCAAATGTTTTAATGGAATTCGAGATTTATACGCATCTTCAATTTTAGTTGTATCTTCTTCCAGATTGGTAATAAAAAGAACTTCATAATCCGTTAAATTCTGCTCTTCAATACTTGAAAAACAGTCCTCTAGATAATGTGCCCCTTTATGAAAAGGAATAATCAACGATAATTTCATACTAGTATCCTCCGTACTTTTCTTAACCCCACAGCCATTGTATTACCTTTCTTAAATTTCCTTCTTTCCAAACTTTGTGATTTCGATAGAAGAAAATACGACGAACTTTTCCTTTATAATAAAGATCACCATAACTCTTTAACAAGTCTATTTCCTGATTTCCCTTTAATTCATCTTTATATGTCGAGGTAAATGCCTGAACCTGCTCCATAGTTTGGATTACTTTTCGATGGTAGTCAGCTTTCTGTCCACGAATCTGCTGTGGCAGCTGCTTTATATTTCCTAACAAATCATAAGAAGATTCATCTTCATCATGTCTGCGATGATACATTGTTGGTTCATTTACAAACCCAATTTTTCCAAATACTCTGGCAATTAAGGCAGACCAGTAACCATGAGATAGTATTTTATTTACTGGAAGTGATTGAAGAAAGAAATTCTGCAAGCTTCGATTAATCATAATCGTACAATCTACAGTTGAATTCTGTATTACCAGTTGATTCAACGAAATACGCTTTGGAATATTGGCATACTGAAAATAAGATTCTGCAATCATCTCTAAATTCTCATTTACAACAGATAAATCTGAGTGAACCAAAATTGGTGTCCCTTTTCCATATCTTTCTTCTAGTGCTTCCATCTTCTGAAGGCTTAGATAAATCTTGTCCGGCTTCCATACATCATCCTGATCACAAAACATAAAATATGGGCCATGAGAATCTTGTATCAAATGCACAAATACACCTACAACTCCATCTAACTCAGAATTCATGGAAACCACAGAAACTTGTCCTGGATGCTTTTCTCCAAAATTTTGTATAATATTCAATGTCTGGTCTGTGGAATTATTATCTCCAATGACTAAGTTCCAATTTTCGTAGCTTTGTGCACCAATGGATTCCAATTGAGCCTTTAAATATGTTTCTGCATTACATGTTGCTAACAGAATCGTAACCATAGCCTTCCTCCTAAATTCAGAACAAAAAATGTTCCTTACTTTTCAAACACTGCCTTTACCACACGTTTTGCTGCATATCCATCATCCCAGCAACAGAAACGCTCATAAAATGCCTCGTACTTTTCTTTATATTCTTCCTCTACTTGATCAATTCCTTTGATTGCCTGAATCACCTCTTCATTGGTAAATAAAAGTGGACCTGGCACTTCTTTCTCAATATCAATATAGAATCCACGTAGAACATCTCGGTACTTCTCTAAATCATATGTGAAGAACAGAATTGGTCGTTTTAAATTGGCATAATCAAAAAATACAGAGGAATAATCTGTCATACAAATATCAGATACCAAATATAAATCAGCAATATCAGGATATTTACTTACATTAATTGCAAAATCCTCAATTCCTGTAGTATCAATGGAATCAGCAATAAAATAATGAGTACGAAGTAGTACAACATATTCATCTCCAATTGCTTCTTTTAATTTTGGTAAATCAAGTTTTAACTGGAACTTATATTCCCCTTTGTCATAATATTCATCATCACGCCAAGTCGGTGCATACAACAACACTTTTTTGTCCTTTGGAATTCCAATTTTCTCTTTTAATTTACTGATTTCTGTATCATTATTCTTCAAGTAAAGAATATCATTTCTTGGATATCCTAACTTTAATATCTTTTCTTTTTCATATAAGAAACAGCTTTGGAATACTTCATAAGAAAATGGATTATCTGCAATTAGATAGTCCCAGGCTCTAGACTGCGTAAACACAGTTTTCTTATAGGTTGGAGATGCTGAAGTAACATCCTCCATATCAAATACCAACTTCTTTAACGGTGTTCCATGCCATGTCTCAAGCATAACCTGAGAATCTCTCTTTTCAAACCAAACGGGCTGACGCATATTGTTGACCCAATATTTTGCTCTCGTCATATAATAAAAATACTTTAAGCTGAATCTCTTTACCCTTGTTACATTTCCTGGAATCTCAATGTTCTTATCATTGATAATCCAAATATAGCGATACTGATTTCCCTTGGTCTTTTGAAGTTCTTCATAAATATAACGGCAACTATCTGAATACTGCTTTCCTAAAAAACTTTCAAATACAATCCAATTGTTCTTCTGTGAAAACTTTGTAAATATATAATGATTAATGGTTCGATAAAAGAACCTTCTGCTTTGTATCATCTTCCCAAGTTTCGTTATGGCAAGCATCCGATTGATTTTCTTTCTACATGCTTTATATTCATCCTGACATAAAGCCTCTAATGTCTTACGCTCTTGTCTTGTAAGCTGCTTTTTAATATTAGGATTTACTGTCTTGGCATACTTGTGAAACCTGAAATACTGGCTTTGACTCCACTTAGAACCCTTATCTTTTCGGAGAAGTTTAACTAAGGTCATTCGACAGTATTGTGCCAATTTTACTTGAAATGCATCCAGAATCCTGGTGTCTATTTTGCACTGTGACAGTCTTTCATACGTTAAAATCAATTGGTCTTCTCGATCCTCAAAACGTCCCCTTGATAAAGAAGGGTATAAAATCTCATCGTTATGAAGTCTTTTTACATACTCAGCAGTTTCACAATATTCTATTTTCTCTGCATGCTGTAGTATCTCCGCTAACACCGTAATATCAGAATAATACTTTAAATCCTCTTGGAACTTAATCTTCTCCTCTATAAACCACTTACGGTTTATACACAGATTAAGAATGGAAATCTCTCTTGGATGCATACGGTTTAGGACCAAATCTCTAAGGCTGCGTTTTGTATATTCCTGATCACTTACTGTTGCATTGTCACTTTCTGTATACACAAAACGGTTGAACCACGTATATAGCGTCTTCCCATAAACAACCTCTGCCTTGGAATTCTTTTTACAAATCTCTTCCAAAGCATCTTCCTTTAAATAATCATCACTATCCATAAAATAAAGGAAATCCCCACATGCCATACTTACACCTAGATTTCTTGCAGATGATACCCCTGTTTGATTCTCTAGGTTTACTTCTTTTATATTTAGGGTTTTATCATAAGAAGAAAGAAGTGTAGCCACTTCTTCCTCCACATAATCCTTTACTAATATTATCTCAAAATCCTGCATAGTCTGATCCTGCAGACTATCCAAACAATCCTTTAAAAAATGAGTTCCCTTATGAAAAGGAATCACGATACTTAAGCGCATAAATCCTCCAGTAATTCTATTTTTTCTTTATAATTGACGAAATATATTCTTCTACCTGTTCCTTAAGTTCTGGACGGTCTAAAGCAAAATCAATGGTTGCCTTAATAAATCCAAACTTATCCCCTACATCATATCGAACTCCCTCAAAATCATATGCATACACAGCTTGTGTATCAATCAAACGACAGATAGCATCTGTCAACTGAATCTCTCCACCAGCTCCCGCTCCCTGACTTTCTAATAAATCAAAAATCTCAGGAGTTAATACATAGCGTCCTAAAACAGCCATGCGGCTTGGTGCATCCTCTTGTTTTGGCTTTTCTACCATATTGTCAAGCTTTACAGCTCTTCCATCTGCTGGAATACTCTTGTTTGGGGCAACAATTCCGTACTTACTTACTTGATCTTCTGCCACAGTCTGAACTCCCACTACAGAAGCACCATGCTTATCATATGCACCAATCAATTGTCCAAGAGCAGGCTTTCCTTTTTTATTTACAACTACATCATCACCTAATAATACAGCAAATGGTTCATCCCCAATAAATGACTTAGCACACAAAACTGCATGTCCTAGTCCCTTTGGCTCCTTTTGACGAACATAATAGATATTGGCAAGGTTAGAGATATCATCTACCATCTTTACTTGTTCCATCTTTCCCGACTCAGCTAGACGTTCTTCTAACTCATAAGCCTTGTCAAAATGATTCTCCATACAGTGCTTGTTGGCGTTGGTAATAATCAAAATCTCCTCAATTCCACTTGCAACTGCCTCTTCCACAATATACTGAATCGTTGGCACATCAACGATAGGAAGCATCTCTTTAGGAATTGCTTTCGTCGCTGGTAAAAATCTTGTTCCTAATCCTGCAGCTGGAATCACTGCCTTTCTAACCTTCTTTGCCTTCATAAGATCCTCCTATTATTTGCTCTCTGTTTTAATTCCTAAATCCTTTTTAATCTTAGTTGTAGAAATTCCTTCTGTTCTTGGAAGGTATACAACTTCACAGTAATCCTTTAAGAAGTCAAACTTACCTTTCCAGTCATCTCCCATAACAAAAGTATCTACCTTAAATTCTTGAACATCCGTAATCTTTTGATCCCAGTTTTCCTCAGGAATTACTAAGTCTACATAACGAACTGCTTCTACAAGATGCTTTCTTTCTTCATAACTAAAGTAGCACTTCTTTTGCTTTTCGTTCCAGTTGAATTCGTCAGTTGAAATTACAACAATTAAGTAATCTCCCAATTCCTTTGCTCTTCTTAGTAAGTTAATATGACCTGCATGAAGCAAATCAAATGTTCCATAAGTAATTACTTTCTTCATTTTATATTCCTCCTAATTATTTTGTTTTCTCAAGATAAATTTTACTAACTTCATCAATATCTCCACTGGAAATAATTCTACCATTCTCCAGCAAAATCGCTTTGTCACATAATCTTTGCACTTGTTCTAAAGAATGAGATACAAAAAGTACAGTCACTCCTTTATCAAACATACTCATAATCTTTGCTTCTGATTTCTTACGGAATTTCGCATCTCCAACAGATAACACTTCATCCAAAATCAAGATGTCCGGTTCCACCAATGTTGCCACTGAGAATCCAAGCCTTGCTTTCATACCAGAGGAATAATTCTTCACTGGTACATCAATAAACTTTTTAAGCTCTGAAAATTCTAAAATTTCATCAAACTTTTCATCTAAAAACTTCTTAGAAAATCCTAACACAGCTCCGTATAAATAAATATTCTCTCTTCCAGTATATTGAGCATCAAAACCAGCTCCAAGTTCAAGAAGGGGGGCTATCTTTCCATTAATAGTAACGCTACCTTCTGTTGCCTTCAATACTCCAGATACAACTTTAAGAAGCGTACTCTTTCCAGCTCCATTCAACCCTAAAATTCCAAGACGATCCCCTTTATTCAAGGTAAAATTTACATCCTTCAACGCCCAGAACTCATTAAAAGAAAGTTCTCTCTTAATTAACTTAATAATATATTCTTTTAAATTATCTACTTTTTCCTGACTCAAATTAAACTTCATGCCTACATGTTCAACTTTAACTACTTCTTTCTTAGCCATCATGACCTCCTAAATATATAGAATGAAATCATCCTGCTTCTTGTAGAAGAAGAACAGTCCAACTCCAGTTACACAAACTGCAAATACAATGGATGCGCAAAGGTAATGCATGTTCAACGGATGTCCATAAATTGCTTGTCTAAAGTTATGAATTAACAAATACACCGGATTTAATTTCAAGATAAATGCATATCCTGAATTCATTAATCTTTCAACCTTATAGAAAATTGCTGATGCATACATAATAATCATCAATGCAACAGACCATAAATACTCTAAGTCCCGGAAAAATACAGCCATAGTAGCTAAGATAATTCCAACCCCAAACGCTGTAAGGAACAATAATGCCAGCACAATAATAACTCCAAAAATATAAATTGTTGGATATACTTTAAAAATTATACAGGCTCCAATCAATACAATGAGTGAAATTGCAAAAATAATAAAGTTGAATAACACACTTGATAGTGGATAAATATACTTAGGTACATATACCTTTTTAATCATTCCTGAATTCGTTCGTATGGACTTCATGGCTCCATTGGTCGCTGATGAGAAAAAGCTATATAACAATCGACCTGTTAAAATATATACTGGGAAAGTAGGGTCTGGATTACCAAACAGTGTACCAAACACAATACTCAACACTATAGTTGTCATAATTGGTTCAATCAACGTCCATAAAATTCCTAAATAAGATCGTCGATACTTTAGCTTGATTCCCTTTTTCACTAATTCAATTAGAAGGAATCTGTACTTTCTAAAATTTGCAATATAAGTTTTCATTTTTCATCTCCATAAATATTATTGTAACCAATGAATTATAACACCTTTTTTCATTTCATTCAATATCTCGCACCTTTTTATAAAAAAGTGCTATAAACCTATGATTATTATACCATTACATTGTACAGAATGACAACATAAGTAAATATTTCTCCACAAAAAAAGCTAGGAAAACCTAGCTTTTTACATTCTCAAACTGTTCCATATACTCAGGATAAATATCTATTGATGCTTGTACTTCTAAATAAGAAAAATCTTTATCCCCTTCTTTATCTATTTGTAAAATTTTACTACATTTTTTAAATAATGAATATGGATTGTCTAATTTCCCCACAAATATTATCTCTCCATCCTTCAAATATTCATTCTCTAAGAAACCATAATATCCACTCTTATATAGTTTCTTTGCTTTTGGATGAATTTTATTTATATTGGAAATCTGTTCTTTTCCAAATCAATCTAATATAATATAGTAGTCATACCTATCATAATCTAAGTGATACAACAAGTTAAGAAAAGAATTTGTCAATCCATTATTCTTCAGTCCTCCTGGATAAAAAAGAATTTTTTCTTTTGATGATTTTGGAACATTTATTTCTTCATCTCCCACAAGAATTATTCCTTCAAAAACTTCACTCATTGAATATTTATCCAAAAACAATTGAATTTGTTCATATGAATCAGCCATAATATGTGTGCATTGAAATATATTCCTCTGTATATTTCCCTCTTCACTATATGATTTATTATCAAAAAGCTCCTCACAAACATAAATGTATGTCTGTTTTTCTTTCCGAATATAATACGGCAAGAAACCTCTATTTGATATCACGCACTCGGCAGAACATAAACATTCTATGTAATCCTCTGAATTATATTTCACATATCTTACATTTTCTCTGCTCTTAAGTTCCCCCTCATACTCAGCATTCACAACAATAATATGCTTAGCATTTTTTTATTGTTTTCAAATTTTTCAAACAGCTTTCGTACAATACCCGTAAGTTCTTCCCCTTCATTACATTCATACAAAAAGGTATTGGTTTTAATTTTGGAATTCGTATATTTATCAGCAAACCATGCTCTCTTAAAATCTTTCTCACTTTTATTACAGTATATTTCAAAGTCTTTTCCGTGATTCTTTTTCGAAAACATGATTAATCTCCTTTATTTGCTATTTATTATCGGTTATTACTAGAGATAAACTCCTTATACAAATCTTCTTCCCCTTCTTCATCAAAAACAATATACTCTTGGAATTTTTGAATATAATTTTGTTTTAAATCTATTCCACATATCACAAAAACATTTCCATTCAATACTTTATCATTACGAATTTGTTCATAATCTGCTTCTTTCATAAATCCAATTCCATCAATTAGGTATAATTTAGCATTTTCTTTCTTTGCCTTAACTGAACAAAACTTTTCTAATAGCCTATTCATGCACTCTTTAGAATAACTTGTTATATTACTAATGCAATTGTACTTATCTTTTGAAGGCTCTTTTACAATAGAAATCGTTTTTAATCGACTGCTTCCCTGTTGGTTTAATATAAGATATTTCTCTGATTGATATACACACGTATCCATTGGCTCTTCCAGATTACTGCTAAAATCCTTTGGCAGAAAATCTGGAAAAACTGACGATTGCAATTTATATTCACTAAAATTATCATCAAAGTATTTTTTTTCTGACATGGAAACGAATAATATTTTATCAAAATTACTTATTGCATTTATATAACGTTCTAAATAAATATTCATATCAGGAGAGGCTTCTCCTCTTGTCTTTTCGTCTCTTAAATTCTCCCAACAAACAAAATATTTTTTCTGGATAGGTCCTCTACAAAATAATTCATTCCAAATACCATTTTGATCTTTTAAATTACTATCACACATAATCCCAATATCAAAAGACGTTTTTCCTGTCATTCTTTTCCATTCATCTTCTAGTGTACTTTTTGAAATCTTTTGACCGATTTCATTTGAATTTTCTAAAGCAAGATACCCCCTCTGTAAGTAATCATAGATTCGATACTTGTCTGTTGTTACATTCATATGACCTGATCTCATCAAAACTCTTACTCTTGAATCTAGCGATTCTAACGATTTTATTCCGAAATCTCCACGAACAACTTTGGAAATTACTGTAATGTCATATTGGTCAAAATCAATTTGATTCACAACTCTAATTAGTCGCTTCTGCCACCATTCACTTGCATTAAAATCAGCGTATATTACCACTCTTTTTTTATTTGTTTTACATCTTATAGAATCACTTATTTCTTTATCACTTAAGATCTCCCAAAGTAAATCATTTAAACAATTCTCGTATTTATCTTTTATTTCTACAATATTACCACAATATGCCGTGTCTAAATTATAATTTATTTTCAACATATTCTTCGTCATTTCAGAATCAAAAGAACAAAGAAAGCTAGTATTCAACAAATCTTTTATAACCATTCTTCTCTGGTCAATATTCTCTGTTGGGCTGTATTCTCTACATCCAGCATAGAATTTTTCTTCAAAAAAGCGAATATATTCTTGTTCTTCCCTTTTAAAAAAGTAATATGGCAACTTAGTATCTGTCACAATATTCTCAGACGTTGCAAGTGCTTCTTTGTATTTATTTCCTTTACCACGTATCACTTGGATAGAAGGATATTTTTCCTCAAATACCTTTGTATCTACTTTCTTACTTACACTCCAAATAAAGGTATAGTTATTAAACCTTTTATCAGCAACACAAGCTTCAAACATCTTTTGGGGAAATCCCGAAATAGAGTTTCCACCATCAGCTTCAAAAAAAATAGTATTTGACTGAATAGCTTCCTTTATTTTTGATCCATAGTACAATGCTGTTTTAACTGCATCACTAGGATCTCGCAGCAACGCATTTGCCTTAGCTTCTAATTCTTTGTCATCTCTTGTTTCAAGTCCTATAATCATTTCGTCCTCCTAATCCAATAAGCGTTCAAATTCGTGATAAGCCTTGCAATTATATTCTTCTGGACTGAATGTATATTCAGGTACATTTCCTTCCATGTACTCCTTCATTCCTTTATATATAGACTCACAATCTGTATCAATTAATAATTGTCCATGATCCATTAAACTATCTTTAACAGACGAAAAATTAGCTATTATCAATGGCATTTGCAATGTTCTCGCCTCCAATAGTACAATCGGCTGCCCTTCATGAAGAGAAGGTAGAACAAAACATTGACACTGCTTCATATATGCAAAAGGATTACTTATATTTCCGGTCAACACAACCTTATCATTTATATTCAAATTAACTATTTCTTTCTCAATCTTTTGTCGTAGAATTCCTTCTCCAATAAGGTGCAACCTAGCTTGTGGATACTCCTTTACTAGCTTCGCAAAACCTTGAATTAATGCAAGATGATTTTTCTCTGTAGACATTCTTCCCATAGTAACAAAATTCACATATTTTGACTCAGGCAACTGAATAATATCTAACTTCTTCGTACTTTCACTTTCTTTTTTTTCGTTTCGAACCATGTATCTACATTGATTCATTTCTAAAAAACAATCTTCTTTTAAACAGTTTTGAATTCTATCAAAGTTCAATGTGTTTTTAGCAAAAGTGAATTTTCCTTTTGTTTTTTCATTCTGGAGATTTTTCTTATTTACCTCCATAACACTTTCACTACAAGAAACAATTTTGTCAAAATACGGATACATAGAAAAGATTGTTCCAAGTTTAACAATATGTGGACGTTTTCCTTTTACTACTTTTTCTCTATCTGCTTTTAAATCATTATGTTGCCATATTAATTTTTTCCCATCTCCTCCATGTAAAAGTAACGCCGTGAAAAAAGGAGAATAACCAGTAAAATCAATGACATAATCAAATTCACTTTGTCCAAAACAACGTCTAAATTCTCGTTGAAACATTTTATGAGGAAATAGTTTCATATAAGTATCATTTTTTATTCCTGTTTCAAAAAATAACTCTTTTAGAAAATCTTCACGAAAATCTGCATTCCATGTCCCAACCCGCTTCATAGTTCTCACATTTTTGTTCACAGATAAAATGCGATTTAATGCATCTGCATCTCCATTTGATGCACTGACATAAGCAGTTACATCATATTTTTCATAATCAAAATTATTTAACAAACTCATAAATGAATGTGTAATTCCATTTTCAGCCATTGATCCACGATATATCAACACCTTTTTCTTTGTTTCTGTATCAGCGGTTTTTATATTGTGATTTTCCTCATGATCTATGACTATTTTCCAAACTCTATCTGAAACTTCCCCATCATCTGTAGGACATGCCCAATTTATATTTTTATCATAAATATTCTTATATTCTTTTTGAATGGTATCTATGTCCTGTACCCATTTTGCTATATCTTCTAATTTTTTTGTTGTTGGTCCCGGCAGTTCGCTTAGGGGAAAATAAACGCCTCTATAATTTCTATACATTTCTAAATCGGGAATATAGAACAAAATTGGACGTCCTGTATCTAAAAAATCAAAGTAAATACTGGAATAGTCCGATACCAAAATATCGACAACAGACAACAATGAATTGGTATCAACAGTAGCCGGAATAAACTCTCCGCTTATATTAGGATCATCTTTTATAAAACGATACACTTGTTGATGTGGTTTTACAAACACTTGATATTCATCTTCATCAACAGATGCTTTTATCGTTTCTAAAAATTCAAAATACGCATTAAGTCCTAATTCTGGATTTCCAAAGTCGCTCCCTTTCCATGTTGGTGCATACATAATAATTTTTTTGCTTCCATCTATTTCAACACCTTCTTGTCGCAACTGTTCAATAACTTCATCTCGATTCGCATGATATATCATATCACTTCGAGGTTGTCCCTCTTCAATGATCTTTCCCTGATACAATCCATTCAACTTATATGCATTTAAATATATATCTGTATGAAAACTATTTGGAGATAATAAATAGTCTGCCGAAAGAAAATTTCTTAATGTATTAGCAACTGCAACATTGGCATCTGGTAAATCATAGCCTAAAGTCTTTAAAGGAATTCCATGCCAGGTATTGATATATATTTGCTCGTCTTTCTTCGTAACATAATTAGGAAATGTACTATTATTTACAATATATTTTGCTTCCGCTAGTGCTCTTAAATATTCATCAGAATCAACCTCAACAAATCGTACATTTGGCATATTCTTATACTTTTCTAAAAGGTGTTGGTTATCTTCCATGTCAAAAATAGCCCACACATGTTCATATTTGTTAAAATCCTCTCTTTTCATAAACGCTTGAAAAAGTGCAAAAGGATTACATAACATGCCTCTCCCTGCAAAAGCTTCATACAGTACAATATGTTTCACTTTGCACTTTTTATAGAATTCTGCATACTTATTTCGCCGAATTGCATTTTGATTCTTTGTTCGATTTGCTTGAACATGATGATAAATATTCTTTACTCTATCTATTTTATTCTGAGACATAGTTATTACTCCTCTACGTTATATTTCATATTTTCTTTCTTCTATTTAACCGACACTGTCTTATATGTTTTATTTTCTCCGCCATCTTTAAATGAAAAGTATATTTTCGTTCCCTTTTTTTGTTTTTTAATATTTTTCTTAAATTTTCCCTTTTTATCCGCCTTAACTACATATTTTTTCTTTGAAATTATAATATATACTTTCCCTTTTTTCGTTGATTTTCCTAGAATCTTCTTTGTTTTTCGAGTTATTTTCCCCACCTCATTTTTAAGTGTTGAGATGTTTGCACTTTTACATTTATCAATTGTTATTGGATTCTTTCCTACCAACTGTATTGTATTATTATATACTTTTGGTTTTGAACATTTTTGAACATATATTCCTACACCTGATACATTTTTCAAAGAATTTCCATTAATCTTTGCTTTTGTTCCACCTGAATAAACTGCAATCCCCTTATTTTTCGCCCCATTTATTGTATTATATGCCACATAGGCATATTCACATTTACTATTTAATGCAACACCTGTATTCTTAGAGGACGTAATCTGGTTGCTTCTTACAATTACATTTTTACTCCCATTAATACTTGTTCCATTCCCTCCAGAGGATACAATCTTATTTGATTGAATCAGCGTACTATGAGAATTATTCCCCATACAAATCCCATGATTTTTTGACCTAGAAATATTATTACTCTTTATTGTTGTATTTCCTGTACCACCTAAATATACTCCATAAACTTTCGAATCACTAATCGTATTATTTAAAATAGTATTTCCGTTCGAAGCATAGTATACTCCTACACCCTGATTTCCTGCATTAGATATTGTATTTTCTGATACCGTACAGTTTGATGTATAATTATACATCATAATTCCTGTACCAGCCGTTGAAGATATTTTGTTACCTTTTATTGTTACTCCTCTCATAATCCTACTGTTCAATCCTCTTGTTTGAATTCCGTACTGAGAACAATTTTGAATGACATTCCCTTGAACATTAATATTGTATCTTGAGGGTTGTGCTTCTTTTTTTGTTGAGGACAATGGATTTACATATGTTGTACCTTCTAAATACGTATAAACCCTCACCCCTATACCAACATTAGTTATTGAATTATTTGTAACTGAACTGTCTTTAAATCCATAAAATTTTACTGCTTCTTCTGATAAGTTATAAAATCTATTATTATTCACTTGTATATTTCTTTGATAAACTCCATCTACCGCTGCATGGGAACCAACTGCCCTTGGATAATCATATACTGTATTCCCTGTAATTATAATATTTTGATTTGTAGCATCATCATATTTATCTGTCCCTGGAACCATACTTCCATCATGCACAATATCTAAATGAATTGCTTCCTTTTTCTCTTTCCCGAGATATCCATGAAGTTTACAGTTTTCAATCCAGCCATCTTTTACCCCTGCAAAAGTGATTAAATGTCCGCCTTCACCTATATTATAAACTTCCATGTTCTTAACAGTGATATTAGTCCCATGAATAAACCGAACCATCTCTCCCGATTTCCCATTGCCATCCCATTTCCCCCCGTCAATGGTAATATTACTCTCGTTTACATATCCCCCTTTGTCATAATTGTCTGTTCCCTCTTGAAAATTCCTTGATCCAATCATTGTTTTATATGTGTTAGATTCTAATTTAAAAACTGCATTACTATCAGCTTTTACTACTGTATTAGAATAGACAAATAGTGTTGCATCCAAACAATAATTTCCACCTTCAAATTTAACTGTCAATGTCTGGTTACTATTACTTTTGTTTGTATCAAGCACTGATTGAATTTGTGCAGTTGTCATACTGCTGTTTACTGTTCTTTCTGCAGCATAAATTGTATTTATTTTCACCACTCCCAAATAACAGCTCAATACCCCAAAAACAATTATCATTCGTTTTAAATATCTATTCATACAAAATTCCCCCTCTTAACCTTCATATTTATACTTATTCTCATTATCTCATATTACACGAACTTTTCAATCATTTTGAGTAATTTTGTTCTTCTCTAAATAACCTATTCCTGCCGCTACAACAATCCATATTACAAGCATCACCGGTTTCATATATCTTACATTCCCATTCTGTGGAGATAAAACACAAGACGCCACTACCATAAGACAAGGAATATAAATAACAATTCCTTTGAAATCTCTTTTGCTAACATGAAACATCATCATTATTAGCACTATCCAAGTATAAAATCCAGTCGAAAATAGTAAATCAATCCCTGGCAACTTTTTAATTATCA
The DNA here is from genome assembly GCA_028697725.1 of Anaerostipes sp. GTDB lineage: Bacteria > Bacillota > Clostridia > Lachnospirales > Lachnospiraceae > Anaerostipes. The sequence goes on from JAQVEG010000017.1 coordinate 27,549, forward strand.
TCCAAAAACCCTCCAAACAATCTGCTGCCTTTGTTAATGGTTTTGGTGAAAAAATCATAATTTTTTTCAGCTTGTTAATAGGCGATATTCGATAATACCCTTCACTTCCCAAATCATCTGTCGTATTAAGGAAATAATAATTTCATGTGTTTGCCAAAGTTGCTTCAATCCATGACTCCATGCAATCATAAACTCTTTTACATCATCTCCTGAAATATTTTTTACAGCACCCATAACAGAATATGAGACATAACTTTTAATAGGATCTGACAAATCAGGATTATAATCCTTACCTAAAGTATCATAGTGCAAAATCCTGCGAATCCGTTGTTCATCTTTCTTTGATATATCCTTCTTATGATATTTCACATTTCTTGCCACCTGCTGCATAGGATTGACATTGCTTCCACAATACTTCCTTTAGAAAACCTAATTTCGGACTTTCTTACCCTTGGGGTAAAAAAAGATTAAATATAACATAATTAGGACCATTGATAGTTCTTGTGGCAACATACAGTAATCCATATTCATGGCCGCAAGTAGCGCAACCCAAATAGAAACTGTAAAAATATTGAAATTTCTCACTAACGAAATTACAATAATGGCAACAAATGCAATTGTAAAACAAACACCTACAGGCACGGAAAATCTTAGCATCTCATTCAAAAAAACATTATGTGCATTATTTACTGTAAATGCACCTACGATTGGAATACGATATCCATTGTTATAAGCAGTTCCAATTCCTAAATAATTTTCTTTTAACACCTTAATCGAAGCCTTCCAAATCTCACTCCTAGATCCTAACGTTGACAAATTTCGTTCACGTGCTATTTTTTCAAGTATCATTCTTGCACTACTTCCTATCACAGCCAATGAACATATAGAAATTATTGTTTTTATCCACAATGAGGACTTTTTGCATCTTAAATACATCTCATAAACAGTTTTTCCAACTATCATAAGAATTCCACCAACGATTGATGTATTAACATGAGAAATATATAAACTATATATCAAAACACATATTCCCAAAGCAAAGACAATTGTTCCCCTTAGTTTTTTTTCAAAAAATCGCTCCGAATTAATCAATAAAAATGCTAAAAACAATAATACCATTAATGCATATTCACTTTTATGAAAATACAGCCAGTTAAATCTGTATTCTCCAAAATAATTTTTTCCAGACTCCAGTGTGTCTGTTTGCAATTTCCAATTAAGAAACCAAATCGACATATACCCAGCCTTATAAATTATGATTCCAACTATATTGGATATTAGTATACAAGCAGTCGTAAATTGAATTATTTTCCTTTTTTCAATCCAGTTTTCGTTTTTTCCAATTAAAAGCAGTACAACTATTGAAAATGATAATATGACATTTTTTAATTCGTGATTCCATTTAATTACATGCATATTTTGAATATAAAATATTGAATATCCAACAATACTGACAATTAGAATTGTTGCAATTATAAAGTTCCTTTTAGTAAACTCTCTATTGTATACAAGCCACAAAATATATATCATTCCGAAAACAAAAAGCACTACATTAGCCAAAATAAACTCGGGGTAATATGCAACATAGCTAAACGAAGAGCAAATTACTGGAATAAACAAATATATTAAAAAATATATTTTAAAAAACGTCACCATTATAACCTCAATCATTTGTTTCGAATCTCGTCCTATCTTATCCATCAATCTTCCCATCCTTTATATTTTCAAGCACTTTCATTTTATTCTCTCTTTTAATATTTTTTCTATCTTCTCTACAACAACAGCGAATATCAAACTATAAATTACTGTTAATATAATCGCTGTAAATATATTGTGAAATATCATAACATATTTTTTAAAACACCAAGCATACACAAAAGAGTGTAACATAAATATTTCTCCAGAATATTTACCAATCATACTTAACATCCTATAAAGAATCCCTTTTATTGGTATTACTCTCGCAATTAACAAAATAATTGCGATACCAAATAACGTGTCAATCTCATTTCCAATCTTCCAACGCAATATTCCTAAAATTACAATTAGTATCACATCAAGAATCAATAGAAATAAACTATTTTTCATCATTTCCAAGACACGATTTAATAGATCTGTCTGATACAAAATCATTCCCATTGAAAATGGAAATAAATAAAATAATATTGGATTGGTTCCTTGTATTGATAAATGCCATGCGAATCCCACACAAATTGCAATCACTAGATTCACACAAAAAAATTTGACTTTGCTTTTATCCATAAAATAAATCAAATAAGGAAACAAAAGATACAATACAATCATCGCTCCCATATACCACCATGTACCTGTCATACTTGGAGTTTTAAATATATGATTCAACCCAAAAAAATCAATCAACATATAATCCCATCTTTTAGGTCCGTATATTTCTCCCAAAGATCTTCCTGCGTAAAAGATATTAATAGGAAGGAAAATAAGATAAATAGTCCAAAATTTTAGCATTACTTTCTTTAAATGCATTAAAACAAAGGTAATTCTATCGCCAGCTCCTTTGTTTTTTTTATTTTCATAACTTGCTGCCAATCCATAACCACTTAAAATAAAAAAGATACAAACACATACTTTTGCAACAAAACCAATTTTAAATATCCAAGCATTCTGCCTAAAATATGCACCAGAAATATGGTGCAATAGCAATAGTAATATTGCAACTCCTTTTACAACTAGTGTGCGATCCGTTGAAAATATTTTTTTCATCATTCCTCCTATGTAATTCTAAAATTAGTAAATATTCTGTATTTCTTTTTTGGAACATAATACAAGCATAATTGGTACTAATATAATCAAATAATATCCATATCTTGTAGATGCAATTGGACCTGCAAAGCAAATAATCATATTTACAATTGCCATACTAAACGGCAGCAATATTTTACACTTTTTTGAATTTATGCAATAACAACAAATAAACAAAAAAATCCACATATAGAAACCCATATTCATTATTGCATTCACAAGCGGTATTGATTGAAACATACGAAAACTGTTCTGCAGAATATTTCTTTCAAATTCTAAACTGTTTGGATTTTCTAATCCATAGAAGCTAATATTTTTTCCCCTCCATGTAATTCCATTAAAATATAATGCATTCGATGTGTCTGGATAAAAAAACTGATATGTATTATTTAATGTTGCCTGAATATATGTAAGCGGATCTTTTTTTAATCCCTTCAACCAAAACTTCCAATACTCATGCTGTGTGTTTTTTGACGCATTAATGTTAAATCTTAACCTAACTGGATCTGATAATCTAGGGTTATACACATCAGAAATTTTATCAAGTAGATTATTATCCACATCAGAAATTTTATCAAGTAGTTTATTATCCACATACATTTTCTTTAACATGTCTTTTTCATTCTTTTGAATACTTTTCTTATGTTTTATAAGATATCTAGCTGTTTGCTGAGTTGGTATTGACAGCATTTCTCTATAACTCCCCGGAGAAACTTTACACGCCGGTAAAATAATTTTGGGATAAACTATCCCTAAAAAAATGATTGGAATTAAAAACACTAACAATGTTTTTTTCCAATATTTTTTTAAACTAATTATAATAATAGGTGCTGACATCACTAACATATACAGTCCATTATTTCTCATTAATCCCATAAAAATTGACGTAATCACAAACAATATCATATTTAATTTATGACTGAAAAAATTTCCTGTCTCCATCACCATATCATAACAAAGTACACACACCCATATCAGCGCAATCGTAAACCATGTATCTTTAAAAACCTGCGTTACAAACAATCCATAAATTGGGCTAATACAAAATACAAGAAAAATAATGTTACACATCTTTTTTGCACATTTTTTTTGATGTAACCACTCAATTACATAAGATAGTGTCAGTGCCAACGCGATTCCTTGTATTATCACAAGTAGAAAAAATCCAATATTATATGAACCCAAAAATTTACCTACGGCCATGGTTCCTTTAATTATCATCGTGTGGGCAAAGGGATGATGATTGTTCATAATAGTTTCAGATGGCCACAATAGTTTAACGTAATGACTAGACCAAGAATTCGCAAATATATTTTTTATTTGTGCCATTTGATCCTTTGTATCAAAAGATGCAGAACAAGGATATAAAATAATCATATATGGTACCCAGCACAAAAAAAGAATTATTGCTTTTCCTATTATTCTTTGGTGCTTTGTCCAACGTTTTTCAAAAAAAAATTTTTTATCTTCCTCTTCAGAAATCAACTGAACATTCTCCAGTTTTATCAAGAAATATTTCATTACTAAATATAATAATAATGCGAAACCTATCCATACAAGAAAACTTAAAACTCTATTTGCTATATCACCAAATACCAAATTCCAATTATTTTGCATTGAAAAGCTATAACCTAAAACATATAAAGATGAAATAAGTCCTGAAAAAAAAGCAATCAGATATTTGTTCCCCTTATATTCCATAGAAAAGACTTTATCCACAAAATATCTTACAACAGGATATAAAATTACGCATTTTACATTCTCTTTCAAAAAACCACTAGAAATTTTCTTTAAAATAAATGCCCAATGATTTCGTAATATAAATGTATATTGTTGCTCAGGTAATTTTATTTTACAAGTTGAAAGTGTAAAATCATTTACATTCAAAGTTATACAAAATGCTAGAATTATTAAAAAGCTCACGGCATACACTAACTTTTTTCTGTACTTACAACTCATTCTTACTCATCTCCAATGCAGATGCAATCACTGCATCCATGTCATAATACTTATATTCACCTAATCTTCCACCAAAGATAATATTCTTTTCCTTTTGAGCCAATTCCTTATATTTCTCATACAGTTTTCCATTTTTTTCATCATTCACTGGGTAATATGGCTCATCACCAAGTTTCCACTCGGAACTATACTCTCGGCTAATAACCGTCTTTGGCTGTGTTCCAAACTCAAACCATTTATGTTCAATGATACGCGTCCATGGTGTTTCTGCATCTGTATAGTTCACCGCCGCATTCCCCTGAAAATTAGGTTCATCTAAAACTTCTGTCTCAAATCGGACAGAACGATATTCTAACTCACCTAGTTTATAATTAAAATATTCATCAATGGCACCAGTATATATAACCTTGTCAGCCATCTTGTCCAACTCATCTTTTTTCTCAAGGTAATCAACACCTGTTTGAACTTCAATTCCATCTAGCATATGTTCTATCATTTTCGTATATCCACCCATTGGAATTCCCTGATACAATGCATTAAAATAATTGTTATCAAAGGTCAATCGAACTGGAAGTCTTTTAATAATAAATGCTGGCAGTTGATCACAAGGTCTTCCCCATTGCTTTTCTGTATATCCCTTAATTAATTTTTCATAAATATCTGTTCCTACCAGACTAATTGCCTGCTCTTCTAGATTTTTAGGCTCTAAAATTCCTGCTGCCTTCTTTTGCTCCTCAATCTTTTCCTTTGCCTCTTTTGGTGTCACTACTCCCCACATCTTATTAAATGTGTACATATTAAATGGCAAAGAATATAATTCTCCCTTGTAGTTTGCAACTGGAGAATTCGTAAATCGATTAAATTCTGCAAATTGAGTAATATAATTCCATACCTTTTTATTGTTTGTATGGAAAATATGTGCCCCATATTTGTGTACATTAATTTCTTCTATCTCTTCTGTAAAGATATTTCCTGCAATATTGGGACGTCTATCAATTACTAACACTTTCTTTCCTGCCCTTTTTGCTTCTCTTGCAAATACAGCTCCATATAGCCCTGATCCAACAACTAAATAATCATATTGCTTCATAATATTCTCCTACTTCTATAACATTTTTGAAAGCCAGTCAACCCAATAAAGTCAACCGGCTTATTTCTATTGATTCTCTTTTTCTGCTTTTGATTTTATATATTACCAAAACTTTGTGTTAGTCGTAATATTATTTACTCCGGCATTAATATATGTCCATACATCGGCAGCGTCATCAATAGTCCATACATTGGTAGCCACCCCTGACGATTTAAACTGCTTTAATAACGATGTTGATAAGTTGTTATACTTACAATCCAAACCAATATCTCGATTCTTGTAGAAACTAATATATCCCGTAGATGTGTAAGATACAACATGTTCCATGGTTACATTTGGTAATTTTTCTGCTTTTACAACACCATTTAATTGTATTAATGTTTCTAAATCATATGCAATATATTTATATTGGGAAGTTCCCATAATAGACTTTGTTGTATCATGTAACTTCTGCATATCGCCTTTTACCATTTCCTGCATCTGATCATAAGTCTGAGTTCCATCGTTAGTATACTCCATCTTAATCTCAATCACTGGAACCATATTATATTTCTTACATGTGTTTAGATATTCCTCTAATGTTGGTACTGTAGTTGCTGATGCATAATTCTTATATTTACTATATCCATTTCCAGATTTAATCTTTAACTTTTTCACTTCTTCCAACGTCATGTTCTCTGGTTTTTTGTCAACCCCACAAGTTCTCTTAAATGTCTCATCATGTAACAAGATAAAGTGTCCATCACTTGTTCTTCTAACATCTGTCTCTGCACCCCAGAATCCTGCTGCTCCCGCAAGTTCATACGCTTTGATTGTATTTTCTGGTGCATAAGCACTTAGTCCCCTATGGGCAATAAACTTTGTGCTTGTTGAATAGATTCGCTTTACCACTTGAACTTTATAAGATTTGGTTTTCTTAGATCCATCTTTCGTTGTAAGTTTAATTGTTGCTGTTCCGTATCCTTTTCCAGTAACTTTACCACTTGAACTTACTGTAGCTATCTTACTATTGCTTGTGGTGTACTTTAACCCCTTATTATATGTATAAGATGGCGATACCGTTCCCTTCACTGTAACAGTCTTTCCTTTTTGAAGAGATATCTTGCTCGATGGTACTGTAACACTTTTTGCATATTGTGTTTTCACTTTGACTTTACATGTCACTTTCTTGCTTGGTTTTGATTTCACCTTACAAGTAATATAGGTTGTCCCATTTTTCTTTGGTTTTACAGTTCCGTAAGATGAAACTGACGCAACTGACTTATTGCTTGAAGACCAGACTAGCTTTGCCTTTGATGCAGAACTTGGTGTAATCTTAACTGTAAATTTCTTTGAATTTCCACGATACAATGTCTTTTTTGACGACACATTTGACCACTTAATCTTCGATACAGAAGCCGCGTGTACTGGATTGACCCCAGTTCCCAGCATAATCATACACAATAAACTGAATATGAGCTTTAGTTTTTTGTACTTCATTTTATGCACCCCTTTGTATTTCTATCGATATCCATTTGGATTATGTTTCTGCCAATTCCATGTATCTTTACACATATCTTCAAGATTGCGCTTTGCACTCCATCCAAGAATCTTTGCTGCCTTATCTGCATTGGCCCAGCAATCCTGCAAATCTCCATCACGTCGTGACCCGAATTCATAGTTTAATTTAATATTATTTACCTTTTCAAATGCTTTGACCATATCTAACACACTATAAGGCACGCCTGTTCCAAGATTGATAATCTCAACCCCTGCCTGTGCTTTATTCGCATATTCTACCGCTTTCAAATGAGCGTTGGCTAAATCCATAACATGAATATAGTCACGTCTGCATGTTCCATCTGGTGTATCATAATCATTTCCAAAGATAGTAAGCTTCTCTCTTCGTCCCACTGCTACTTGAGAAAGATATGGCATTAAGTTGTTTGGAATTCCCTGTGGATCTTCCCCAATTTTCCCTGATTCATGAGCACCGATTGGATTAAAATAACGAAGAAGTACAACTTTTAATTCTGAATCAGCTTTTGCTGTATCTTCTAAAATCTGTTCCATCATCACTTTTGTCCATCCATAAGGATTCGAGCAGGTTCCTCTCTTCATTGTCTCAATATTAGGAACTGCATTGTCTTCTCCATAAACAGTTGCTGAAGATGAGAATACAAACTGATGTACCCCTGCTTCTTTCATACATTCTAATAGGGTCAAAGTAGTATCGATGTTATTGCGATAATACATCAATGGTTTCTCAACGGATTCCCCCACTGCCTTTAATCCGGCAAAATGAATCACACAGTCAATCTTATGTTCAGAGAAAACCTTAGCCACAACACTGTGGTCTTTAATGTCTCCCTCGTAAGAAACAATTGTCTTTCCAGTAATCTCTTCTACTCTCTTTGTTGATTCCGGGCAGCTATTGCTGTAATTATCTAAAATAACCACTTCATGTCCTGCACAAAGCAGCTCCGTTGCTGTATGAGAACCAATATATCCTGCTCCACCTGCTAATAGAATCTTCATATGTTTTTGCCTCCTTTAATGGGCTTATTCTTTTCGTAACTTTTTTCACAATTGCTTACATTTTATCATATAGGAAAAAAGAGAGCAACCTGGTTTGTTTCCAAAATTGCACTCTCCTCCTTATTTATTTCTTAATTTTGTATACTTTAATATTGTTTTTACGTCCAAACTTTTTAACCTTTTTATGTGATGTAAAGTAAATGTCAATATGCTTTCCTTTTACTCCTCCACCTACATCTTCTGCCACATATGTTTTTCCTTTAATCTTAACCTTGGTTCCTAACTTGATTTTTCTTTTATCAACTGCGATGGTTCTTCCAGCTTTTGCTTTCTTTCCTGATGCAGTTCTGTTTCCCCATCCTCCACTACAGCTTCGGCATCCGCAATAAGCCGTTAGCTTATACTTTCCAAGGTATGTTACCTTCTTTGCCTTTGCTTGTGTTGATGTAGATCCTGTAAATGTGAAGCCTGCAATTAACATAAACATCATGGTCAGGACTAATAATTTTACTTTCTTTAACTTTAATAATTTCATACTTTCCTCATTTCTATTCTAGATACATTTATGTATCACTCTTTTTGTTATTATTTTCTTAAACTTTGTAACATTTCTGTAACAACTAATTCACATTTTATACACATTTAACTCTTTTGTCAACCCTTAATGAATCTATTTTTCAAAAAAAATAAAAGAAGGGGTTTGATTTTACTCAAAACCTCTTCTTTTATGCTGCATCCACACCACAAGTCCAAATATTATAAATCCTATCATACTTATGATAAAACCAAGTCTAATTCCTGGAGTTTCATAATGAAGTTGTATCTTATGGCTTCCTTTTTCCAAAACCACTCCCATATACATTCCGTTGGTTTTTAATATCTTTGTCTCCTTACCGTCTACCTTTGCACTCCATCCTTTTCCATAAGGAATGGTAATACAAAGAAGCTTTGGTTTATTTACAGTAATATCCCCAGAAAAATGATTGTCCTTGTATTTTATGTTCTTTAAAGAATTCATCTTTCTTGCCGCAAGATACTCTTTTGTTCTCTTAGAATCAGTCATTACGATTCTTAGAGCATCAATATTATAGTCACCTTTTGATAAATATTCTAATGTAACAGTTCCTTCCTCTACTGGAATCATATAATCATCTCGTCCAAAATTATATGGGCTGTCTTCTCCTTGAATATAAATATTACGACTGACCCCATTTTGTGTCACAACAATTCCCTTTGTCGCTCCACTTCCTTCTAGCCATTCCATCTTCTTCCCTGCTTTTATATGGGTAAATTTCAAATTATGAAAATACAAGTATGCCGTCTGTCCTTTATGTTTTGGAATGTGAACTGTACTTTTCATTTTCGATTTTTTCGTCCGAATATGTTTCTGAGAAAAGATTAAAGTCTCGACATTTACCCCTTCTGACACAGAGCCTTGAGATAAAGAAGATATATTATCCTCCACCACTCCATACTGAAGCATGGACTGTTCTCGTCCTACTCCATTTAAAGCCTCATACTGTTTCTCTCGAATATATTTACTATAGGTGTACCCAAATGGCAGTGCATAAGGATTACGGTACAATGCAACGCCATCCTTTTCCTCCACCTTTGTAAATCCATCTGGAATTGCACTTTTATCCTCTGTATCTACTGACATATACTTCACACCTGCCAAACTTAAAAGTCCAGTTCTTCCATCTAGTCCTTTAAATTTATCAGCGTACTGCATACCCAGAGTCTGATAACTTTTCAAACTCTCTGCTACATTTCCATCCAAAATACTGTAATATCCTGAAATTGTATTCAGCTCATTTAAGATTCCATAATTTTTATATGACTGGGATTCTCCATGAACTCTATATAACCCATTATCCTTCACATCTTTTAGCACCTGACATGATTTGCTTTTTAATGTACTGACTGCTTTTCCCCTTGTAATAAAATCAGATACATAATCTCCCTGGCCTGGACTGAATCGATAATATCCATGAATTCCAACTCCTGCAATTACCAAAACCATAACAAGAATTCGTACCATATGATTCTTATAGTGAATTCCTTTCCATTGAAATACCACAAATAGCAAGTAAAATAGGAACAATAATCCTCCTGCCACAAAAGCACCGGGATTGCTGAACATTGTATTATAAAATTCTCCAAATATAATAATTCCTATATAAAATACTATAATTGCAAGAATCCGAAGTAATTGCTTTTTCGTCATAACAAAAAACCATGGATACATCTCTGCCACCAGCACAGCAACAAAAAATCCAAAGGCAAATCCCCATCGATTAGAGGCATATGACATTCCATTTAAAACATAGCCAATCAATGGACAGCACAGGGCGAACAAACACCCCAGTACCGCAATCTTATAACGTTTATGTCTCATTCGTTCCGAAGAAAGGAGCAGTGCGATTGCAATTCCTGCAATTGGAATAAATCCTGCGTTGGTGTTATGACCACTATTTCCATACGCAATCATATTTTCTGCCAGCATCACATAAAACCTTACTGGATACGCAAGTAAACTTGTAATCTTAACTCCACCTGTTCCTCTTCCATTTCCAAGAAAGCCTAAAATTGACGGAAGAAGTATCACTGCTGACATACATATTCCAATCATATAGTATGATCCAAATTTAAATATTGTCTTTCCAAATGCCTTGATTCTATGTTCTGTCTCATAATAATAAAACCGAATCCATGCATATAAAACAGCAAGGATTGTGAGCATATATAGAAAATAAAAATTGCTAATGGCTGCAACTGCTGTCACACCAATAAATAAATATGGTTTCTCTTTTCGATATATTTTCTCAATTCCAAGACAAAATAAGGGATAATAAATCATTGGATTTAAGAAAAATGGATGTCTAATTCCCAAATGAAATACGAACCCACAGAATACATACACAATAGCTCCTAATATAGAAGAATAATCGTGAAGTTTCATCTTCTTCGTATAAAGCATAAAGCAAAATCCTGCCAAATACATTCTTAGCAAAATCATAATATCATATGCGTACTCCATATACTTTGTTGGCACTAGTCCATAAACTAGATTCAGCGGATCACCAATGGCATAGTAATTCAAAGTTTGCAAAATATCTGCTCCATACCCTAAATTCATATTCCACATAGGAAGATAGAATTTCCCTTGAACTACATTTCCCGCAAACCTTCTTAAATACTGTCCCCAATAAACCAACGCAGAGAAATGTTGGCTCAATCCGTCTTCTACTCCTGTCCCCCATATGAAAGTCTTGTTTTCAATAATAAATGGAAGAAATGCTACAAAGATAAGAAGTAGAAAAATTCCGGTATATAATAAGTAATATTTTTGTCTTTTATGCGTAGTAAACATGCTGCCACCCTTTTTAAGTTATTTTGTTGAATTTGTTGAAAAATATTCATTTTTATATTATGATTGTTAAAGTTATAAGGAGAATAAAATCTATGATAAATTTAATTAAAAAACTTTGGAACAATCGTGCCATGCGCTATCTATTCTTTGGTGTATTAAGCACATTGGTAAACCTGATAATCTTCAATGCCTTAGTATACATAGGACATATGAACTATACCCTAAGTAATATTATATCAGTTGCATGTGCTATTGTCTTTGCATTTTTTGTAAATAAACTGTTTGTATTTATGTCATCCTGTAATAGCTTCCACGAAGTATGGGTAGAGTTTTACCGTTTTGTTATTGGAAGACTTTCTACGATGGTAATTGAAGTTGGTGGTGTATCTCTTTGTGTCGAGATTATTCATCAAAGTAAATGGCTTGCCAAGCTAGAAACACAGTTTATTGTCGTTGTAGTCAACTATTTTATTAGTAAGTTTCTAGTTTTCAAAGCAACGGATCAACAAGACGAAGAAGACGAGGAAGAACAATCATAATAGCGAAAAAGATATCCAGTTTGATGTGGATATCTTTTTTATTTCTATTTTTTTAAATGAATAAATTGTTGTTCAAAATCCTGTCGGTTCTTTTGTACAATATTGCTTAGAATAAGTCCCGCAAATAACGATTGGATTGCTGCTAATGCGATAAATCCGCTTACAATCAACGTAGGAAAGTTCGGTACTAATCCTGTATTTACAAACTTCACAAAAATTGGTACAAACAACACTGCCGATATCACTAGAAGAATCGCTGCTAACCATCCAAAGAATCCCATAGGTTTATAATTGCGATAGAGTCTCATAATCGTCTTTAATACCTTGAATCCATCTGAATATGTATTCAACTTAGATTCACTTCCTTCTGGTCGATCGCGATAATCAATAATCACATTCTCCACAAATAAGTTCTTGTCCACAGCATGAATGCTCATCTCTGTCTCAATCTCAAATCCTTTTGATAAAACAGGAAACGTCTTTACAAATTCATAGCTAAATGCTCGATATCCAGTCATAATATCACGAATATTACTTTTAAATAATCGGTTAATACTTCCTCTTACAATACTGTTCCCCAAATTATGAAATGGTCTTTTGTTCTCTTCAAAATAAGTCGATGACAAGCGGTCTCCTACAACCATATCAACTTTTCTATCTAATATCTTGTCCGCCATCTCACGTCCAAACTTAGATGGATAAGTGTCATCCCCATCAATCATAATGTAACACTCAGCATCCACCTCGCGGAACATTCTTCGGATTACATTTCCTTTTCCCTGTTGGTATTCGTAACGAACCTCTGCACCTGCTTTTCTTGCAATCTCATCTGTCCCATCCGTTGAGTTGTTATCATATACATAGATGACTGCCTCTGATAAATCCTTCTTCCAATCATTCACTACCTTTTCAATAGTTTTACTCTCGTTATAACAAGGTATTAAAACTGCTATTTTATCCATATTGTTCCTTTCATCATGCTAATTTCACTCTTACTAATTATATAATTAAATCCATCATTTGGCAACTTCTATTTGTGACTCCCTAGCAATACTTCCAATATAAAACGGTGCACACACAAGAATTGGAAGTGCATACCTCATGTATACAACTGGTCCTAATATAACCAACGCCACGTTTAACAAGTTGATACAGTAAGGAATTGATTCTTTCCCTTTCTTCTTAGAGATATAATAGAAAAAACTGATTCCCAAAAGCCATACATAAAATCCGACTGAGAACAGACATGAGATGTAAGATCTCTTTTTCAATTTTTTCATATTTTCAAACTGTAGATTTACCTTCTTCTGTAATGTATGACTCAACTTTACATATGGATTCTCATATCCAATTCCATGATAATATATCTTTCGTTTTGTATCAAAGTAAAATAAAGTATAATTAGAATTTAATGTTGCTTCAATATATGTTCCTGGATGTTTTAGTCCCATAGATATCCAGCTTCCAAGATACTCTTTTATATCAGATGTCTGCAAATCTGGTTTTACGCGATTCTTAACTGGATCCGAAAAATCTACGTTATATAATTTACCAATATTCTCTGGTGTTATTCCAAACATATTCACTAATGCTTTTTCTTCTTTCTTTGATAAATCATTAGCATAATAATGACAGTATCGTGCAGTCTGCTGAATTGGCACAGACAACATTTCTCTTTTGCTTCCTGGAGTAATCTCAAGTGCTGGAAATAAAATCTTCGTTATTACAATTGAAAAGAACAACACGGGAACCATAAACATAATTACTAATTTCTTGCGATATTCCTTTAACACTATAAGAAGTAATATCAAGATTGGAATTGCAATATACATTCCCTTATTCTGAATTGCAAAAATAAGAAACAAGAGAACCCCTAGTCCAATTTGTTTTCCTCTGCTTTTCATAATATTCTCTGGATGTTTGATTAAATCATATACAGCAATGGTAAATAACAAAATAAATCCTGAATATAAGGTATCTTTTGTTATCGTTACACAATACTCTGGAACCACTGGAAAAGCCGCAAAAAATACAAGGGCAAGTCCTCTAAAATATATGGATATCTTTTCTTTTGCCATATACCAGATAGAAAATGTAAATATTCCCGCCATGATTATGCACTGGGTTATCATATGAAGAAATACTCCAAAGGGAATGCTTCCTAAAGCATTTTCTCCAAATTTTATGAATATACCAATAAACATCGTATACAGTGCGGGATGGTGATTGTTCAAGACTACACTTGGGTTTATTGGAATTGTATTATCAAAAGTTCGACTATATGCTGCATTTCCCATAATCTGCATCAATTGGTCTACAGAGTCATTGGACAATGTTGCAGGATATGCCGTCTTAATATATGGTATCCACGCAAGCAACAGCACAGCCATTACAAAGAAAATAGTCTTCTTATTACAAGTCAAAACTGGAAGTTCCCTTCCTTTGATTGCTTTCATCTTTGGAATCCCTACCGTATATAATAGAAGCAGCACTGCTGTAAATATTGCCATATACCCAAAACATAATTCTATACTTTTAAGAAAATGTGATTTACTCCCTAACACGAGAATCCAACTGCTTTTCAATTTGTAACTTCTTCCAAGCACCTGCCATACAGCAAGAAATAGTCCAACGCCACCACAAATAATCCACATTCGCTTCTCATAATTCTTTCGATACGTTTGATACAGTAAATATCCCACTGTACCATACAAAAGCAAGGTTGTCCATCTAGCTCCCTTTACCTCATATAAAATAGCATACACAGATATCAATGTCGTTACAACTATCATAAATGTATATAACGTTTTATGCTTTGTATAAACTTGATTCATTTTCTAGTCCCTTCCATTCTTAGTCTTATTTACTTTATTTTATATTACTACGAATAAAGTAAATCAGCAAAAAATCTTTCTTACATTTTTCTTATTTTTATTAAAAATCGGGGACACTGTGTCCTACAATGCCCCCGCCCCTTTATCTTGTTCACATTATATTAGTGTTTTATATTCAATGAAGCCTCAATAAATCCTCTAAACAATGGATGTGCTTTATTTGGTCTTGATTTAAATTCTGGATGTGCCTGTGTTGCAACAAACCATGGATGTGCTGGAATCTCTACCATCTCAACAATTCTTCCATCTGGTGAACATCCTGACAACATCATTCCATTTTCCTGTAAGTCCTCGCGATATTCATTGTTTACTTCATAACGATGACGATGTCTTTCAGTAATTTCATGAGTGCCATACAATGCCTCTGCCTTAGAACCCTTGGTCAATACACATGGATATGAACCTAATCTTAAAGTTCCACCAATATCTGTGACTCCATCTTGGTCTGCCATAATATTAATCACAGGATGTTCTGTCTCAGCATTAAATTCAATACTATGGGCATCTGCATATCCTAATACATTTCGTCCAAATTCTACAATGGTAAGCTGCATTCCTAAACAAATTCCTAAATATGGAATCTTATTCTCTCTTGCATACTTAATAGAACAAATCATACCTTCAATTCCACGATCTCCAAATCCACCAGGAACAATAATTCCATCCATATCTTTGAATATTTCATCTACATTGAAGCTGCTTACACGTTCTGAATCAATCCAATGAATTTGAACATCTGCTGAGTTAGCAACTCCTGCATGTTCTAAAGACTCAACAACACTAATATAAGCATCGTGGAGTGATACATACTTTCCTACTAATGCAATGTCTACTTTATGCTTTGGATTCTTCCAATTCTCAATCATCTTCTTCCAATCAGCTAAATCTGGCTCTGGACATGGAAGCTTAAGACATGCACATGCTTCATGAGCTAAATGCTCTCGCTCCATCATAAGAGGAACTTCATATAAAACTTCTGCATCTAAGTTCTCAATAACACGCTCTTTATCTACATTACAGAACTGAGCAATCTTTCTCTTAATTCCATCATCTAATGGATAGTCAGAACGACATACTAAAATATCCGGCTGAATTCCCATTCCCTGCAAATCTTTAACACTTGCCTGAGTTGGCTTTGTCTTCAACTCTCCTGAACTCTTTAAATATGGAATTAATGTTACATGAATCAAAATACAGTTTTCATGCCCAACTTCATGTTGGAATTGACGCAACGCCTCTAGAAATGGCTGACTTTCAATATCTCCAACAGTTCCACCAATTTCAATAATTGCTACTTCTTGTTCTGTTGCCTCTTCATTGCGGTAGAAACGGCTCTTAATCTCGTTAGTTACATGAGGGATTACCTGTACCGTATTTCCTCCATAATCTCCACGACGTTCTTTATTTAAAATACTCCAGTAAACCTTTCCTGTTGTAACATTAGACTTTTTATTTAAGCTTTCATCGATAAACCTTTCATAATGTCCTAAATCCAAGTCTGTCTCTGCTCCATCATCCGTTACAAATACCTCTCCATGTTGAATTGGATTCATTGTTCCTGGATCAATGTTGATATATGGATCAAATTTCTGACTTGTTACATGATACCCTCTTGCTTTTAGTAAGCGTCCAAGAGAAGCGGCTGTAATTCCTTTACCAAGACCTGATACAACTCCACCTGTGACAAATACGTATTTTACTGGCATGTTTCTTCCTCCTATGTTATATATATTAAAATTATATTATTCTTGACTCCAAAGATAATATGATACCATACTAATTGGATTTTGCAAATGTTTTCTTTTGAATTCCCTAAGTGAATTCATACTTGATTATTATACCATAATATAGAGAAAAGATTAATATATAAAAAGAAAGCACCTATACTTATTATTAAAACGGGAAATAATAATACTTTGCTTTCTTAATTAATGATATTGACTATAATTTATAAAACAGGGTATGATGGCGAACTGCCATGGAAATTAAGTCAGAAATAAGAGGATTAAAGTATAGGTGCTTTCTATGTACTTAATATATCATACAAATATTTCCATGTCAACATATTTATGTAATTATTTTACAATTCTTCGAATTGAAAGTACTTTTCTATATTTATAATTCGGAGAAATCTTAATTCCTGTTTTTCTACTACTTGCATGAACAATCTTACCACTACCAATATACATGGCTACGTGTCCACTATAGCAAACTAAATCTCCTGGTTGAATTTTCTTTGATGAGACTTTCTTTCCTGCTTTTCTTTGTGATGATGATGATCTCGGAATGTTATAACCAAAACTCTTATATACTGATTTAACAAATCCAGAACAATCGGCACCAGAATTTAGGCTTGTTCCTCCCCACACATATGAGTTTCCAACAAATCGTTTTGCAAATGTTGCTACAGTTGTACCCTTACTATATGAACTTCCCTTTAACTTTGGAGCTGATGTACTAATATAAACATATTTTTTTAGTACCCATCCTGTAGAACCTTTATACGTAACCTTTCTCCAACTTCCACTAGTATAATGTACTGTTACTTTTGTTCCCTTTTTGATTTTACGAAGTGATTTTGCTTTCTTTGATTTTGATTTTCTCAAAGATACTTGTTTAATCTTCCATATCTTACCCGAATAGGTTGATGCTGCTTGTACATTCTTTTCACTTGCCATTAGTGTTCCAATACTACTACTTATTATCATTGAGAAAACCAATAGCAATACTATCATTTTCTTTTTCTTCATTTTCATTTACCTCTTTCTAAATGTTACGTAATTGTTACATTTCGTTTACATTTATGAATTATAGCATAACAATTTTGTAATGTAAAGAGATATCTACAATCTTTTTTTATATCCTTGGAATCCCAATGAATTTGTCTATCACACAAAAAAAGATGAACCCACTAAGGATTCATCCTGTATACTTTCTACTATTATTTAACGATTCTTCTAATCGCTACCACGCTTCTATATCTGTAGTTATCTGAAATCTTAATTCCTGTTTTTTTACTACTTGCGTGAACAATCTTTCCATTTCCGATGTACATAGCCACATGTCCACTGTAACAAACTAAATCTCCAGGTTGCATGTTGTTGGCTGATACTTTCTTTCCAGCTGTTCTTAAAGATGATGATGATCTTGGAAGGTTATATCCAAATCTCTTGTATACAGCTCCTACAAATCCTGAACAGTCAGCACCTGAGTTTAAGTTTGTTCCTCCCCATACATATGGGTTTCCAACAAATCTTTGTGCAAATGATGCTACCGTTGCACCTTTTGTTGCTGTATCCATGTTCGCTACTGATGGAGCATTGGTCTTAATGAATACATACTTTTTCTTAATCCATCCAATCTTTCCATTGTATGAAACCTTTCTCCATGAACCACTTGTATAATAAACTTGAACTGTCTTTCCTTTTTTAATCTTACAAATAGTCTTTCCGTTCTCTTTTGCTGTTTTTCTTAATTTGACACTTGCTATCTTCCAAATCTGTCCTTCATATGTCTCTTGAGCAGCCTGTGCTTGCTTCTCTGGCATAACCGCTACTGCAGTTGTAAAAATCATCATAATTACTGTTAAATATATTGTAAACTTTTTCAATGTTAATTTCATTGTATGTTCCTTTCCATTGCTATCAATATTACGTAATTGTTACGTTCTATTTACAGTTATGAATTATAGCATATGTACACTGTCATGTCTAGTTCATAAACGAAATATTTTGTACTTTATTTCATACTATTTTTGCAATAATTTGAACATATTTGTACTACAAAAAAACCTTTGCTATATTCCTATAACAAAGGTCTTAACGTGGGCGAGAAGATTCGAACTCCCGGCCTTCTGGTCCGTAGCCAGACGCTCTATCCAGCTGAGCTACGCCCACATATTCAATTAACACTTAATGAACTGGATGTTTAAGTGTTTCATACTATTTGTAAGTATGACTGCCGACGACCGGAATCGAACCGGTACTCGATTTAACTCGAACGGGATTTTAAGTCCCGCGCGTCTGCCAGTTCCGCCACGTCGGCAAAATGGGACCAACAGGGCTCGAACCTGTGACCCCCTGCTTGTAAGGCAGGTGCTCTCCCAGCTGAGCTATGATCCCAAGGGATATGAAATTATATCACATAATAAAGAACACATTGTATGTGTTCAAAAGCGACCCGGATGGGAATCGAACCCACGACCTCCGCCGTGACAGGGCGGCGCTCTAACCGGCTGAGCCACCGGGCCAGAAACTATTTATACTATACACCAATGGACCCTCGGGGACTCGAACCCCGGACCGATCGGTTATGAGCCGATTGCTCTAACCAGCTGAGCTAAAGGTCCTTATATCTCATCACTCTATTAGTCCAAGTGTATGAAAAGCCGTTGACCGGACTTGAACCGGTAACCTGCTGATTACAAATCAGCTGCTCTGCCAATTGAGCCACAACGGCATATGTAATTCATTAGTATATGATAATACAATGACTCCAACGGGATTTGAACCCGTGTTACCGCCGTGAAAGGGCGGTGTCTTAACCACTTGACCATGGAGCCTTTCTTTCCTGACCGCTTCACGGTCTAACCTCCCCGAGCTGGGCTCGAACCAGCGACAGCACGGTTAACAGCCGTGTGCTCTACCAACTGAGCTATCGAGGATTATAATACATCTTACTTTTGTGTATCTTCAAAACATCATACAGAAATTCTTCATCAAATCTTTTCTTCCACTCTTTCCACTTACCTCTGTTTTTTGGTCAAAGCCTCGACCGATTAGTAACAGTCAGCTCCATACATTACTGTACTTCC
>JAQVEG010000018.1 GCA_028697725.1 Anaerostipes sp.
GCCATTTCAATAAAAAATCCCGCGGATTATTCCGTGGGTGCTATACCAAAAAGTGCTGGATTTTATTTGCCAGAAACTGCTGGAAAATAATTTCCATTTTTTGTCGGAAAGTACTTGCCGTTTACATAAGGTTCCTGATTCATACTCATGAATCTCTTCATCGTCAAGTCCAATTGATAATTTACCTCTTACCACAGTCATGTATACATTAGAATTGGAAAAATGTTCAGGTAATCCTTCCTCTTTGTTAAATATCATATGAATATAGTGAATATTATCATCCTGTACTACTTTCTCTACAACCTTTTCATTTCCTTTTGATAATAGAAATATTTGTTCTATCATGTAATTCCTCCCGACTTTACAATTTTAACTATTTATTACATTATAACATATTTGTCAGCTAATTCAAACAATTTTCTTCTATAGTTCGATTTTTTCTTGTATTTCTTATAGTCTTAATTTATCATATTGAATCGCTTCTTTAGGACATACCTGACTGCAATTAGTACACTGCAAACACAAAGCCGTGTCAATCTTTGCCTTTTTTTCATTATTTACTTTTATCGCCTCTGTTGGACATACGCCTACACAAAGTTTGCATCCAACACATTTATTACTATTTACATTCTTGGAATATCTTGAAAATCTACCAAATGTTTTTTGCAGAATTCCAAAAGGACATAGTAAATTATGAAACACATGTGGCTTGTATCTTAAAGTCACAAAGATGGAAAGAAAAAGCCAAATAAGTAAAATAGGTAAGTTAATCTGCCAAAACTTTTTCATAGAAATCATCAATACAATGCTTAAAGTTAATGTAATCCACGGAATTTTCCCAGACTGCAACCACCTAGGTATCTTATTTGTTTGAATTTTCAACTTTTTTGAAATCCATTCAACTCCTATCATGACGGTATTCATAGGACAGGCATATCCACAATATAATCTTCCAAAAAACATCGCTACTAAAAGACTTATGGCAAACACTCCCAACCATAACATCATTTTTCCATTTGCAATTAATATTAAGAATCCAATCAAAAATATTCCACGAATTATTGCTCCTACATACTTCATATCCTTTACCTCCTCTCGTTATTCAGATTGCCCCACTACAATTGCTTTTGTAGGACATTTATCTGCCATTTTCACAATAACAGCGATTTGCGATTTCTCTTTTGGATCTTGCTTTACAAAAGCTTTATTATCCCTAATTTCGTAATACTCAGGTAATAATTTCACACAAACACCACAGCCAATGCAATATTCTTGTTTTATTGTGAGTATTCTTTCTTTACTTTCCATTTCTGGTTTAGGCAGATCTCTTTTTTTTACAAATAATGCCATAAAATATCCCATAGTAAAAATCGAAATTACAGTTAGCACCCAACGTATTCCCATAAATTTAATGCCTAAAAATTTCACTTCATTTGCAAGCATAGGTATTTTTATAACAGCCCATGAGCTTAATATAATTACAATATTTGTAATGCTGGCACCTTTTTTCAACATTAGCTTACTAATTGGGAATGCCGCATAGATAGGTCCTGCAGAAATACTTCCTAATAATAAAGAAAATAGATTTCCTTTTATTCCTGATTTTTCTCCAAAACCTTTTGTAATCATTTCTTTTGGAACTAATGCTTCTATGACAACCGTAAGCAAAAAGATTACCGGAAGCACCTGTAACATTTCAATTAAATAGTATGTACTATTTTTCCATGATTGGATTGCTTTGTCTGGGGACGTGAAAAGTAGAATACTATAAACAACTAAAACTAAAAATATAAGTCTATTTCTTTTTAAAACACTCACTATTTTCATATGATCACCCCCATCACAAGTGCAATAACAATAGCAAAAGCAAAACTAAACAAATTCCTTGTTACTGCAAATTTAGTCCCAAATTCTTTCTTTTCTAAGGGAAAAGTTACTACTCCCACCATCGTTAACGTTGTCAAAAATGCAACTGCAGGTACAATACTTGCTCCAGCATCGACTAATGATCCTACTAATGGAAAAGCAACGAAAGCTGGAATCAGTGTTATGCTTCCTACCGCTGCAGAAATAAATGTTGAAACGATTGTATTTGATGATCCCAACACTGTTTTAATTGTTTCCGGAGGAATAAATGTAAGTACTAATCCGATTTAAAAAATTATTGCAACAATTTCTCCTATCATACCTCCCATCATACTTTTTGATTTTTTCATTGCATCAAATGTTTTCTCCTTACTCTTAACAAGCGAAACTACGAACAATACAACCGCTATAACCCAAAATATAATTGTAAAAATATCCATGCCATTCCTCCTTAACTTGATTTATGTTCATTATAGTAGTATACTCATCAAAAAAGCGTTACCTTAGTAACACTCTGCGGAGGATATATGAATCAATTCGAAAAACTAATTGAAAGTAATACAATATTAAGTTCCCTTCCTTCTGAAATAATAAAATCTCATATTCAAAACAGAACATTTAAAGTTATTAGTTTTCAGAAGAACAGTATTGTACATTTTGTAGGTGATAAATGTAACCAACTAGAAATTATTCTAAAGGGAACGGTCGTTGTTGAACGTATTGATGAATCTGGAGATTTACTTACAATTGCTGAATTCTATCAAGATGATATCCTGGGTGGAAATCTGTTGTTTTCAAATAGTCCTTACTATCCTATGACTACAACTACAAGAGAAGAAAGTATCATTTTAGTAATCGAGAAGAATTTACTATTTGATTTGCTATCTGAGTTCCCCACTTTTTTAAAAGTTTATCTTGAATTTGTTTCAGATCATACCTTTATTCTAGGTGATAAAATTAAACATTATGTGAATAAAACCATTCGCGAGTGTATTTTAAATTATTTAGCACATGAGAGTAAACTTCAAAATTCTAATCAAATTCAATTAGGCATAACCAAAAAAGAACTTGCTGACAGAATAGGAGTTCAAAGAACTTCTCTTTCTCGTGAGCTTTCAAAAATGCGTGATGAAGGCATTATAGATTATGACAGGAATTCAATTAAACTTATCAAATAAGCTAAGATAATAGGGCTGTGCTATTTCAGTCCTTTTGACTTATGCTCAATAATTTTTATTCGCCTTAAATATATCAAGAAATTCCTTAATGTTATACTGATATTTTGAATTTCCCATACCATAATTATTCACATAGTGCTTCACTTGCTCAATATCTTCCTTCGAAAATTCCCATATTTGCACTGTATGTGACCAATTACCATCTTCGCCTTTTACATTGTACATAGCTGCTTCCAGCGTATCTTTGTAAGTCACCTCACTTTTCCACTTAGAAGTCGATTCTAATCCACCATTTTCATAAGACTTCAAATAATAACTTGAATCGATATACCTTGCATATTGTTTCTTCCCATCAAAGTCCATCGGGCCTTCTACGGTTGCATCTGTATCAACTATTGTAACTTTAACCTGCTTCTCTGTCGTATTATTTCTGCTATCCGTCGTGGTATAGGTTGTTACCAATTCTCCTGAACTTGTGAAGCTTGAGAACATAGTCGACGAATAGTTCTTGACCCTGATCTGCGTTGTCCCCTCCTCCCTGTCCACCGATTTTACTGTTCGAAGTAGCTCAGTCTCAGTAATAATACCGGTTTTTGCTTCATATAAGGTAAAATAACGGTCACTGCTTGTCAGATCCGGTGCATAATCCCAAATAGCATAAAAATCAAAGGTGTATCCATCTACACTTGTCAGATTTCGAATCTGCTGTCTTTCAGAATAACTTGCAGAATAAGCATTGGCATCCGTATTCCACCCAAGGTAAGTACAAGGATGTGCTGGTGGTGTAAAACTCATTACTGGTAAAGTATATGTTTGGTCATACTTGCAAGTCATCATTGTCATTGCCCCGCTTCCACCGTTTGGATAAAATACAATATAATACGTATTTGCTTCCGCATTTGCAGTTAATACTACATTTCCTCCCACAGTAAAGGAATACCTTTTACTAATGGAAGTATAAGTGCCACTCCAGTTTTTCCACGTATAACCTGTTTTCACAGCGGCATCCACTGTAGATGTTGCACCGTAATAGTAACTGCCTCCACCAGACACACTTTCAATTCCAGTACCTGCACTTACACTGACTGTATACTTCTTTCTCGAAATATAGATATAATGGTTCTTTGCTTCTGTCACTGTATACTCACTGATTGAACTTGCATTATAACAATCATTTCCTCCGTATGACCATTCAAAACTAGAACCATAATACAGATTCTGACTTTTTGCCAGTCCCCAATCACCACTATAATTTCCATTGGCATCCTGATATTTCACATACACATTCTGCACATATTGCTTTCTAGTAACAGAAACATAGGCCGTTTTATCTTGCTTCGCTGTATAAGAAATACTGGCAGCATTATAGCAGGCATCTGCATTTCTTGACCATGAAACGGTCTCTCCATATACATAATCCTTGTTTATTACTACACTATATCCTCCATAATCACCATCGACATTCTGATTTCTTACATATACAACCTGCCTGGATTTTAATTCTGTCACATAATTAATAGTCTTATTAAAATAACTGTGCAGGGAGCTTGGATTGCTCCACGGTGCAGCATTCGCTATACCGTTATAATCTGTATAGACACTTCCCCAAAAGTTTCCGTAATCATCCATAGAACCACTATTCCTACGATTTCCATATCGATCAATTTTGACAGTAATCATGCAACTGTCTACAATCAAATATCCACCGTTAATAATAAATTCGTTATAAGCAGTCCTATTTGTCTGCGCCAATTTTGATTTCACATAACTAAGATTAATCCTGCATAAATCATAAATATATCCATTGGAATACACTTCATTTACTGTTTCTACCGTATACCCAGACAAATTAAAGTAAATATATGTGGATTGTGAACTTGTATTTACCCTCATACAATAACCAATAGTACTCCAATGTGTTGTACTAACATTTACCGTTGCTGCCTTTCCCCTTGTCGCATAATAAAAGTGGTTCTTCCGCATATCTTCGTATGAATCTAAGTAGGCTCGTACATAAGTTTTGCGGCTAAAAGCTTTTGACTGCATCGCCCATACATTGTGCGTTTTACCATTTTCACTTTACTATTGGTACCTTCCACAAATCCATTGCTTAAGGGACTTGCAACCGCATTTTCGACAGCTGAAATATCCTTTTCCAAACCATTGGCAAATGAAGCTATTTCTTTTAACATTGATTTTTTATATCGTTCTATAAAAAGATATAGCAAAGACATATTTTTTACAGTGAATATTTCACGGAATTCCAGAATACATTTTTCCAATTCAGGAAGTGGATTGTATTTATTCCAAAGAAACTCATGGTGACTTGGGGTAAGTTCTCCATTCATCCATAGATAATTAAAGATTCCTTTGCGCGTGATATATTCAGCTCTGACTTTTTCCGAAGCAGCGTATCCACCATTGGAAGATACATATTTCGTAACTTCTAATTGATACTGTTTTGCCACTGAAAAGACATATAGGCGAATATTCCCAAGACCGCATGATACACCAAGGTCTTTTACCCGTTTGGCGGTATCAGTTTGAGTCATTCCATCAGAAATACATTTGATTATGAAATCTTTGTATTGATCCAAGAAGCTCCTTTTGTTTGAACGGCATAATACTTCTGGATCCCCATAAAGATATTTCTTGATGGTGGCTTTATTCAGATTGAATTTCCTACAAATTTCCGATTTATTTTTACACACCTTTGCCATTTTCTGAATCTGGTAGATGAGTTTTAAACGTTTCTTCTCTGCATCCGTTAGGTTATCCACAATGGATACGATTTTTTTTACAAGGCTCATTATCTTCAGTTGCTTTATCTGAGTGAGAATTGCTAGACGTTTCATCCATGATTGCAGTGGTTGCAGGAATTTCTCTGCCCAGTATTTTATTGACAGCATCCATCAGATTCTTATGCAGATGGAAACGGTCTGCAATCTGCATACAGTCGGGAAGGATTTCCTCAACAGCCTTTGCATATGCACTAGCTCGATCACGAGTTACAGTTTTTACTTGTTTGTTATTTTCCAGCCATTCTTTTAATGTGGTACCATCACGGCCATCCAGAATTGCAACCGTTTTATGGGTTTCTGCATCTACAATTATTGTACCGTATGTATGACGTTTCTTAAAAGCAAAATCATCAACACCAATAGCTGAACCACATTTGGTAGTCGGGTGACGATCGTATCGTTTAATTAGTGTTCGTATAACGGTATCCCCACTGATTTTAACACTCATTGACTGAAGAATTCTTGCACAGCTTTCACAACTGGTTTCAAGAGCCAGGGTGCAGACTAAATCTACCAGGCGATTAGTCATGTAACAGTAATCGTTCAAAAAGTCACTACAAGATTCTGTAAAGCTTACAGAATTACAATCAGGGTTATTGCATTTGAATTCATAAAGGGTAAGATCCAATACAACTCGTTTTCCCAGTATTGGGAGGTCTTGAACTTTTTTATGATGCGTTGCATATAGTTCTCCCGATACCGAATTACAGGAAGGACATTTGCATTCCTTTGTTTTGGATTTGATATGAATTGTAATAACACTGTCATCTTGCTCTATGGACATAATATTTAAATTTTCCGGATAAAATGACTGTAAACTAATAGAATTGGCAATACTCTGCATTTGGATCACCTCACGGATATTTGCTATTAGTATAACACAATCTACAGTTATATGCATACGTTTATACGAAAATGTGCGGAAGAACCAATTTTCTTTAACAAATTAAATGCGTCTACGCCTTCACCAATTGTACTCTTTGAGAATAATTGGGTTTATCAATCATAACTTCTTCCATACCAAGTCCTTCTACATAAGTCAGAAGATTTGATAATAACACCTTCACATCTCGTCTATATGGTTTAGGATCATTAATTAAAGCATTATGTAGTTTTTCAGTCAATCCCCCAAAATATAAACACCCACCGTTTTTTTCTAGTGTTCCTAATAACCACATGTACACCGTACTCCATCTAAAAGCATCTTTGATTTGCTCGATTTCCTTCGAACTATTCATATCTAAAAATTCAATATACTCATTCCTGTTTTCAAATGATGATTCCGGTAATTCATGAGAAAAGAGTGTTTCCACTTTGGGAGTGAACATATTTATGACTGATTTGTCCCAGGATGGACTAGATTGACAACTATTTTTATCTATCCTATTATATTGTTCTTTCAATTTTTCAAACATTGAATTATCGACTAGTATTGCATCTCTGAATAACCTATTAATCTTATCAAGATCCGTCTTGTCTATATCCACCAACGTTCCCATCTCCATGTTTCCATGTCCATTTATATTAAGACCATTATTGGTAGCGTTAGCGCTACCAATAAATCCTCTTTTGTTGTCGACAATATAAGTTTTTGCATGCAAATCAAAACGAATATATACTTTCCACATGTTACTCATACAATATTCTAAAATCGAAAAATCTGTGCTACCTTTTATCA
Organism: Anaerostipes sp.; assembly: GCA_028697725.1. Taxonomy (GTDB): domain Bacteria; phylum Bacillota; class Clostridia; order Lachnospirales; family Lachnospiraceae; genus Anaerostipes. Next base: position 7,524 of record JAQVEG010000018.1, read on the forward strand.
GATCATCCAAACGAAAGCGAATCATAATTCTTTTTTCTGAGACATCTTTATTTATGCATTCATCTAGTTTCTCAATAGATTTTTCTTTGCAATATGCAGAGATAATTTGAACAGATTCATTTGCATTTCTTAGTTCATGCGTTACTGCTGCTAGTATCTCATTTGTTAATAGAATTGGCATTTTCCTACCTCTACTTATTTCCTTGGATTTAATTGTTCCGCTATATAATTGCTCAGTTTTGTGTACCAAATAGTCATAAGTCTATCATTTTGTTCCTGTTGATAAACATTCGTTTTTCTAATTGATTGAAAAAATGAAGCAAGGAATAATTCAAAAGCAGTTTTGACATCCGTACTATTATAAATTTTACTTAGAAATGAAGTGTAAAATTTATGACTAGTATTGATTGTAATAACAGTTGTGGATAATACCACTTTATAGTCAAAAGCCGGACTACGCTCTCCCTTGTCTGCATAATCAAATATCACTTTATTATTAAAGAAATTAGATGCTTGTTCATCTGTCACATTTTCAAATCCTAGGTTTTCTAATTCCTCTTTTCCTTTTTCAACTTTCTCTTCTTCAGTCACATTGTCTAATGGGTTTTCTTCTGCTTCATCTTCATCATCAAACTCATCGTCTGTTTCAACTGTATTGATTATATTTGTCGATGGATTCGACACATCATCAAAGGAACGAGTATTTTTTCTTGTCTCTTCGTTCTTTTTGTACATTGCATCGATTGTATTATGTATCGTCTCATAAAGTTGATTCCACATAGGTTGAACTTCTTCGTCAAAGTCAATATCCGCTTCAGGAACTCTCTTCAAATCCACATACTGTTTATTATTTGAAACTCCAAATGCTTCATCTAATTCAGGAGTGAAATTAATCTCACATCCCCACCAACGATGCTGAGGTTCATTTGTATCACTATAAAAATCAAACTGACCAAAATCAATTTCTCGATTCGCCCTTATCACTGAAATACCTTCAAGTTTACTTGCGTGTTTTCCAAATGCATAAGATCCAGGATTTCCTGTAGGAAAAGCTGTTTCATCATAAAAACTACTTTTTACAATTGAGAATTTTGCTTTAACCTTTGAAGAGGCAACTTTTCCATCAGTCGTAATATACTTGACAGGTATTTCCACTTCTCCATTACCGACACCATTTCCAGTATATGGTTCAAATACTGGTTCTGACTTATCATTCTGTCCGTATTTGTATATTTTTTTAGGATCATCTGAATCACACAACACATAATTGTTTTCCATTAAAAATAGTGGATCATTCGGCAAAACATCGATTGCATTCTCTTGATTTTCATCACATATAATTTTTATTAAACATGATTCTTCGTTAATAAAATGTCTAAATTTTCTTCCTAACGCAAACTCAAGATGTTCAGTTAATGGACCACGAGTTCTTGGAATTACTCTATCACATTTCTTCCAAATTACTAACGTCCCATTCTTTTTAAAATCATAATTATTCTGTGATGTTTTGTAAGTAAGATATTGTGAATACTTTGCCGGTAATCTGGTTTTAATAGGATCAGGGAGTTCAGTTTGCACCCCGTCTTTTACCTTGTTTATATCAAGAAATACTTTTTGACAATTGTCAATTCCATTTTGCCATGAATATACTTCGACCTCTGGACAAGCATGTAACGAAGCCTGTGGTAATCCAACACCAAACCTACCCATTCCTTTTCTATCTCGCCGTGTCCCAGCTCCAATCCCTAAACATTCGCCAAGTACATCCGTGTTCATACCTTCTCCATTATCTAGAAATCCTATTTCGGTTACAACCTTTCTTCCAGAAAGTGGATTTATAGATTCACTAAGAATCAAAAAGATATTTTTTGCACCCGCTTCTACTGAATTATCTACGATTTCTGATGCAGCACTTTCTATATTTTTGTATCCCGTATTTCTGAATGCATCTCCCATATTTTGAATGTCCACAATACTTCTAGCCATAATAAAGTCCTCCCTATACTTTCCAATAGTCATTAAAATGAGAAAACGCTGTTTCATTATCAAACGCTTTCAAATTGTCATCTACATCCACCAATAAACAGCTTTCGTTTCCACCCATCAATGGCCCTCGCAATCCTCTACCAAGCATTTGACTGTAAAGAACGACAGACTTGGTTGGTCGTGTAATAAATACACAACGAATATTTTTGGAATCAAATCCAGTGGTCAGCACTTCATAATTAATTATAATGTCGACATTACTTTCACGATCTTTAAATGCATCTATTGCTCGTTTTCTATCCATGGGATCCATATTCCCATCAACCATGCTGTTAGGTATTTCTTCAAGTGTCAACATAGCTGATAACATTTTGGCGTGATTTACCGAACATGCAAAAACAATAGTTGGTATCTTTTCCTGATGCAGCAAACGAAGTTTTTTTATAATTTCAGTATTTCGTTCCTTGTTTTTTGCTAGAACTTCCAACTGCTTTACCGTATACTCTTCTTCATTGTATCCCAAATCGTTTAATGCTGAATTTAGCGTAGTTAACTCACTTGCCGAGAAATTCTGCTTATATTTTAATCTCTCAGAGTTAATCTTTGATAATATCCTCCGCTCTTGAAAATATTTTATTACATTTTCTTCCGCAATGGAATTTAAGGCCTTCAATTTCCCCATGTTTATCTGATTTAATATATCAGCATCAATATGTATTAGCTTATTTCCAAACATATTGGTCAATAAATTATTATCATAAGATTGTTCTGTAGTTCTTCCTGGTGTAGCCGAGAGTCCAATCAAGGCTCGATTTTGATAACCTGAAGGCATAAGCATTAAATTTTCAATTACTTTTCTCGTTTTTTCTGCAGAAGCTTTATGTGCTTCATCAAAAACAATAAGTCTACAGTCAATTTTTAAACGTTCAAAGAGCAATGGGTTTGAATCATAAATGGACATCAATTTCTGAAGTCCGCAGAATGCTATTCCATTTAATTCCTTATCAGTATCATCTATTGTGCGGTTCCCCCACAATCTATATGCTTTAACATATCCCTCTCCAAGATGTCCCCATACTTCTAAAAAAGTCGAATAAGCTTGTTCTAGAAGTTCCTTTGTATGTGCTACCCAGATTACAAGTCCTTTCTTGTCAAGTGAAAACTCCATATAGTTAGTAATTATATGCATTGAAGTTTTTGTTTTACCGGTTCCAGTCGGCATATGTATTAGCATTCTCTCTTGAGCATGACCGGAATTCAAATTAAATAGTGCTCTTTGCTTTATAAGATATTGATAATCTAATAACTCATAAAATTGTTCATCTGGTGCAGAAATATCACTACAAACATCTAAATCATCTTTTTCTTTATCAAAAATTCTATCAGACAATCCCCACAGTTTAGCTAAGTACACAGATATTCTGTTTTTTGCCCATGCTTTATTAGTTATTATCTCTACTAACTCAAATGGATCATCTTTCTTTTTTTCACTTCCGCTCAAACAATTATCTCTTATCTCCAACAGCTCAGGAGTTTTCATATTCAGGAGCAAATTTTTTCTAAATGACTTATCTTTCAATATTTCAACGCCATACAAAGAGTCGATCATACCAATCATTCTTTTCTTCGTCAGCAGTGAATCCCCATTAGGCATCCATTCGACCAACAATTCTACCATGTTTTCTCCAACATAGTGTCTTAATTCAGTTTGTTCAAACCCGTACAAATAATCTAGATACTTAGGCATTTTCCCACCTCAATTCTTTAATCGCCTTTATCAGACTATCAATTTCTTCTTTTGTATTGTATTTACCAAGACCGATTCTTACCGTTCCTAAATATTTTTCGTCTTTCAGATGTTTATGTATAAAAGGTGCACAATGGTATCCAGTCCTCACAGAAATATCATAGTCTTCATCTAGAATCAACCCGACATCAGGTGATTTATACCCTTCTAGAGCAAACGATACAATGCCCACACGCTGTTCTTCATTCTTTGGAGTATAGATTTCGATTCCCTCAATATTTAAAAGTCCATTTATCAAATACTCCGTAAGCATCTTCTCATGTTTATAATTATCTTCTGCATGTAATTGATGCAGTGCTGCATTTAGTCCTGCAATAGCAACAATATTGCTACTAGCCATCTCATATTTGCTTTCTTCTCCACTTGGCATATCAAGATTAAGTGAATCGCTACCTGTTCCACCAACAATATATTCGTTCAATTGAACTCCGCTAACATTAATGAACCCACCTATACCAAATGGTCCGTACAAACATTTATGTCCCGCAAACGCAATAATGTCCACATTCTTTAGTTTCTTTGCATTTACTTCGATAAGCCCCATAGATTGTGCTGAATCTAAAACATTAATTGCTCCATGCTTCTTACTCATGGAAAATATTTCGCTAACTGGAACAATGTAACCGGTCACATTACTAATATGAGTACAAAAAACTGCTGCTGGAGTTTCTTTTGCAAACATATAAGGTAGTTGTTCTAATAGCACTTCTCCAGTGGCTTCATCATAAGGGAGTTCTTTGATTTTTATCCCCTTTTTCTTTTCTAAATGATGTAATACTCTTGCAACTGCATTATGTTCAAAAGGTGAATAGTATACAACACTGTTGTCATGCACTTGCAACCCATTGATAATTTGATTTAGCGCAATTGTAATTGACGGACTAAATATTACAGGTATAGTATCATTTACTCCGACCAGTTCTCTCATCATTTTTTTAGTATCAACTATGAGTTGATTTGCCTCTCTAGCCAGCCGGTAAGATCCCCGACCTGCATTAATACTCAATTGTCGATTAACTCTGTCCATTGCCTTGTAGACTTCTTCGGGTTTTGGAAAAGTGGTTGCTGCATTATCCAAATAAATCATATTAGTTCATCACCTTCTCTATCATCTCTAGTAAAATAGCAACACGGTCATTAATACTCAAGTCATCGTATTCTTCCAAAGCATCCTCAAGTATATTTCTTAAAACTGTTCCCGTACTCTCTGTGACTGCATCATAGTATTTTTCAATCTGTTGTCCGCTTTTACTTACAAAAGATAATTTATTTTTATCTACCGAGGTTTGATTACGCAATTTCTCAACTTCTTGTTTAAGACTAGCTAACATTTCAAGGTATTGCTCATAAGAATTATCATTCCAATCTTCTACATAAACATCGGTTACTGCCTTTATAACTTTTTTTGTAACTTCAACGTCATCATAAACATTCAGTTTTTCAACGCATGACATTAGATTTGTTACTCTACCCCCATGTAATCCATTTTTTGATAACTCGCTCTGATTTTCATACCATTCCGTGATCGTATGGTATAAATCTTTATTTTTCCTCGATGAAAATAAGGTTAATGTGCCTTTTACCGCTTTTTGCAAAACCCAATCATAATAATCATCAAAAAAAGTCTTACATTTATCGAATTCCAAAAATGTTTTTTCTAAATCGCCATTACTTTTTAATATATCTGGCAATTTTACAAAAAGTAATTCAAACGGGTTAGCTTCCACTTTCTGTATCAATTTCTTTATTCTTGGGAGCACTTCCTTGAATCCTGGCTCTGTTACATATTCTGAGTAATCGACTGCATTTCTTGTGACTTGTGGCAAGGTTCTAAACCAGCGTTGAATACAGATTAAAATATTTTTGATCCTGCTTGAAGAGAGATTTTTGTTCTCTCCCACTTCAAACAACACGTTTAAACTATCAATGTATTTTTCTTTCTGTAAATCTGCTTTAGACATATATAATGCATAATCCAAAGGATTTTCACACATATTCACAATAATATCTGCTGAGATTTGAATCTCCGTGTCAGAAAAGTAGACTACAATATCTTCATTTCTTTTAGAGAGAAGATAACTCAAGTATATCGGAATAATTGCTCGTCTCATACCGTATGGCGGTTTTTCTAGTGTATCTATCAATGCATGTAAAGATTTCCTTTGTTCTGAACATGACTCTAAATACTCTGTCATAAGATTGAGTATTTCATCGAAAATATCATTCATTTCTCCTGAAATAATTCCCGTTCTGCAAAATAACGCCCTATATAACGTAGACTCTTGATTTGTACCTGAATAATATTCTTCATTATCTTTATGTTCAATGATAGTTTGAATAATATTTAACCGCGATTTTTTAGTCTGTCCCGTAGTCAAAACACGCCTATTTATTATCTCATTATTTACAATAGGTGTTCTAAAGTAAATTCTGTCACAACAGTCATTAACTATATTTTCAACTTCTGAATACTTTTTTGTGGATAGGATTTGTTCATGGTAATAAAGTACTTTGCAGTTTTTGTCTTCTTCATAAATGCTATACAACTCTTCCCTAAGTTCCTTTGCAAGGTCCTCTTCCATAACAGGTAATTCTCGCTTTAATATTTCATTATCAGATGTAAATACATTATTCACCTTAATATCTTGTAGAATATCATAATCAACAGCTTGTTTCAGCATCGCAAAGCTTTTCTCTGGACAAATAATTATCATCCGCTCATTTGCGAATTCTTTTACATGTTTTCTGACCTCTGTTAGATTTATCTTTCCGGTGTCAAAGAGAGAAATAACAATTCCATCAGAAAAAGTATTTTCATCAAAGAAGACATCTGCTGTGTTAATACCTAAAAAGTCATCTACAGACATATATTCATGCCGAAAATATCTTGTCATGGCATGATCTGCATTGTATTTTCTCGGGATTACAAAATACTTTCTTGTGATTGTTTCAAAAACACTACTGATATTGATTTGCTCTCCCTTTAAACTTCTCTGTTTCTTTATTTCAGATTTTAATGCTGAACCAGCCCGCGTTTTGAACACTAGACTATTGGTTGATCCCTTTTTATATAGTATTTGGTTCTTTTCCAGCATTTCTATGATTTCTGCTGCATTTGAAAGTCCTGTCGCTAAAGCGAGAACACTTTCAACAGCAGGCATTTCCTCTTCTTTATTTGTAATCAGGATAATAGCTAACGCACGCACAACCACTTTTTGTTCTTCAGAAGTGCATTTAGTTAAAGCATATTCCGCATTCAACCATTCGTTATGAACATGTTCGTTAATTACTTCTTTCTTGAATAATCCAGCAAAATAATTATATATCAGATCAGCTCCAACCAACCATACATCTTCCGGATTATGGTTCTGTACAAACCTAGCCATACTATTTGGTTCATCATTAGATATGAATGTGAATAAGGTTCTCTCATTTTGTGCTACTTTTTCACTTACATTAAGTAATAAATAAGCACTTATTGGATTCATTGGGAAACAGCCTTCTACAACGATCTTTTTAAAATCATCTTTATCAAAAATACTTTTAAATGCGGGAATTCGATAATAATCATCAATTCTCTTTTCACCAAAAATAGATTCTGTCGAAGGAATAACATTTATAAAATCATCTTTTTTTACAATAGCATTTTTTATTAACTCATAATTGTTTTTTGATGATGTAACAAAGAATTTTTCTACAATTCTTCCTTCTATTCCAGTAAATGCATTTATTGTCTCAGGAGAAAGGTATTTTCCATATTCTTTGATACTCTTATGAGCAACCAACGTAAGAAAAACTTGGGAATCATTTGATTCATTCGCTAATTCACACATATCTTGAAGCAGTTTCATATTTGAACCACTAGAATTCCTATTTTGGCTTTCTATGTATTTGCTAAATTCATCAAAGATTATATATATGCCACTGAATCCATATTGATCAACCAGTTGATCACTAACATTTTTATATAAAACCAAGGGATCAGATATTGCCATTGGATTAAACTCCGCACCGGCGGTCATTTCCGGATAAATATCTGAAAATATTTGTAATTCTTTTTTGGAAAAGGCAGAAAGACCAGCTTTCAATTCAATTATCGACTGACCAGCATCATTAACCCTCTGTTTGAAATGCATAAACGTATCAGGATAATTATTTTTCCAATCCTCGATTTTTTGCAATGCCAATGAATAGTATGTGTCAGGTACGAGATTCCTAATACCTTCTCTTTTTAAGGCATCATTCAACGCAAAAAGAAACGCTTGATTTAGGTCTTCCTGCGTATTAGTAATAATTACTGGAAGGAAACGACCTTTTGTATTCCAGACATTTGTTATATTTTCTGCAACCTTTTCTCCGATTTGATCCTTTGTATCTATATGCTGAAGTAGTTCACGCACAATTCCTTCATTCTCTGGATTTCGTTCCATTGAAGCTATGGCAAGTAAAACTAATAGTAAATGAGATTTTCCCTTTCCATATGGGCCAATCAAAATAGAAGCTTGTTCCTTATTATTTTTTATCGCTTCTAGATATTCATTCAAAAAAAGCATGGAGGATTTCGTTGGGATATACCCCAGTACCTTCTCTTTATTATTTAAATTTAAGTATAAATTAATTGAAGTCTTGAAACCTTCGTTAAAACTCACAATTGTACTTAAGTTTTTTATATTCCTCATGGAAAATCTCCTATCTATGCGTTTCGTAATATTGTATCATCACAGATTCTTGTGACAGTTCTCGTACTTTGTATACCATATCTAATCCCGCTGTACGATTTACTTGTATAAATCCCATAGCATCTAGTTTATCCAAATACTCATTAATTTGTACACTATTGATTTGATAGATTGTAGCTATACCAGCTATTCCTTCGGACAATTCATCTATTGATATAAACTCCTTGCCCTGCATTTTTATTGCCAATTCATATAATATATTCCATTCATTAAGCATTCTTCGATCGGGTGTAATGCGGCTATATAAACCATCTGAATTTTTAATTAAATCCAATATTGAAAAAGGAGAACTACTCTTATCTTCTGGATCTATAATTCCTCTCGTTTTTCCATACATATTTAATAATACATCAACGTCGTTCATCATAGACTTTTCCGAATATTTTCCATTATTGGTATATTTGTCCAATTCTCGTTTTAAGATATGAATGATTTGTTCTTTATCTAATTCTTCTATATCACATTTATTAAAGAACAAAAACCATGTAGTGGCTTCTTCAGCATTTTTCACAATATTCGAATGAAGAATCCACAATGAAAATAGGTCTTCAAAATAGGCATCGTACTGCAAGATCAGTTCCCCGCAACGTGTTAAATTTGCACCTTGTGCACCATTTTCAACTATCAGGCCAAATGCTTTCAACCAATAACGAAGTGATTTCACCATATTATTTCCTAAGCCTAAAATATCTGCACCTTCCTTGCCAACAAATACTGTCGGATTATTAGCTACTTCTGTAAGACCTTTATTAAGCCACCCTTCTCTCAAAGGGAATTTCTCGTGCCCCTGCAGCCTTATTTTTACTTTTCCATTTTCCATAATCAATTCCTCTTTATTCCTAATACCTTTCTCATATAGCATCCGGCATTAAAATGCCCAACACACTCGGTGCACCTTACACATTTTTCATTATTTATGATATAAGAAATATTACCTACGCCATCATCTTTTACACTAATTGCATCGTGTTTGCATACGCTTTCACAAGCTTTACATCCCAAACACATCTGATATTTTGTCAATTGGCATTGTACTTTACCTTCTGCCACAGATAGTGTCCTAGCCTTTGCTATATGGATATCCTTAACAATTACTTTTAAGATGTTACTTCCGATTCTTCCTTGAAGAATCAAAGCTACTTTTCCTCGGGTATTTATAACATAGACTTCGCCCAAACGTTTATTTCCCAGTTCCTTATTTATAGTTCCAAACGGTTTAAATAATTCATACAAAGAATCATCAATAGGTCTTTGTAGTTCATAATTAAATGCATTTTCATCTGTGGCACAAGGTTCAAACGAAACCACAGATCTTTGTGCAGCTTCAAGACCATTACCACCTTGCCTTGCTTTCCATTTTCCATCTTTTACATATTCCTCTGCATCCGGTTTGCCAATTTTTTTTGCAAAACTTACTAGAAAATCATGCCAATGAACATATTTATCATACATATGAACTTTAGATAAAAACTCTGACCAGGCACCATTATTTGGGCAGCACCAACAACCTACGCGTGAAAATCCTAATCTGTATGCATCATTGAAATCTATTCCTGTAGAGAGGATATAAAGCCAAACGTCATAATCAATCCAATCTATTATTGGAGATACAACTGTTTGTTTAGATATTTTGGGACTTTCGCTCTCTCTTTCATATTTACTTCTGCTTGATGATTCACTTCTTCTAATCCCATAGAATGTCAATATATTTGTTTTATTCTTAAATGCGGAAGAAATAGTTTTTTGGATAGCCCCTGTTTTAAACACTGTGCAGCACCACCTCATAACACGACTTGGCGGTCCCACAATCTTACATAATTCTTCAAAATTCTTTTCTCTATTCTTTGCGGTTATAATCTGCACGCCTTGTGATTCCTCATTTTTTTTGAATCTCTTTTTATATTCAAGGGTGGTAGGAAATTCAAGTGTGGTGTCACCAAAAATATGTAAAATTCTATTAGTTCCAAAAGCCTTATTAACAAGATGTGATGTTACTGTAGAATCTTTTCCCCCGCTAAATGAAACCATCATATCGTCTATAGAATAATGATTTCGATAAGACTGTAAATACCTTATTGCTTCCTCCGTAATAAAATTGTACCGTTGTACATTTACTTCGACAAAAACTTTGATTATCTTTTCAAACTTTTCCTGTTCTATTTCAGTTTTAAAATCATCATATTTATTTTTTATTTCTCTTATTTTATCCAGTGACCATTTATTTATAGCTGATATTGATACTCTCTGTTTTTTTCCATCTATAATATATGATCCACTTCCAAACCAGACAGATGCATCTTCAAAGCACATTGGATTATCTTTTTTTAAAATAATCGCGAGCAAAAGTTTTTCTTCAGGAAACACAGGGCGCAAATCAGTCGCTATATACTTCCCTTTATGTCCACATCTAGGGCAAACCGGTTCAAAAGAAGGAACATTGCATTCCTCACACCAGTAGATAGTGGTGGACATAACAGTTCTACTTTGACAAGATGGTTTTATACATTTTTCACCTTGCATAGGAACTTTACATTTTGGACAAATTCTTTCAATCATACTTTTTATATATTTCCTCCATTTTTTGTTTTAACCGCATCACAAACATCACAAATATTGCAATCAAAATAATCACAAATTCTTAAAATAATTGCCATAGATACCTCTTGTCCTTTATTCAACTTTGTCATCGTTCCTGTTGCCAATTGCAAGTTTTCTCTAAATTCCTGTTTACTCATTTCTTTTTCAGCTAATAATACCCATAATTTTTTATAACTGACTTTCATATTTTTCCTCACACTATTACAAATAGCTCATCAACTTATTACAAATCTTATTTTATCATACAAAATCAATTTCAGCATTAAAAACATAATGGATATTACTAAGATCTTGCGATTTTTCATCATCTGGTTGAATATGTGGATTACATAGCATCTTTGTACTGCTACTTATTGCTACTTATTGCTACTTATTTCAATATTGGATCTTCATTTTTCATATGATTTAAGGTGATAATATCCTTTTTTAATGCTCCACACCAAAAGCTTCATTCACAAGTGCAGTCAACACCGCTTTCCATGCTTCTACCTGTCGTTCATCCTCACCTTCCATTTCATCAATGGAATCCATGAGTTCCTTATATTTCCTTTCCATTTCTTCCTGTGCTACTGTTTCACGTTTTTCCATAAGCACAACCCCTTTTTGTTTGAATCTAGTCAGACTTTTATCCATAATCCAAGTATAATCTCTTCGCTGTCCAATAATATGGACTCCAAAAAGGACACCCACCAAAAATTGATTATTTTTGATAGATGTCCTTATACTTTCAACACTTATTTCGGGGTTCGCTCCAAATTTTCATCCTGCAGATATGCCGGAACTGCCTTGCCACTCTTCTTCGCTACCTGTATTGCTTCTGATGTAATCGCATAATAACGGACACTCTTTTTTTATCCTTCTTCTGTTCTGTTTTCTTTTCAATCTTCTTTCTATTATTGACTACACCATCCACCATATCATAGTTTTGCTCTGTACCAGACTCTTTGCGCCTTATATACTCTCCATTTTCATATGCCTTTTGCCAATACAAGAGTCTCTTTTGCTGTTGTTCGGCAATTGCTTTCTTAGGTTCTCCTTTCTGCAGGTAATTACGGATAGCCTCTTTCGTCTTTTCATCGAATCGGCTGGCCTGCTCCACAATGATTTTTCCATAGGCATCAAGGATCATACTAGATGCTTGCTTTCCGTATTTTTCATTTTCCAAAAGATAAAACTGATTGCCCAATAAGATCAAATCATCTGTAACTCGCCACTTGCCGTTGCGGTCCTTAATCTCATAATTTGACGTATCTACTGTAATCACTGCTCCGTCAGAATTCATACGAATGAATCCGGACAAATGAAACAGGGTCTCTTTATCAATGTAATAACAGCTGATTTCACCGTTCCGATTTGTAATCAGAACATCGCTTACACACATCCGCTCCCCATTCTTACACACCGTACCAGCCTCATTGAGTCTTTCCCACAGTGAGTATACAGTTTCTTGCCTTGGGAAAGCGTCCAAGTAGATTTGATGATAGTTTTCAATGATAACCTTCAGCTTGTTCTTTCGCACATACTCCATGGAATGTTTCCATATCTTTCTTCCTTCTACCGTGTTGTTCACACGGTAGACTGCAAATTGGTTAATCTTCATTGTCCTCATCCTCCAATTCAGCTTTATAGGAATCGAAATCAAATTTCCGGTAAGCTTCATCTGAAATTTGCTTCATCTTTCGAATTGTCTGATTCATCAGATCCATGAGTTCTTCGTCATTTTCATCCATATGCTTTTTTGCTTCTTTTATAGTCTGAATTGCTTTTTCTCTGTTTTCTTCCTGGAACATAGTAATGACCAGGCATTCATTCTCTTCAAATCGGGTTATACTCATAATTCTTGTCCTCCTCTTCTTTTGGGTTTAGTGGTCTGTTTCAATTGAATCAGTTGATCAGCCATAGCCTCTACGCTTTTTCGCTCTTTCGCTTCTAATTTTCCAACAAACGTTTCCACATTAGTCATAGCTTTTTGTACCAGTGGATGTTCTTTCAAATGTGGGAACATATCAATCCATTCCCTCTCCACTCTTGTCCCAGATAGAATATCGGACTCTTCTACTTCTCCGTTATGATGTAATTGGATTCCGATACCTTTTATTCCATGAAGCCGTTCTGCCGGTATCTTCTCATATGCTTTTACAGCCTCTTCAAATGTAAGGTTTTCATGGTATTCACCCAGAACCGGAAACTCCATACACTCTGCTACAAAATAACGCAGATAATCTTGATCGATGTTTTCCGCGCTTGCCTGGAATTCATGTGGCATCAGATATTGCATTCTGCCCAGCAATCCTTGTGCTCGTTCTGCAGTTTCCTCTCCTACTTCATCTGCAGAAGAGACTACATCTTTCAGCCATTCTTTTAGATATTTAATATTTCCCTCTTCAAGATTATCTCTAATCTCTTTTACTGCTGCTTCTCGATCATCAATCGCATCCTGATAGCCATACGTATCATAATCATAAGAAAACGCATCAAGATCATTTGCCAGCTTTTCAAGCGTATCCTGTGGGAGCGATTCTTGAATATGTGACATCATACTCGAATAAGTGGGATAATCCATCCACTCTGTATGCTTTGGATTATCAGAGAGCTGATCTACACCACCTTTACACTCCAAAAGCGTGACGTTATTTCCTAGATATTTACTGTTCTGTACTCCCATACTTCGATTTTCATGAGGCGATAATGAATAATAAGCATTCAATGCATTATCTAATTTGTCATAAAGGGAAACCTTCATATGTCCAGCATGCTCTACATCTGCAGCTACGAAGAAATGTTCAACGAAACGCTCCTGCTCCATAGACAATGCTTTCATCTGTTCTGACATATCAGTGATGAAGTCACCTGCAGTTTTTCGGATAACATCCATAGATGCTCTCAGTTCCTTCATATCTTTACCACTGCTCCAACCTGCAATATATGCAAAGGAATAGTCTGAGGTATCTAATTCAAAAGACTGACATACCGCATAAGCCACACTTTCTGCTTCGACTTCTTTCGTAAGCGAATCCTTCTTTACGCCCTGGGCCTGCATGATGTCTCTATCATGCAGTTTTGCATGCGCTACTTCATGGATAGCTGTTTTCATAGTCTGCAGCTCACTCATTCCTTTTTTAATTACGATTTCTTTATCTACATTATGATAGAATCCATGAGCACCACCGTCAATCTCATCAAATCGAATCGGGACAGGGGACACTTTTGTGATTGCTTTCATAAAGATCTCATACCTATCTACGTTTCCCTCTAATTCATCCACTCCCAACGTAGGCAATGGTTCTCCTTCGGTCTGGGAGATATCGAATACATTCGTGATCTTAAATCTAGGTATGGTAATCTCTACCTCTTCCTGTTCCTTCTTCTCCTGCTCACCAACATCACTTCCCTGCTTATCTTTAAGAACCTTCTTTTTAATTGGAGCCGGAGCAATGATTTTGATTGCCTTTTGGTCCTTGGTCACCTGTCTTCCCATTGATTTCCATTTATTATATCCAGCCACCAGAGTTGCATCTGGCTTCTGCATTGCAATAAGTAAGGTGTTATTAAAACTGTAGTTATGAAACTTCGCCATTGTTTTCAAATACTCGGTGTAACGTTCACTGGTAAATAGTTCTGTGACACCTTCTTCAAGCGAATCCATAATATCCTGCAAATCTGTTTTCTTCTTGGGAGTATCTTTCGACTGCTCCATAGAAAGAGTGTTCTCTGCGGCCATACTCGCTCCAAAAGAAAGATTATTAATATCCCGCTCATATGATATTGGTCTTATATTTATCATCTTCTTGTCATTCATGGAATAATACTCATGAAATCTAGTTGTAATAATATGATCCATAACCGGAATTCCCATTAATACTCCTGCTTGCACTAACTGATCCGTAAGATTTATATCCTCTGTTGATGGTTCTAAATTTCCCGAAGGATGATTGTGAATAAGCATGATTGAATGCGCATTAGACAATATGGCACTCTTCATCACTTCTCTCGGATGTACAAGAGACTGGGATAATGCCCCGACACTTATTACGTTCATATTGATTGGTCGTAAATCCGCTTGAAGGTTCACGATACAAAATAATTCTCGGTCCATAGTTCCCAACCATTCTCCAATCACACGTACTGCCTCTTTGGGATTATTAACTGGCGTATCACTTAATAGCGACTGTTCTGGAACAATACGGACACCAACCTGTTGCAATTCATTTTCTCTATTGTTTGGCATTTTCTTCCCCTCCTAACTTCACTGACATGATAAACTCTTCGTTTTCAAGTTCTTTTATTATCTGTGTAAGTTTTTCTAATCGTACTATTTGATGATTCTCATTCTTTCTAACTTCTATTATTCCTGTAATCTCGTTCATTAGTTCTCCTCTCTCTAAAAAAAGAACTCCGCAGAGCCACCACAATGTGATATATACTCTGCGAAGCCTTGTCCTTACATCGCCATTTCAGCTGCTCGTCGTTTTGGTTTTACTAACTCTTTATTAGCGTCTAAGTTCTGATCTGCTGCTTTTTCTTTTGCTTTCTGGCGTTCTGCAAACGTTTCCGCTTTCTCAAATACATGCTCTTTAGAATCGAAGTGATAGACCTCATCTGTCAATTTATCTTCCGGCATAACCTGAGTGCTATTGACGTCCTGAACCATCTCTTTCAAATCCTCAAAGGTATACGCTCCGTTATCAGGAAGCACGATTGTTTCATGCACGGATGATGGGAGAATAAAGAAATCTGATCCCAGACGTTCGCTGATTGTCTCCATAACATTGGGATAAAAGATTACCCCTGCACCATTTACAGTGCGATCGTTGGTGACAATCATCATTGGATTTTCAGTTTCATCGGACATTTGGTTTGCCGCCATTTCTGCTTCATCTCTCGTCATGCCTGATTCCATCATTTCTTCCATAATCATAGGTTTTACCGCATCAAACATAGTACTGATGCTTGCCGGTAGAATGTTTTTGCTACTTTCCAATGCATCATTATGGAGCTGCTGTTCTGTCACCTGGTATGTTTCCATCATCTGATTATTTACCATTGAGGAAGCCATTCCATCCTCTTCTAATTCTGCAACAATATGATAAGTAATCAATAAATCTTCCTTAATCATATGAGGCACCTTATCCACCAGATCCTTATTTTGTTCAAGACTGCTCACTCTGATAAACAAGTGATTCTTAGCCTCGTTGTAATCGGTAAGCACATCCATATTCAGATTACCTGGCTGAGTTTGTGCTAATTCAGCAATTCTCTCCATATCACGGTTTAACTGTGCAAGACTTCCATCGTAATTCTGAAAGAATGCATCTAGATTGATACTAGATGCAATAACCTGATCTTCCTTTCGAACACTTAAGGCAGTATAGGTTTCATTTAACTTTCTTGTCTCATGAACATTCACCTCAGCTCCTGCATATTCCTCCGGTAAGTATTCTTTGATTCTACTTTTGACTGTATCTACATAATCCTGAAAATTCATCATATTTTTTCTCTCCCTTTCCCTATTTTTTCTTGTGATTGTTTGGAAATTCCAAGCTAAACACGGTACGTCCATCCTGCACTTCCATAATTAAATCTGCTTCAAAATACATATTTTTCTTTGCTGAATAAAGGTCTTTCACATTGACTCTTCCATTCTTTAACAGTTGTGCTGCCATCTTAAGATCAATCTTTTTCTCCATACGTTCTAGATAACGATTTTCTTTCCACAATGCGAAGCTGCAGTCTCTGTTGGAGCAATAGAAATTCTTTTTCCCCTCATACATCAAACTTCCACATACAGGACATGTTCCAACGCTATCTTTTTGCTGGAATCGATGACTCTCTTCTCCTGAGATTTCCTTGCAACTATCAATAATCTTTAAGACTAAGGACTGGATTCCATCCATGAAATCCTTTGGGTTTCTTTTGCCTTGTTCTATTTCTAGCAACTGGTTCTCCCATTCTGCTGTCATAGATGCAGATTTTAAGTAATCCGGCAACACTTCCACCAAAGACTTTCCATTCTCTGTAGGTACGATTTGTTTCCCTTTTCTAGATGCATACCCGCCGTAAACCAGTTTTTCAATGATATTTGCTCTGGTTGCAGGTGTTCCTAGCCCTTTCTTCTCTGTATCCTCATCGAATTCCTTATTCCCAGCCGTTTCCATCGCAGATAACAATGTATCTTCGCTATATGGTTTCGGTGGTGTGGTGTAATGCTCACTAATCTTTGATTGAACATCGGAAAATGACTGATTCTGCTGAACATCTGGGAGTAATTTGCTATCTTCCTTCTGCTTTTCAGCATTTAATAGTTCTTCATACTCCTTCCACCCGGCATCCTTTTCCACCTTTCCTTTTGCCTGAAATTCTTCTCCGGCACATTGCACTTTTACAATGGTTTCTTCGTAAATATAAGGTGTGCCTACAGCTTCTATCAGCCTCATACCAACAAGGCTTAATAGTTTCTTTTCCTCATTGTTCAGATTCATCTGCTTTGCCTTTGTCACTTCCAACGTCGGGATAATCGCATGATGATCTGATACCTTCTTGGAATTTAATACCTGATTCACCTTTGGATCCACGGGTTCTGCAAATGGATTATCCAATCCAAGTTCTGGTTTGATCACTTCGATTACTTGCTGACAACTTTCTTCCATATCATCTGTAAGATACTGACTATCCGTTCTTGGATATGTAATCAGCTTTTTCTCATACAGGCTCTGTGCTGCATTCAAGGTCTGTTTTGCTGTCATCCCATAGTATCGGTTTGCCTCTCTCTGCAGAGTTGTCAGATCGTACAGTTTCGGCGGATTGATACGCTTCTCTGTTTTGTCTACAGATGTAATGATTGCTGTTGCACCTTCACATGCTTCTGCAATACCTCTCGCTACGTCTTCCTCCAAGATTTTCTGCTTTATCACCTGCAGGTCATCTAAATCTAACGTCACATTGAAATACTTCTGCTTCTGAAATCCATCAATCTGATTGGTACGTTCTACCAACATTGATAACGTTGGTGTCTGTACACGCCCCACTGTCAGTTTCTTGAAATATTTGGTGGTAAATGCTCTCGTAGCATTCATTCCAATCAACCAGTCAGCCTGTGCTCTACACACCGAAGCATCCGCAAGATTCTGATACTCTGATGCATCTTTCAGTTGCTGGAACCCTCTTTGGATGGCTGCATCCTCCATAGAACTAATCCACAATCTCTTTACCGGCAGTCTGCTTTCAGATAAGTCATAGACACGTTTAAAGATCAGTTCACCCTCTCGCCCAGCATCACATGCATTGACCACATACTCTAAGTCCTCTCGGTTCAAAAGCCGCTTCAACACTTGATACTGGTCTTTTTTATCCTTTGCCACTGCTAGTTTCCATGCAGTTGGAAAGATTGGCAAATCCTCAAAGTTCCAGTTCTTAAAATGCTCTCCATATCCTTCTGGTCCGATGTATTCTGCAAGATGTCCAAGACACCAACTGACAGTGCATTCCTTTCCTTCCAGATATCCATTTTCTTTTTTGTATGCTCCAATCACTTTTGCAATGGATTGTGATACGCTTGGTTTTTCTGCTATTACTAAATACATAATTTCACCTCCACTAATAGTAAAGGAGAGACGACTTATGGTCGCCTCTCCCTAGAAATCTCTATTCTTCTGTTTCCTCAGAATTTCTTTCTTCTGGCTTATCTTCGTTTACGGTTTCTAATCCATCACTGATTTCCATATTCTCATCTTCGTAATCTTCTTCCTCTTTCTTAGGCTTGTAGATCTTAAAGTAGTAGTAACCAGCTAATCCACAAAGTGCGATTGCAAGAATTGCAATGAGTGCTCCTTTATTCGTATTTGTCTTTGGTGCTTCCTCTTCTGGCAATGTTTCTGCGACTGCAGGGGTTGTAGTCGGTTGTTCGTCTAACACCACCGATGTTTCTCCCGTGATACCAGTGGATCCTTCCTCTAAAAATTCCTGCAGATCATTTTCATCAATATTAGAGAGCATATACACATTCTCCTGATTGGTTGCACGATCAATAATCACATAAAAGGTATTATTGTTCTCAGTGCGAATGGTTAAAAATTCTTTACTGGATCCATCTGTTACATCATCCAATACTTCGGCATTCCCCGGTACAGAAAATGCATCTCCTGCAGCGTCTTCTTGCGAAGCTTCCGTCTCTGTCTCCGCTGTTGTCGCAGCCTCCGCTTCTGCAGTTGCAGGATTTTCTGTTACAACTGGTGTTGCATCCTCTGTAGTTGCCTCTGTTTGTGTATCTTCCGGCGGAGATGCCTGTGCAAATGCAGTGGTGCTCATTCCCATCATCATCGTTCCGGCAAGTATCACCATTGCCATCTTTTTACTAAATCCCTTTTTGTTCATCATCGCTATTTTCCTCACTTTCTTCCTTTTCTTCCATTAATTCTTTCTGAAACGTAAAAGAACCATCCTCTTTATCAGATTCCGGTTCTTCCACTTGTAATGTTAAAGTTCCATCCTGGATTTTCTCCAACATTTCCACTAATTCCTTATTGTTTAATTTCATTCCTCGAATACTTTTAATGATTTCCTCATTCTCAACCTCTTTTAAGGCACATCGAATCCCTTTCAGGTATGCTTGAAGTTCAGAAATCTTTTTCTCTGTGCGAATGATTTCTTCATTGTATTTCTTAATCTTCCGATTCACTTTTCTTGCCTCCTTTCTATGGCAGTCTTCCAAATCCAAGGAAATGTTGCTGCCAATATGCTGACTCAGTGCTTGCGTATTGAATTGGATTTCCACAATGTATCATCATTCCATTCCCCACATAGATTCCTACATGACTGGCTCCACTCGTTGGATAAGTATTCTGGAAGAATATCAAATCTCCCGGTTTTGCCTGTGATGGTGACACCTGTGCACAACATCCTCGAAGTCCCTCTGCTGTCTGCCTCCCTACATTCCATCCGTTTCCGCAATTATTAATTACCCAGGACACAAATCCAGAACAATCGAAACTTGTACTTGGTGAAGCTCCACCCCATACATAAGGGTATCCAAGATACTTCTCTGCTTCATGGATCATCTTCGCAAATTTTTCATCTGATAATGCTTCAGATGGAATCTGATATCCATAGCCACCGTTTCCAGCATTCGCATAGCTATTCTGATCAAACAGATAGTCTCTGTTTCCAAGCGTAATGTTTAGTCCATCGTAGATGGTCTTCTGCTCCTCATTCAAATTCGCATTTGCATAGGCATCAAAGCCTTGATTAATCAGACTCACATAAAAAATTTTCTGGTTACTTGTGTTTGTTACTTCAACGGTCTGGCTACCATTATCATCGGCAATATAGGCTTCCCAGGTCTTATGCCCATGTGCACTCGCCGCAGCATGACTATCGTAATAAACATCAAAAGCCACTCCATATCTGGCAAAGTTTCCGGTATCTTCTACTGTATACTCTACGCCATTCATGACCACTTTTGTTCCCATTGGAACTACCGGATTACTTGCGTCTACTGCGATAGTATGGTTTCCTTGTGGCATCGCTCCACTGGCAGTTGCTCCACCGGCCCACTGACCGCAACAGATACTGCAGTTACAATATCCACTGGTTACTACGTTTCCTAATGACTCTCCAACACGAACAGTCTTTGTTTCTGTGACTGTCTCTGTTTTCCCTTCTGTTTCCAAGGTATACTGTGCATCAAAAATCGCCTGTATTTCATTTACGACTTGAGCATAGGTAAATCCCCCATACTTCGCAGTGAAATAGGAAATGAGATGATATGGATTATGCGTAATCTCATCAACCTGATACTGATAAGAATCATATCCCGGATGTGTTGACTCCATATTGTTTATTTGTGCATTCAAGGCATCTTCTAACGCCTGATATGCATTTTCTGTGGCATGAATGTCATCATCGGTACTTGCATAAGTTGTCATCCCAACTAAGGAGCCACCCCCTTGTATAGAGGCAGCGCAACTAGATACAGAAACAGCCACCACCATAAACAGCAAAGCAAAAATTCCAAATCCTGCAAACAATGCTCTATTCCGTTTAAAAATCTCTTTCGCTACTCGAATACCCTTTGCGGTAATGGTCTCTGTGCTTTTCACTGCTCCTGCAGCTGCTTTTGCTTCTGATCCACCCTTTGCTGCAGCATACGCTTCTTTTACTCGTTTCTTTTGCCAGAAATGTTTGAGTGTAGCCTTTTTCTCCTGCTCTTTTTTGAGTGCATCTTTTATAACACCAGTTCCTGCATCCTCTGTTTCCATAGAAAACTTAAGTTTCCCAGAAGTTTTTTCTGTTCCTTTTGATTTCACCATACGTCCGGATGTCCGATTATTTCTTGCCTGGGTTTCTCTAAGGCTTTTTGTCGCCTGTTCCATTGCGATTTCGCTTGCATGAGCGGCCTCCACAGACGCATTGTCATCTTCGGCTTCATACAACTTTTTGTGTGCATATCCCGATGCAGCCATTGTTGCTCCGGTCATGGTCTTTTTCCCAATACCCATACCAGCATTTTTCACCATCTGTGTTCCTTCATCATCAAATGACAATTTAGAGGCTTTCTTCTGCTCTTTTGTAACTCTGCTCTGAGCCTGTTTCTTTTTGACTGTATCCTTATACTGGGATAAATCTTCCTCTGGAATCTCTGCAGAATCTCGCAATTTTTCTCTGGTAGCTTTTTTCTGATATTGCCGCAACTGCTTCGATTTTAAACCTGCAGCCTTTGCACCTGCATGTGAGATTTTTTCAACGGACACCTCTTCTGCCATATCAGGATCTCCCTCTTCATGTAAAGGAGCCGCCCTGGTGGACGGCTCGTGAAGTGGATCCTTTGTTACTGAATCCTGATATTTCTTATTCTTTTTTGATATTTCCTGCTTTTTGGGACTGATGTTTGTTCTCAACCCATCTCGCAGATTTTCTTCGGTCAAACCATCTCTGGTCATTTTTTTGACCACTTTATCTTTTCCGGTATATTCTTTTCCGGCCACTCCTTTTCACCTCTTTCTCTTTTGCATAATGGTTGCTGTCCCTCAACCATTATTTCTTATGCTTCTTTCTCTAACTGCTTACGTTCTTCAATCTCCGAAGGTTTTGTAGTCATAAGCTTATAGAGTTTCAAACTCTTATCGAACTTATCTTTAAACGGAATAATTGTGCTTCCATAAAAGACCAATCCTTCACCTTCTCCACTGTTTGTCACATATGACAACTGATATGGAGAAATGTTTAACTGCTTCGCAAGAATCTGACGATCCCCTGCAGCCTGATTGAGCATGAGAATAAAGTCACTGTTTTCAAAGATGTTCTCAATCTCTCTCGATGCCAATAAATCTTTAATATTCTGCGTGATTCCAGTTGGGATTCCACCCCATTTTCTAAATCTCTTCCAGATTTCTACACTATAAGCTGCAGTCTGTTCTTCTTTTAGAAGTAGATGGAACTCATCGATGTAGTATCTGGTTGATTTATGCTCCGAGCGATTAATGGTCACTCTGTTCCAAACCTGATCCTGAATGATTAGCATCCCAAGTTTTTTCAGCTGTTTCCCGAGATCTTTGATATCAAAGCATATAATACGATTATCTAACTCTACGTTGGTCTGATGATTAAACACCTTCAAAGAACCATTTACATAGATTTCAAGTGCTGTTGCTATACGCTGTGCCTGGGTTTCTTCCTGCTTTCTTAAGCATTCATACAGATCCCCAAGTATGGGCATATTCTCTGGAATTGGATTTTCAAAATACTTCTGATATACCAAAGGCAGACACCGGTCAATAACTGATCTTTCTTCTGCTTCGATTCCATTTCGAGACCCCATAATCAATTCGCAAAGAGATAAAACAAAATCACTCTTTACGCCCAATGGGTTATCATCATCAGAATAGTTCATGTTGATATCCAGTGGATTGATGTAATCCTTACTGGTTGGTGAAATATGAATCACCTGACCGCCAAGTGCATGTACCAACGGATAGTACTCTCCCTCTGGATCACCAACGATAATGTCATCATTGGTCACGAAGAATACATTAGATATCTCTCGCTTTGCTGCAAAAGATTTTCCAGATCCCGGCGTACCTAAAATCAATCCATTTGGATTCTTCAATTTCTTTCGATCTACCATAATCAAGTTATTGCTCATTGCATTGAGACCATAGTAGATAGACTCTCCCGGCATGAATAACTCCTGTGTCGTAAAAGGCACAAAGATTGCTGTCGAAGTTGTTGTGAGTGCTCTCTTAATCGGAACATGGTTTACACCTAACGGAATCGAACTCATGAGTCCTTCTTCCTGCAGGTAGTCCAGTCTTCGAAGCACACAGTTATACTTCTGTGCAATCCCGGCTGTCTGAAATACCGCATTCTCTAAATCTTGTTTGGAATTAGCGGTATTTAAAAAGAGCGCAGTCACAAGGAACATACGCTCATTTCGTGACTGTAAGTCTTCAAGTAATCGCTTTGCCTCTCCACCATAGGTATTTAAGTCGGATGGAATGATATCCATGTCATACCCACTTCTTACAGCCTTTTTCTGTTCTTCAATTTTCATACGGTTAATGTCTGTAACCTTACTTTTCACTAACTTAATTGCCTTCATCTGATCAACTGACTGTACATGCAGATTGACCATCAGATTTTTATCAATATCTAAGAACTCTGCCAGCATTTTATCTGTAAGTTCCGGTGCTAAGATCTGCAAGTAGGATACCGCTCCAAAGGTATTTCCCATTTTGAAGTCTTTCCCATTCTTAAATACAAAGCTGGTCGGAGCTACATAATCCTTAGTACCAAGACCGGTACGAAGAATCTGATCATAATCAAACTGGAACGGTGTCTGCACATCTGGATTAAATGTTTCGTAGAGAATCTGTAATCGTTCTACACCATTCAGTGGATATGCCATAACGCCCAACACCTTAAAATTGTTCAAGATATCTGTCTCGATACGTTCCAACTTAGGTCTGGCTTCATTGATATTCTCGGCATCAATAGAAAATGTAATAAACTTTGATTTCACCAGGCCATTGTTTCCTTTTGCCAACTGGTTCTTTAACATCTGTGCATACTCCATACGCACATCATCAAACTGATCATGTTGGGGATGAATGCGAATCACATTTTCAAATTCTGCCATGCTGCTCTTGTGATTGATAAAAGACAGCTGGAATCTGATGCTGCTGTCAAAGTAATTGAGAAAATCACACCAATTCTCGAAAATAGCATTCTTATCCTCATTCTGTGCTAACTGATAGTTGATATCATAAAAGCGAATAGTCTTGGAGTATGCTCTTCCTTCTACTCTACAGATTCCATCTCTTCCCATCTCTCGATAAGCAATGGATTTCTGAGCAGAAATCTTTTTCTCCTTTTTGGGTTCTTTCTTCTGGCTCTGCTTTTTTACTTTCTTTTTGCTTGTTTCCTTCGGTTCTTTCTTCTTATTTTTTCTTCCGAACACTTGCAGTTCCTCCCTTCTTTACAGGTTGAACCGATTCCTTCTTCGGATCCTGCTCATATAAATTATCTGTTTCAAATCTACGAATGTCTGGTTTCAGGAATTTTACAGTGATGATATTCATCAAAACCTGTTCCAGATGCATCCCATCTTTCTCATACATTGCAAACATAAATGCCGGAAGCATCAAAAGTACCATGATTGTTGCTGAATTACTGGTTCCAAGTACATTCCTTGTCAGGAAATAAAATGGAAGTCCAATTGCCGCTGCAATCCCAATACAAATCATCTGACGCTTCGTCAAATTGAATGCGACTTTATTTTTTACTTTTGTCAAATCCTTTGGGACACTGACATATGCCATAACTTTCTCTCCCTTCTAATGTGCGTTAAATATTGACTTACTGAGTGCACTTGTCTTAAATAAACTGAAACACAAGATTACGGTATAAGCCATCACGCCAAATAATGCGGAACTTAAATTGTCTGATACTGCGATATTCGCTACTAGTACTGCATAGATTGCTACACAGACCATCATCAGAAATGCCTGGAATGCCAGAGCAAATAAGCCCCTTAAATAATTCGTACCGATCTGTCCCCATTCCCTATTGGACATGGTTGCAAATGGTATTGGTGCAACTGAAGTATAGAGGTAAATCTCTATCATACGACCGTATAAAATCACGGTAATAACGACAGACATAATCTTCATACAGAAGCTGACGATCAGGGTTTCCAAGGCGATTACAACAAGCTCTCCCACTTCCATTGCTTCTAAAGTGGTGTCTAGGTTTGTAATTATCGAATCAATGTTTAGTGCCGTATCTCCTCCTATGAGACCTGCAGCACTATTGACCACCGATTGAGCTACATCAAATATTGCCATTGTAATCGTAAAGGTATTACTTACCAGATACACAGCGATCCACATCTTCACAAAATATTTGAAGAACATCCATGTATCCATATCGTGCATATTGTTACGCTCAGTCAGCATGCTGATGAGCTCATAACAAAGCACAAAGGTTATGATCATTCCCGCAATCGGCAAGATAACCGATGTAGACAGGTTTTGAATCATACTGAAAATACTGCCGTTCCACCCTTGTGGAGTCTGCCCTACCTGGCTCGCTATTTCTCCTGTTTTTTGATTTACATCTGTAAACATACGATCCAGGTTAGAGCTGATCATTCCTGTCAGAAGTTCCCTCATCCATTCTTCGATTGCGTCAAATATGCCATCGAACATGATGAACCTCCTTCTCTACTAAAATAAGCCACTAAGTAACGGAATCAGCTGAGTACCGATTAGGATAACGCCACCGCCACTCATCAGCTGTTTGATGCCCTGTGATTTAGCCCCCGGATTATCATTTCCGTATCCTTCCATCAGGTTAATAACTCCCCATACACCAAGACCGGCTCCAATCGCTACGACCAGTGTCTGTAAAATTGTAATTGCTGAACTAAAAAATCCCATTTTGTTTCCTCCTTTTATTTGTGATTATTTGTTATTGTTTTCTAGGTTTCTTATCTATCCGCTACATGGAGCGCGAATCCTTCTCATTCTCTTCACCTCTTTTCCCTATAAAAAAAGAACCGGATACTATGGTCCGATTCGCTCTTAAGCTTCTGCTTTCTCTTCTTCTATTTCCTTTAAATCCTCTTCTGTTACTTCGCATTCCCAGAAATCAAATTCCGTATCCTGCGTCATCTGTAGCTTATGCTCGAAGTATTTCTCCACGTCGAATGCATTCTTTGGATTATAATCTGCAAGTTCCCGATATCTTTTATGTTTCGTAATATCATACTTATCACTAAAAAATGGTCGTACCCCTCGCAATTGAAGGATACATTTGCTACCATCCATAACCGCCAGTTCATCCCGGGTCATCAGTTCCTTTCCTGTTTTCTGATAGTTGAGTCCATAGGATCTGTTCTGACCTCTCGTATCCGAGGTGTTATAAAGGTCAATGGTTTCCTTACCCAGTGTTTCTGATATTTCTTTTAATGTCGTGCTCTCCTTGCCTCCAAGGAATAATACGGTATCGCAATTTCCAATAATTGTTTCTGCGGCATCTTTATAGATTGTTTTTAGCTGCGATTGCGATTGAAGTATAATCGATGCGGAAATTTCCCGGCTTCGGATTGTTGCGATCAATTTATCAAACTTAGGAATCTGTCCAATATTGGCAAACTCATCCGCCAGTATTCGTACATGATAAGGTAACTTTCCTTCGTGTTTATCATCTGCTCGATCACAGAGTAAATTAAATAGCTGGCTATACATTATTGCTACCACGAAATTAAACGTATCGTCTGTATCACTGATAATTACGAACATAGCTGTTCTTTGATCGCCCATCATATCTAACTCCATCTCATCATATGCCATCAAATCCCTCAATTCCTTAATATCAAAAGGAGCAAGTCTGGCTCCACAGCTTACCAAAATAGATTTTGCAGTTTTTCCAGCTGCAAGTTTAAATTTTCGGTATTGTCGTACTGCAAAATGCTCTGGATCAGAGGCTTCAAGTTCTTCAAACAAAAGATCTACTGCATTTTGGAACTCCTCATCTTCCTCTCTTGTCTCGCTGGCATTGATAAACTCTAACATGGTAGAAAAATTCTGTTCTTCCGGCGGTGCTTCATACCAGATGAACCCAATGAGTGCCGAGTATAACAATCGTTCGGATTTCACCCAAAAATCTTCTGTAGCCTTTTCTCCCTCGCCTTTTGTATTCGTGATAATCGCATTCACAAGTTTCAATATATCTTTCTCACTGCGAATATAGTGGAAGGGATTATAATGCATGCTCTTTTGAAAATTGATGGTATTTAAAACCTTAATACGATACCCTTCCTTTACAAGCATCTTTCCACACTCTACAATAATCGTACCTTTGGGATCTGTAACAACATAACTGATTTTCTCACCCATCTGCATCAAATTAGGTTTTATGTAAAATCTTGTCTTTCCACTCCCAGAATTTCCGATTACCATAACGTTCTTGTTTCTAGCATATTTTGGCTGTTTTGGCCGGCTATTCATTGTCAATCTTTCCGTCTGGGTGAGAATAACGTTATTTTCAAATACTGGATCTACGAATGGTTCGATGTCTTTGGCTGTACCCCATCTGGCAGAACCATATTCTTCACCCTTTCGAAACTTTTTTGCATTCTTTCCCTTATAAAAGAGAATTAGCCTAATCGTAATTGCTGCAATTACCCCTGCTGACAAATCAACAAGATTGAGACTGGGCCACGGAACAGAAAATGCCTTTCCAAAATTTATAAGCATGACTCCAATTCTAGAAATCATACTGCCACCAACGCAATGTCGAAATAACCAGCAGGCCTTGTCTGCCACATAAAAAATCAAAAGGTAAGGAAGATAAAGAATCAGATACTTCTGGATGTCATTCACTTGCATCTGCGCTTTCGCTTTGTGCTTCCCCTGTTTCATAGGCTTTGACCTCGATCTTTCTGATTAACGCGAACCCTCTCTCGATTCTTATTCATAGTTTTCTGTACAACTTTCAGCTTTTTCACAAGTGATTTCTTCTTTTGAAGTTTTGTCGCAACTCCTGCATACTCTTTAAATGCTGCAGTCATCACATCCACATCCTTCGATTTGAAAAAGACCATATATCTTGGATTCTCAGCTGAATTATCTTTCTTCAAGCTATAATCAATCCCATACTTTCTAGCCACCCGGTCAAATGATTTTACATTCTTATCCGTAATTTCAATATTAGTAAGCTTGGCTCCATGATTCATTAGTTTCTTAAGAGTCTGCTTCCCTTGTGGCTTTCTCTTATTCTCCTCCACACGTCTTGCTTTCTGCTTGGCATGCTCTGCCTTTTCAGCTGTTTTCACTTGATTTTTCTGTTGTTTCTTGGCATCTTTTATCCTTTCCTGGGCAACTAAGTACTTTCGCATGGCTGCCCTTAAAATATCAGCTGAAATGTGTGCACCCTTGATACATAAAGCAACTGTCTTTTCATTTACTTCGTCCTGCACACTAACAACCCCTTTCCTTCTTTAGCTGTTCCCGGCGAAGCTTTGCGATACAGTAACCAATACAAACCTGATGCTTCCCATAAGGACACGTTCTACAATCTCCATACTTGGAATCCGGATTCTCTTCAACATCCAGCATAATATCCTCTTCTTTTATCAGGTAATAACAGTTTTCTAGCTCACAACCTTTTTTCTTTCCAGCCCACCAGTGACAGTATTTACATGACCACGGCATCTCTTTGGAATATTCTCTTCCTTCTAGAAATGCCTGCGGTTCTTTTACATAACCTTTTTCCTTACTTCTATCCTGCATTACAATTCCTCCTCATCGTATTCTTTGTCATACTTTCCTTTCAAAAAAAGAGCACTTATCTCTGATAACAGATCATAAGTGCTCATCTCTTTTTACCTATTTCAATTTTCTCTTTCTAAAAATCATGACTCCTCCCGAAATACCGCTAAGTGCTAGTACTAAAATCCAAATACCAACTGCTGTATTATCTCCTGTTTTCGGTCCGGATTTCTGAGAAGTTGTAGTAGTATTAGTAGTCGTGTTCGGTGTCTCTGATTCTGTTGGAGTCTCAGGCACTTTTTCGTCTACCATCACTACGGTTTGAATTTCCGCTGTTTCTTTCACTTCAAATTCCACATCTGAGGCAATCTGATATCCATCTGGGGCAGCTTCTTCATGAAGTGTATACTTTCCAACTGGAAGTTTCTCGATATAATGAACTTCATCAGTAGATACCCAGCTATCCACTTCTTTACCGTCTTTATCTAAGATAGTAAGACTAGCTCCCGGCAATTCTTTCTCTCCCGTCACATCTGTTTTACTGATTTCTACCTTTGTATAGTCATCCTTCATTTCAATCTGCTGTACTTCTCCTGTTTCCTCGATAGTAAATTCCACATCTGCAGCCTTCACATATCCATCTTCTGTTGGAGCCAAAGTTTCCACCAAAGTGTAATCTCCTGCAGGAATTCCATATACAACATGAGGTTCTTTTGTAGAATCCCATTCTTCAAATACATCACCCTTTTCATCTACAATCTGCAGATGAGCTCCTTCAATCTCTTCCCCAGTAGTAATGTCAGTCTTCTTTACTTCCAAGGTGATTGGTACATCAGTTACCTGCAGTGTCTGTAATACAAGTGCCTTTTCCTGTCCTTGATAAGTAAGATCCAAGTGATAGACTTCCTCATCTAACAGATAGCCCTCTGCTGCAACAAGTTCTTTTACATAGTATTTTCCCAGTGGCAGATCCGCCTTGAAACTAAGAGTACCTTCCTCATCTGTCACCTGATGTTCAATCAAGCTATCCTTTTCGATAAGAACATCTCCTGCCTTTGTTGCAATGTCTTCTTCTGCATATAAGCCATAAGTTGCGCCCTCGACTGCTTTTTCTGTCTTTTCACAGTTCTTCTTCAATTCTACTTTTACTTTCACTCTCTGATTCTCAAAATCACTGTCATGTGTAACAATCTCCACATCCTGCCCAGCATATTCAAGTGCAAAGGCATCAATTGTAGTATTTAAGACAAAACCATCTCCTGCAACTGACTCTTCTACATGATATTTTCCAAGTGGAAGATTCTTTAGGTCTGCTTTTCCTTCCTGATTTGTAGTTAAAACTGCAACAACAGATCCTTCTTCAAGGGATACTCCCTCATACTGGGCAATGATTCGATTACCATTATCATCAACCTGATGATCTGCTGTATAAATAGTCTCATCCACAATGACTTTGAATTCTGCACCTTCCACTGGTCCATCTTCATAAGTAAAATCAATGTTCGTTGCAGTTTCAAATCCCATTGCATCCTTTACATAGGCAATCATCTTTGCGACTACTCCATCATCTTTGATTTCAGCAAGTTGTTCGCCATGTTTGTAGATATGAAGATCTCCATACTGCTGCTTATTCTCAATCTCTACATCCACTACAAAATCTCCATCTTCATCCGCATGAAATCCACCTTCTGCAGTAACTGTAAATGGAATCGCATCGGTACGAACTAAGTAACCAAATGGTGCTGTTATTTCATATACTTCATATTTACCTGGAAGCATCTGCAGTGGCGTTGTAACCATTCCAGACTCATCTGTTGAAAATGTAGAAATATGGTCACTTCCCACTTTCATGGAAACATCTTCTCCTGTTTCTACATCACGAATTTTGAAGGTAGTACCTCCTAGCTGAACAATCTCTCCTGTATCCACATCCTTTTTAATCAGACGGATATAAGCTGTAAATGGTGCATCATTGAACACACGCCAAATCTGAGGTGTACGACTATCTTCTGATACATTTACATAAAAGTCCTTTGTAGTATTCATATCTTTCGGTGTCTTCGTTTCTTTCACATGATAAACCCCATACGGAAGATCAATGGATACCGCATATCCTTTCCCATCTGTGATCAAAGTATCATAGGTACGTGACGCATCCCATCCTTTTGCTTTGACTTCACTTTCAAGTTTTACAGTGAATTCTGCTCCCTCTACTAGTTTCGTTTCTGTGCTTGAACCATTACTACTGATTTTGATGATTTCAAATGGCTGTTTCTTTACTGTTTCATATACGGTTGTGCTTTCCACAACAACTGCAGTGTACTGATCCTTATATAATACACGCGCCGGATATTCCGTTGGGTCCATAAGGTAACCTTCTGGATTATCAATTTCTTTCACATAGTAGCTTCCAAAATACAGATTAGTGAACTCTATGATTCCAGACTCTCCAAAGATTTTCTGATCCACCAATGATCCTGCAGGATATACCACACCGGTATGTCCATCTGGATGAATGATATCTGTCTTTGCATATAAACCATATTTGGCTCCAACCATTGTTGCATCTCCTTGCGGAGTGAAAGAATCTGTTTCTTTATCCTTTTTTGAAACAACGATTTTTCCCTTTGCCGGTACTTCTTTTACATTGACTGTACTAGTCTGTTTTGCAACAACTCCAACATTTACTGAATCTGTATTAATCAAGTATCCCACCGAAGCAGTGATTTCTTTTACATATACAGTATTCTGTCGTTTTACAAATTCAATAG
The DNA here is from genome assembly GCA_028697725.1 of Anaerostipes sp. Lineage (GTDB taxonomy): Bacteria > Bacillota > Clostridia > Lachnospirales > Lachnospiraceae > Anaerostipes. The sequence continues at coordinate 39,190 of JAQVEG010000018.1, forward strand.
TCGAATGTCCATCGCGATCTGTTGCAGGCATCTGTGCAATAAGGTTCGTGCATGCGGCATCTTTATATACACCATAAATTGCACCAGCTACACCATTTCCAGTTTCTGAATCTACTTTATTCACTGCCACCTTACATTTATCTAAAGTAATCGAAACACTTGCTTCGCTTCCCTTTGTTTCTGATGGCGTATGATACTCCTGGAATGTGATATTCTGGGCATCTGCTATTTCAGAATTATAAATATAAGTGTATGGTCGCTCAAACTTTGCCTCTGCATTTACTTTGAAAGAGACCGTATCTGTTGGCATTAAAAATGCCTTCTCCACTGGAATCTGAATATAGAATCGGCTAGTCAAACTACTTGCATTATCATAGACAATCTCACATCCCTCTGGTGCTCCACTTAAGCTGATTGTTCTGGATTTCACAGTACCTTTACTATTAATGGTGTACCATCCACTTCGATAATAAGTTTTGTCTTCGCTTAATGTCATCTTTGTCGATGATGGCGCAACGACTGTGTAAGATGGAGCATCTCCATACCCTTCTTTTCCGGCATTTGCTTTTACATCTCGATACATTGCCATCGTGCAGTCAAATACATCCTGATATCCGCTTACAGCACTCAAGGAATTGACAGAATGTCCATCATATCCGTAATCTTCCAAAATACAGTAGATTACAGCCTGTGTCACATAGTAATCCTTGATCCAATTACCTGTTGAATAGGACTTGTCATTGGTATCTCCGTAGACACTACAACCGTGTGCAATCGCATAGGATATTTCGGAATACATGCCATTCGCTTTCCATGTCTGACTAATATAGCTGGTAGAATCAATAAAATGCTTGCTAACCTGCGTACAATAAGCCAATCTCCAACCATTTGCAGAATCATTGGCAATATACTTTACATAGTTTCCTACATTGGAACCTGTCTGGGAACTGTGGATATAGTTTAATAATGGAATATCCCACATACCGCTTTCGTTTTTTGCGTTTTTTACCACTAAAGATCCGGCAGACGCTCTAAGTTTTGATCCATAACGATTACCATAATTAATAATGTTCTGGTAGAAGTTATATAGTTCCAAGTCTTCTCCGGTAAACTTAAGTTCTGACTCTCCTGAAAGAATCTGTGCCTGAATCAGCTCAATAGCTGCATTGCAGATCTCATCATCTGTCATTTCCGAAAGACTTTTTTCTCCTTCTACCTGCGTATCATCTGTGACATTTTCTAACACTTTCTCCGCATCATCTGACACTTCTGGATTTCCAGGAACAAGCAGGCTATCATCTTCTATAACGTTTTCTGTATCTTCCTGTGTCGGTTCTACAGCTTCCGTATTATCAGATTCTGCATCTTCCTCCGACGTATCCTCCTTTTGGTTTTCACCGCCATCTGCGTCATTGCTGACATTGGATTCTGTTTCCGGTTCTGTTGCTTCTTTTACAATAAGTTTTCTACTTACCTGGTACTGTGGATTTCCACTAATTGGCTCTACATAATACGTAGTCTGGTAAGTATCAGCTTTCTTAGAATCAAAATCTTCTCCGGCTTCATTCTTTGACTCATGATATGTCACCTTGACTTTCTCATCATGAAATTCCAAATTCGAGAAATCACATTTCACATCAAAATCGGTTCCTAGATTAATCTCTAGATCTTTTGCTGTTACAATCTCATCTTCGCTTAATTGCTCAATCACCTCTTCTAGCTTTGGTGGATGAGGTACTTCTTCCTCCGTGGCTGCATAAGCAACCATCGGCTGTAATACACTTGTGACTAAGGTCATTGCCGTTAGCAACCCCGATATCACTCTTTTCGCTTTTCCTTTCATTTTCTACCTTCCTTTCTTATGAATGAATAATTTTCTTGCACTTTCATCAGATTGGGACAGTTTCACCTGATAACAGCACATAGATATGGCGGTGTCTGCATCTAAGCAAATCACCGCCACATAGCATCTGCTGTCATCCTTTCAAAATGACAACTATTTATTTTGAGCTTCCTGTGTTCTTCCCAGACCCGTTCCTATATCGGTTCCATATGTCCGATACGTTCCCTCTGCAAAGATGTGCGAAGATGCACATTCAGGACAGGTATCATTCTGGGCAGGCTATGAAATTTTCAAGGTACATGGGAGACACTGCTTTGCATCTCCTTCACCTATCGAAAACCTCACAACCTATAAGGACGGAAATTTCACAAAATAATTTATTTTCTATTTCTTTTGAAACTCACCTCTATATCAACTCGCTCTACTCCCATCTCTTCACGAACCATTTTCATAGTTTTTCTGAGAATGTCTGTCAAAGTAGTTCTCGGGATATCCAATTCGTTCGCTATCTCCTTCTGGGTAGCACAGTCAATGTGATAACGCATAAAGGCGTATCTTTGTCTCTCATCCATATTCTTAAGAATGTCTTGAATTGTCTCCATTTCAATAAGATGATCTAATGCACGATTGGCTTCTGTGCCAAGTACTGCCCAGTCTTCTGAAACAATGCTATAGGATACTTCCCTAGTGTTTTGACGAATTCTTTGATTTTCTTTTAGACGATCCTCTCCTTCGAGGATTAATCTCACGTACCAGTTTTCATTTTCGAAAAAATCTGATGAAATGGTTTCTCCTGCTCCTGAGACATCTTCATAGCAATATGATTGGCACTCTGGTATTGGAAATACTGTCACACGATTATCAATGCGATACAGAACATATCCATTGGCAAATACTGTCAGTTCTGCCTTCTGATCTAACTTTTCTTTCACAACAACCGGAACTCTTGATTCGGTCAACTTCCTTACAGAAGGAACTCTCATCTCCTTATCAACGCTACCTACCATTGTTCTTAATTCTTTTAATGTCATCATAGTGACCACCTTTCTGCTTTGCAGCACGGGCGGTCAGCTTTTCTCTTTTAATGCACTACAAGAAGCCTCAGACCAACCCGTTTTTTTTAAACGGGAATCTGAGACTCCTCTGTACTAAATCATAAAAATCACTCCTTTGATTTTTTACTTCTTACTAATAGAATGCCTAAAAGCACTTAAGGACGAAAAAACGCAAAAAAATAGAGCCAGAATCATTAGCGCATTACTGCTAATAACTCTGACTCCACTTAGTCCTTCGTCGAATCCACTTATTCAACGGCTACTTTATTCTTCTTAACCTCATAGACAGCATACTGTCCATCCTTTTTTCTTCTTACTTCTGCATCATTGCCTCTCTTGGTAATCTCTTCAATAGATCGAAGCAACCGCAGATTCCGCTTGTGTTTATCACTAAGCTCAATGTTGATTGTTGTTTCACTCGTATTCATTATCATATTCATATCTTCTTTGCTCATCATCAGCCCTCCTGGTCGTGTATTTTAATCACCCCGGCGGATAAAGGGAAATGAAAACCGTCGATGAGTTAGAGATCAAACAAGTTCCGTCGCATCGAAGCATGCTGTCTGATCATGGTATATGAGAAGGTTTCGCTTCGAAAACCATCCGCGAATCGAGCTCCCTTAGTCCCACTCCCAAGGTGATTACCTATCAGTTACCTGACTGCTCTCTTCGTCTATGGCATCATTATAATTCTATGATTCTTCGATGTCAATATCTATTTTCTCTTATTTTTCGATTTTATTATTGACATCGAGAATTTGTCGTCCTATAATAAAGGAACAAAGAGAGGAGGACGAATTATGGCTCAAAACAATAATCACACCATCCCATTTCCGGGAAGGGGCATTGATAAACATACGTCCAATACCGTTTCTTATAACGGTGCACAACAAAAACAAGATAATGTACTAGGTACGAAGATTACAGAAGCTAGAAAGTCTATGAAGCTAAGTCAGAAACAATTATCTGAACAGCTGGAAGATTATAAGATTTCTGTAACGCCTGGTGCCATCAGTAAATGGGAAAAAGGCGACTCTATGCCAAACCCATACCAGTTGTTCGCTCTCTGCTACTGTCTTCATATATCCGATGCAATCAATTACTTTACCGGATTTTCTCCGGAAGCATCTGATTTCACACCGGATTTGAGTCAAAAAGGATTGAACCTTCTGCAGATGTTTAAAGAAGCATTAGTTTCTTCTGGAAACTTCGCTCCTAGAAGTCGTCGAGATTCATTCTCTGATCCCGAACCGGAAGTTGATATGAAGATTTTCTTAGAACCCGCCGCAGCTGGTCCTGGTAATCCGTTAGTAGAAGGTGCTTTTGATATGATAAAGTATCCAGTCAGCGCAATTCCCGATGGAGCTGAATTCGGCATTCGAATATCCGGACAAAGTATGTCTCCGCGATATGTAGATTCTCAGATTGCATGGATTGAGCCTAGCGAAGAATTATATAATGGAGATGTAGGTGTTTTCTATTATGATGATAATGCTTATATCAAAAAATATGTAGTGGAACAACCGAAAGCAGATGAGATTCCCGATTACATTGATGAAGAAGGTCGAGTAATGCCAAAGGTTACACTCTACTCCTTGAACAGAGAATGTGCCAATCTCGATGTTACAGTAAAACCGGGACATCCCTTCTATATCGTTGGACGTGTACTAAACTAACTTGTCCATTACCCAATTTAAAAAGACTAAAATACAGTTGATTCCGTTATTGACCCTATACTCAATAGCTTTATTAACTGCACCCATTTTTAGCAAGAAAGGAAATCATGAAATGGTATATCCAAATAGTAATATCGTTGAAATGGGCATAGGCGATGTTGGAATTACTTTCACAGCGCAAGGAACCATGAATGCCCCAATTGGAAGTATTATTTTCTATAATCAGAAAAAGCAAAAGATTACGACCCTACCTGACGACTACCAAATAGACAAGGACTCAACAGAAACATATCTCTCTCATCCTGATCAGGAGATTTGTTTAGCTTTTTCGTCTGCTGAAAGTATCAATGCCGTAATCTCAATACTACAGGCTATGAAAAAGAATATATTTGAGGATGAGACAACCAGAGAATATGCAATTCAAAGAAACATGGAGTTAGAAGGAAGGTGATTTTCAATGAAGAAGCGTATGTATATCGCTATTGACTTGAAGTCCTTCTATGCATCTGTAGAATGCGTTGAAAGAGGATTAGACCCCTTTACCACCAACCTTGTGGTTGCAGATCCGACTAGATCCAAATCTACTATTTGTCTTGCAATTACACCTGCAATGAAAAAGTTGGGTGTAAAGAATCGTTGCCGGATACACGAGATACCTGCAAACATTGAATACATTACTGCTATGCCGAGGATGCAATTATATATTGACTACTCTTCTAATATTTACAGTATCTATTTAAAGCATGTAAGCCCTGACGATATTCATGTATATTCCATTGATGAATGCTTTATTGACGTAACAGAATACTTAGCACTCTATCATCAGGATGCAAAAGAGATGGCTATCACCCTAATGAATGATGTAATGGAGGAGACTGGCATCTGCGCTACTGCTGGAATCGGCACAAATTTATATCTTTGTAAAATTGCTATGGATATCGTTGCGAAGCATGTACCAGATCATATTGGATATCTTGATGAAGAATCCTTTAAGCTACAACTGTGGGATCATCGTCCCCTGACAGATTTTTGGAGAATTGGAAGCGGAACTGCTAGTCGACTAGCGAGATATGGAATGTATACGATGGGAGACATTGCACGTACCAGTCTTCATGATGAGGCTTGGTTGTACAAGCAATTTGGAATTGATGCAGAACTGCTAATTGATCATGCCTGGGGAATTGAGCCCTGTACTATTCAAGACATTAAATCATATAAACCAGAGACAAACAGCTTATCCTCTGGTCAGGTTCTGATGCGGAACTACACTTTTGAAGAAGCCAGGGTAATAGTTCGGGAAATGACTGATTTACTTGTACTAGATTTGGTTGCAAAGAAATTGGTGTCTGAGTCTTTTACCCTTTATATTAGTTATGACCATAAATTTGAAGTCCCCGGCAGTAACGGAAGCATCAATCTCGGAAGTTCAACAAACAGTGCACGTAGAATTGTACCTGCAGTCATCGACCTATATAATTCAATTACTCATAAACATATCGGCATTCGTAGAATTAATATATGTTGCAATAAAGTGAAGACCGAAGGATATTATCAACTGGATTTATTCTCCGACCTCGAAACAGATGAAAAAGAACGTAATATCCAACAGGCAATGCTTGCAATTCGAAAGCGATATGGGACGAATGCTATTATGAAAGGCTCTAATCTGTTAGACTGTTCCACCTTTAGGGAACGTAACGGACAGATTGGTGGTCACAAAGCTTAATGATAGAAAGGAGGCAGCTAATGTTTGCTTATGCAGATATCATCAATTACCACAGACCTGTTTCTAATCGTACCCGGATGAGTATCGGACATCGGGCAAAACAATTTGCGCCTTTCGCTGCTCTCAAAGGATATGAAGAATCAGTGAAGAAAAAAGAACGAATTTTCTTTGTACGTGCTGAACTTGCAGAAGAACAAAAAGAAGACCTGGATCAGAAACTTCGCATCCTATCCTATCATGATCATATTTCTATTACATATTTTCAAAAAGCTACAGAGATGGAAGCTGATATAGGAACCTACCAACATATCTCCGGGAATGTGGATTTCATTCACAAAGAAGAAAAACGTATGCGTGTGGGGGATATCGAATTATCCTTTCAAGATATCGTAGAACTAAACGGAGATTGCTTTGATTGTATAGATACAGAAGTCTATCATCAACTAAAAGAAAACAGAAAGAAGGATTTTATATGTTAAAATTTGAAGATTACGAAACAGAACAATACTATTACAAGCGGTTACAAGAGTTAGGAATATGTCATGTGAATTGGGGATTTGGAGATGTCTATCTTACCAGAGATGAAATTGATAGCAATTTAAGTTCTCTTGAAGACACTATAAGAAAGCTCAAGTCAAGCAAGACGCATTAATGCACACTCAGAAAATCAGACTCACACCTCTCATTGAGTGAGTCTGATTTTTCTTTCACCTTGATTATGAAATTCTGATTTCTCGTCTACTCTACAAACTGGAAGTTAGCGCGCAAACAGTGTGTCATCCCAATCATAAAGTTCAAGATAATAATCAACGAAAAAGTCTTCGGGATCACCCTCATCATCCACGCAAGTTCCATGATGAGAAAAATGTGTTTTATCACCGGGTTTCATCTCAATGCTGCCATGACCCTTATCGAATCCATATCCATGACCATAGTCACATCCGAATACCACACCCACTTTTTTCCCCGATTCCGTTTTATAATTTTCCAACCATATCTTCCCCTCAATTAGCGGGGCAATATCTTCAACATTCATAAACATACTGCCATCCTGCACCTTTTGAATAGTACTGCTGTTTTTTCTAATTGGTTCCAATATGGAAAATCCGACTCTCAAGATATATATTTGTTCCATAGAGCAATCTCCTTTCTGTTTCGCACTCAAAAAAGTCTTTAATACGGCAAGAACTTCCGATTTTGTTATTCGTGTTCCTTTACTCATACATCTGGAAGCTGTCTCTTTCTTTGACAGTGTTGAGAATTTACCTTCTTGCCCTGAATTCAGATATGATTGCTTCCGGCAATTCCGTACTACGAAACACGTTCTCTGCGTATTCCTCCAAATCAGAACTGTTTTTTGTAAATTCAATAACTTTCGCTGTCCCCCTTGAAAATATAATATCGCACAACTCATCTTCCGTACATGGTGTTTCACCAATTAACCCGTAAGCTGCAATATATTCGTTCCATGCACAGTTTTCGATACCACGATTATAAATCCATGTCAGAACTTCAATAACATCTGAAACATCACGATATTTTCTTGCCAGATTTAACACTTGTCGCCATGTTGGCTCATCAATATCATAATTCTTAGAATCATTCCATTTTCCTATTGTCGGTTTCCATTCGCCCATATGATTACCTCCTCAAATCCCGATTGCACCAAGTCGCTGCGCGACGGCCTGCCAAGGCTGTGGTGCTTTTCTTTTTTCTATCTACCTAAAAAGCAGTGACAGATATACCTTAAAAGAGTATTGTTAAAGTACGACCAATAACAAAC
>JAQVEG010000060.1 GCA_028697725.1 Anaerostipes sp.
TTTTGAAGCTTTGGGATAAACATCATCAAGTTGCTCCAGATGCAGTGATTATAGAGGGACCAAAAGCAGGGGGACATCTTGGCTTTAAATATGATCAGCTAGAAGATGAGAAAACATATTCTGGATTTGATGAAGAGGTAAAAGGAATCATTGAAAAGGTAAAAGAATATGCTGTAAAATACAAAAAAGAGATTCCTGTTATCGTGGGAGGAGGAGTTTCTTCTCATGAGGATATGGAGCATTATCTTGAGCTTGGGGCTGATGGAATTCAAGTTGCAACACCGTTTGTAACAACGAAAGAATGTGATGCCCATGAAAACTTTAAGAACGCCTATGTAAATGCGAAGAAAGAAGATATTGTATTGGTGAAGAGTCCAGTGGGAATGCCGGGGCGAGCTGTTCGTACAAAGTTTATGGACAAAGTTGCCAAAGAAGGACGAATTGCACCAACATCATGTTTTCAGTGTATGTCAGTCTGTAATCCAAAGGAAGCAGTATATTGTATTACAGAACGATTAATGAATGCGGTTCGTGGAGATGTGGAAAATGGCTTGGTATTTTGTGGAGCAGATGCTTGGAAATACAATGAAATTACTACAGTTCATGATGTGATTCAAAGTTATATTGGATAAGATAAAAGTGAATATAATGAAAGAGGTATATTTTAGTTGTAAAAATATACCTCTTTTTTTTGATTGCTTTTTTTGTGGGCAGATGAGAGAATGATTGTATAGAATCTGATACAATCGCATTTGTTCAGAAAGAATTAATAGGAGGAAATATTATGCTAAAGATTGTAGATGACAATCGATTGATTTACAAAGTGTGTAGTTTATATTATGAGGATGCAATGAATCAGCAAGAGATATGCAACTACTTAGGGATTTCTAGAGCATCTGTATCAAGAATGCTGCAAAGGGGAAGAGAACTTGGCATTGTAAATATTGAAGTGGTGAATCCAGTTCGGTTTTCGTATGGGGAACTAGAGAAAACCATTGAAAGAGCTTATGGATTAAAGGAAGTGATTATTGTAGAAAGTAGCTCTCTTGATGAAAAAAAAGAATATATATCTAGCTTATATGAAGAAGCAGCACTATTTTTACATGAAATCTTTCGAAAGGATGAGCATATAGGTGTAACCATGGGTTATAACCTTCATAATATCAGTAAAACAAAAATATCTTTTGAAAAGAAAGAAGGGTATACATTTGTTCCTATTGTAGGTGGTATGAATCGAATTCGTGCAGGAGAAGAAGATATTCAAAGCAATGAAATTGCAAAGGAATTTGCAGATATGTTTGGGGGAACTTATACACAGTTTCTTTCTCCGGCGGTTTTTTCAAAGAAAAGAGTGATGAAATCATTTTTAAAAGAAGAATCAGTAAATTATATTTTTGATGAATTTAAGAAGGTGTCAACGCTGGTTATGGGGATTGGAACACCAGACAGAGGTGCATCCACACTGTTACGAGCTGGATATATTACGGAAGAAGAATTTTCAGACCTAATCGATCAAGGAATGATGGGAGATATAGCCCTTCAGTTTTTTGATAAAAATGGGGATACAACAAAGTTTCAAGAATTTAATGAAAGAGTTGCAGGTATGTCTTCTAATATGATGAAGCAAATAGAGAATCGAATCGCTATTGGTGGAGGGGAGGGAAAGGCAAAAGCCATTAAGGGAGCCATTAAAGGAGGTTTTGTAAATATGTTGATTACCAACGTGTCTTGTGCAGAAAATCTATTATAAATAAAGGGAAATGTACCTAAAATAGTACATTTGTACAATAGTAACAAAGATGCTTATACATTTGTTCAAAATAAAGTACAAAATGAGAAAATAACTAAGTGACGTTAAAAAAATAACGATTATTGACATGGATAGAGGTACCGTAGTATAGTAATAGTAACAAAAATAACAATAAGGCACATACGTAATTGTGCATTTTGAACAAAAAGAAAGGAGCTTAGAGATGAGCGGTATTTCTATTTTATTAATCGCATTACTTATAGTATTTTTATTGCAGATTGCCGGAGGAATATTACAGGCAAAGCATTATCAAAAAGCAATTCACAGAGTCCATCAATATGGCAATGTGGGATTTGGACAAAAGAAAGGTGGCTTAAGAGCTGGATACCTTATTATGATTGCGAGTGATAACGAAGGAGTTATTACTGGTGGAGAGATTATGAAAGGGGTTACATCTTTAGCAAGATTTAAGAACTGGACGGAGTTTCTTGGGAAGCCAACTGTAGGAACAAGCATTTACGAATTTTTAGATGAGTTACGAACATACGATAAAAAGAAGACAAAACAATATAAAGGTTATATTAATGCATTAGAAGCATTAGAGAAGCGTATTCAATCAGAGGATACAGAAAAGGAAGCAAGCCTAGAGCAAGAAGATGATGTAGTGAACAAGGTTCTTATGTCAGCAGATTAATTCAATATATATGAAACGAGTTGCGGAAGGATGTCTTGAACAAAGGGCCCAGTAAGAGGCAGAGATTCGCTAGAAGGTTCATTTATATACATACTATGATTCCACGATTTAAAAAAAAGGAGGATGAATTATGGAAATGGTTGCAAAAATAGCAAATGGATTTATCGGTCTGTTTCAGGCTGGTGGAGAAACCTTTATGGGATGGGTTACAGGTATCATTCCAATGGTTATTTGTTTAATGGTATTTGTAAACTCGATCATCGGTATTATTGGTACTGACCGTGTGGAAAGATTCTGTCAAAAGATTACGAAGTATACAATTTTACGTTATACTTTATTACCAGTATTAGCAGATATCTTTTTAACAAACCCAGCTCAATATACATTTGGTCGTTTCGTTAAGGAAGAACATAAAGCAGCATTTTATGATGCCAGTGTTACTTTCTGTCACCCGATCACAGGGTTATTCCCTCATGCAAATGCAGGTGAATTATTCGTTTATACAGGAATCGCAAGTGGTCTTCAAAAGGCTGGATTATCAATCGGTGGATTGGCAGTAAGATACTTTATTGTCGGTGTAATCGTTATCTTGATCCGCGGTATCCTATGTGAAAGAATTTTCAAAGCATTAAGCAATCGATAGACGAAGGGAGGAAACGATATGTATAAAACAGTTACAGTAAAAGCTGGATCAAACGGATGGGGAGGACCATTAACTCTTACTCCAACCGAAACATGTAATAAAATTTTAAGTGTTACAGGTGGAGGAGTTCATCCACTAGCACAACACATCGCTGACTTAACAGGATGTGAAGCAGTAGACGGATTTAAAACTAATTTACCAGATGAAGAAGTTTTAGCAGCAGTCGTTGATTGTGGTGGAACAGCTCGTTGTGGTGTATATCCTAAGAAGGGTATCTACACAATCAACATCGAACCGGTTGGAAAAGCTGGACCATTAGCTAAGTTCATTACACCAGAGATTTATGTATCAGCTGTAAAAGAAGCTGACGTATTTGAATCAGATGCCAATGGTGGAGCAGCAGGAACTCCGGCATCTGCAGCAGCATCTGCACCTGCAGATAACGCACCTAAGTCTAAAGCACAGGCAAAAGAAGAAATTGCTAAGGCTACCGAAGGAAAGAAAGAAAATATTATTACTAGAATTGGTAAAGCCGTAGGACATTTTGTAAACATTTTCTTCCAAGCAGGTCGTGATACTATCGAAATCGTACTTGGAACAATTTTACCTTTCATGGCATTTACAGCTACATTATTAGGTATTATCTCAGCAAGTGGACTTGGAAATGTAATTGCTAAGACAATTTCACCAATTTGTTCAACATTACCTGGAATGGTTATCATCGCATTCATTTGTGGTATTCCTATCTTATCACCAGTACTTGGACCAGGAGCTGTTATTGCTCAGGTAGTTGGTACTTTATTAGGAGCAGAATTTGCAAAGGGAAATATCCCTCCACAATATGCACTTCCAGCATTGTTTGCTATCGATGCACAAGTAGGTTGTGACTTCGTACCAGTAGGATTATCTCTTGGAGAAGCAGAACCAGAAACAATCGAATATGGTGTACCAGCCGTATTATTCGAGCGTATGTTAACAGGACCTCTTGCAGTATTAATTGCATTTGCGTTCAGTTTTGGAATGTACTAGAGTTAACATTGTAAGAGAACATTACAACATAGGAAAGGAAGAATATGAAATATCAATCTCAAATTGTGGATCTCGGTCCAGACGCTTTGGCATTTCTAGATGACGAAGAAATGAATTTTATCATTATCTTTAATGAAGATGCACCACCAGAATTGGCAGAATTATCTGTGTTACACACAAAAGCTGAACTTAAAGAAACACCAGCAGTAGGTGATACTTTTAAAATTGCAGGAAAAGAGTTTAAGATTAGTGCAGTAGGGGATGAAGCACCTCATACATTAGCCGATCTTGGACATTGTACTGTCGATTTCAAAGGTGGACCTGAAGCGGAACGCCCTGGATGTATTTCGGTTGAAGGAAATAAATTATTACCTGAAGACTTAAAAGCTGGGGAAATGATTGAAATTTATTAAACATATTGTTTGGACGAAGAATAGGAGATCAAAATTATGTTAAACATGGACGAAAAACTTTTAAAAAGAGAACAAGAAGGAAAAGCTATTAGAACTGGTATCGTAGGTGCTGGACAAATGGGACGTGGTATGGTGTCACAAATGGCTATGATGAATGGTATGATGCCAGCTATCGTTTCTGATATCCAAGTTGACAATGCGGTACATGCATTTGAGTATGCAGGTGTTGAAAAAGAAAACATCGCAGTAGCAAATACTTTAGAAGAAGTAAATGCAGCAATGGAAGCTGGAAAGTTTGTTGCAACTGAGAATGCTGACTTTGTATCAAAGGCAAACTTAGTTGAGTGTGCAATCGATGCAACAGGAGTACCTGATGTAGGTGCTAAGGTAGCAACAGATGCATTAAAGAACAAGAAAAACGTTGTAATGTTAAATGTAGAAACTGATGTAGTAATCGGGCCTTACTTGAAAGCATTGGCTGAAAAAGAAGGAGTGATTTATACAGGATCTGCTGGTGATGAACCAGGAGCTGTAAAAGAATTATACTGCTTCGCAAAAGCAATGGGAATGACAGTAGAAGTTATGGGTAAAGGAAAGAACAACAAGCTTGACTATGACTGTAACCCAGATACTGTATTAGAAGAAGCTACAAGAAGAGTAATGTCTCCAAAAATGTTATGTGCATTTAAAGATGGAACAAAGACAATGGTAGAAATGACAGCAATGTCAAACTACACAGGACTAGTACCAGATGTAATTGGTGGACATGGACCAGCAACAGCACCAGGAACAGAAGGAATCAAAGAATTAAATGATATCTTTAAGCTTAAAAAAGATGGCGGAATCTTAAATAGTCACGGAGTTGTAGAATATGTAAACGGAGTTGCTCCTGGAGTATTCGTAACTGTATCAACACCAAACGAAGAAATCGCTTATCAAATGAGCTACCACAGCATGGGACCTGGACCACTTTGGACATTATATCGTCCATATCACTTATGTAACCTTGAAACTCCACTTACCGTTGCAAAAGCTTGTATCGATGGGGAAGTAACATGTGTTGCAAAGGATGGATTAGTATCAGAGTGTATTACACGTGCTAAAGTTGACTTGAAAGCAGGACAAACAATTGATGGTATCGGTGGATACTGCACATATGGTTCAATTGCTAAGGCAGAAGAATCAGACGCTAAGGGATACGTACCTTACGGATTAGTAACAAAGGGTGCAGTGATGAAGAAAGATTGTAAGAAGGGTGACATGCTAACATTAGACATGATCGACCTTGATAAGACAACTCTTATCTACAAGCTTCGTCAAGAACAAGATGCTATGTACGGAAAACATATTTTATAATTATAAATAATGTAAGTAAAGTAGCTTTCGTGGAAATCATAGAAATGAATATAAAAATTGTGCACTGAGAAATCAGTGCACATTTTTTGTGATTATTAATTATTTATCTAATAGAAGAAGTGCAGTCTCTTCATCAGTAAAAAATGCAGTGATGAGATTAAGAGAAAGAGCGACATGAATCATATCGACTTTTGCCTTGCCTTCTGCAATTGCGATAACAGATCTTGCATGTTTAGAAGCTTTAAAAATATCGGCTTTAATCAATCGTTTACTAAAACTTGCCTGAACTTGCTGTCCTTTGCTGTCTAAGAATTGAAGAGCGACATCACCAAGTGCATCGGCTTCTTTTAGTTCTTTGATGTCTTGATCAGATAAAATGTTGTTCTCTATCATAAATGATTTTGCAAGAGAACCAATTCCTACAATGATTAAATCGGATTCTTCTCCAAGAGATAAAATCTCTTGTGTCTGTTCGTTATTAATCAAGGTATCATATTCTTCTTGCGACGAGCAAAAAGCAGGAACATGAAGCAGGTTCGCTTTGCCGCCAATCGTGTCAGCTAGCTGCATAGAATTATAATTTGGCAATGTATCAAATGTAGTTCCAAAACTTCCAGCAAGTGGAACCACTTGTGTATTAGGAAAGTGTAAAGGGAATAATGCCTTTACAAACTTTGATACTGCATTTCCCCAACTGATTCCAATAATGTCCTCTGGCTGGATTTGAGAGATAAAGTAGTTGACAACGGATAACGAAAGATTGTCCTTTGCATCATCTGTGTTGCTAATTACACCAGCATAGGTTAATCCGTACTTTTCTCTTAGTTGTTGTTCTAAATCGGGACTTCCAGAATAAGGTGAATGAATACTGATTTGTACAATACCTTGTTCTTCGGCCTTAGATAGAAGTTTTGAAACCCAAGGTCTTGATATGTTCAGTCGATTTGCAATTTCTTGTTGAGACAACTTGTTCTCATAATAAAGCTTTGCAACCAACATTATCTTGTCGTTCATGGAATCCCAGTGATCTTGTTTGTTCATAAAAATGTCCTTTCCGTCATTGTGCAAGCACAAATGTTACTCTGTTAAATAAATTATAATGTAAAATGTGTGTAAATACAAGGGAAATAAAATAATTTAATAAAACTATTGACGAACAAATGTTATCTTGTTATAATAACAATATCAAAAGTAACCAAGAGGCACATAAGTAACAAAGGTAATGCTGTTTACAGATAGGAGATCAAATTATGTTAAACATGGACGAAAAACTTTTAAAAAGAGAACAAGAAGGAAAAGCTATTAGAACTGGTATCGTAGGTGCTGGACAAATGGGACGTGGTATGGTATCACAGATGGCTATGATGAATGGTATGATGCCAGCTATCGTTTCTGATATCCAAGTTGACAATGCAGTACATGCATTTGAATATGCAGGTGTTGAAAAAGAAAACATCGCAGTAGCAAATACTTTGGAAGAAGTAAATGCAGCAATGGAAGCTGGAAAGTTTGTTGCAACTGAGAATGCAGACTTTGTATCAAAGGCAAACTTAGTTGAGTGTGCAATCGATGCAACAGGAGTACCTGATGTAGGTGCTAAGGTAGCAACCGATGCATTAAAGAACAAGAAAAACGTTGTAATGTTAAATGTAGAAACTGATGTAGTAATCGGGCCTTACTTAAAAGCATTGGCTGAAAAAGAAGGAGTTATCTATACAGGATCTGCTGGTGATGAACCAGGAGCTGTAAAAGAATTATACTGCTTCGCAAAAGCAATGGGAATGACAGTAGAAGTTATGGGTAAAGGAAAGAATAACAAGCTTGACTATGACTGTAACCCAGATACTGTATTAGAAGAAGCTACAAGAAGAGTAATGTCTCCAAAAATGTTATGTGCATTTAAAGATGGAACAAAGACAATGGTAGAAATGACAGCAATGTCAAACTACACAGGACTAGTACCAGATGTAATTGGTGGACATGGACCAGCAACAGCACCAGGAACAGAAGGAATTAAAGAATTAAATGATATCTTTAAGCTTAAAAAAGATGGCGGAATCTTAAACAGTCACGGAGTTGTAGAATATGTAAACGGAGTTGCTCCTGGAGTATTCGTAACTGTATCAACACCAAACGAAGAAATCGCTTACCAAATGAGCTACCACAGCATGGGACCTGGACCACTTTGGACATTATATCGTCCATATCACTTATGTAACCTTGAAACTCCACTTACTGTTGCAAAAGCTTGTATCGATGGGGAAGTAACATGTGTTGCCAAAGATGGATTAGTATCAGAGTGTATTACACGTGCTAAGGTTGACTTGAAGGCAGGACAAACAATTGATGGTATCGGTGGATACTGCACATATGGTTCAATTGCTAAGGCAGAAGAATCAGACGCTAAGGGATATGTACCTTACGGATTAGTAACAAAGGGTGCAGTGATGAAGAAAGATTGTAAGAAGGGTGACATGCTAACATTAGACATGATTGACCTTGATAAGACAACTCTTATCTACAAGCTTCGTCAAGAACAAGATGCTATGTACGGAAAACATATTTTATAATTAAGATTTTCATTGTAATAGAGTATAACAAAGAAAAAAAGATCATCACACAAACTGGTTGTGTGATGATTCTTTTTTTGTGTAAAAGATTGTTAAGAACTAATTTTTGTAAGCGATTAAATTCTTTCCTGTTTTTTTATCTGTGATTAGAGTGTTAATTAGTCCATATTTAGCTGCAGTATAAATGCTGGGAATCTTATCTTTGCCATAGGCAATTCCAACAACCTCTGGAATATTCTTAAAATCATCTAGTGAAAGTGCCAAAAGCTGGCGGTTCCATTCGCAGTCTATAACTTTTCCTTTTTCGTCAAAGTAATTGTATGCAATATCGCCAATCAAAGAATTCTTAATGGAATCGTCATTAATGTCAATTCCGTTTAAATAAACCTCGGATAATTTGTGATATACAGGGGAAGTTCCAATGCCGATAATGGCTAAATCTGCTTTTTTGGCATGATCAAAAACATTTTTAACAAAATGTTGTTTTGTGAGAATTTGTTTTGCTTCCAGAGAGTCTACCACAATTGGAACGTGAAGCTGCATAGAATTGCCGCCACAGTTGTTTGCAATGCGTTCGCAGATAACATTAGCTTGAATTTCCCAGCGTTCTTGGAACAAACCTCCCGAAGCGGGGATAAATGTTACGTGTCTATGGGGAGAGGAAGTGATATAGTTAGAAGCAATGTTGTAGTTTGTGCTTCCGGCTGAGATTACAACGCTGTTGGATTTGATGATTTTGTAAGAGAGAAATTCTCCGGCAGCTTTTGCGAAAGAATTTTTATTTTCGTCCCCAACTTCACTGCCGATGCAGATAACTTCCTGTAAATGAAACTTTTCTTTGATTCTAACTTCCAATTCACGATAAGGTCTAAGATTCCCATCGTGAATCACTACTTCAATAATACCAAGTTTTTTTGCTTTTGTAAGGCACTTTGAAACTTGAGAACGACTCATGTTAAATTTGGATGCAATTCGTTCTTGGGTCCAGTCGTTATCATGATATAAATGTGCAATATCGATTAAGATTTGATTATCATTATTTGTATTCATAAATTCCTCTTTTATTTTGTTAAATCAACATGATATTCTTCCAATAAAACTTTTTCGGCTTCGCTATTCCAGCATCCATGATGTTTTTTGCAAAGTTTATCTAATTTTTTGAACATTGGGTTTGTTTGACCTAATTCTTCAAAATCAGCAATTGCAGTTAGAGGCAAATCAATTTGTGTATAAATCATCTTTTTTCCACCTGGAATCTGTGGCAGGTTTAAAGTTGCATCAATTGCACTTTCTAATCCGCCGATGTGAGTTACCATAACAGCAGGAGTTATTTTCTTTTCTTCCATTAAACGAAGTGCTTCTAAGATATCATCAGTAACACTTCCTGTAAATCCAATATAATGAGAGTAGCTGTAATGAATATTATACATGTTGATAGTTGCAGATAACTGTTTATCTACAGGTCCGGCAAAGAAGTTTAAGCAGCCATCTTTTGCAAGGACTTTATCAGCCTGTTCAATAAGTGGACGAACAGGAGCATAAACAAATGCATCATCATAACCTTTATTGTCGGTAATTGACATTAGATATTCAACAATGTCGTCATGTTCGTTAGAATTTACAAAAATAAGTTCTGTGCCAGGCTGTATCTTTCTTGAGAGCATTTTGTCAGCACGATCTAAACGCTCTTTCGTAACATCCACAGCAACGATTTTCTTTGGTCCCTTCTTTAATTGTAAAGCATAATCAATACATTCAAGTCCCATTGGTCCACAGGCTCCAAAAATAATCTGGTTACCACCTTCTTTTACCTCCATCGTGTGTTGATGATTTTCTTCAGAAGTGTGATACATACGGTGGTATCCTGCAATGATACAAGAGGTAGGCTCAGAAAGAGAAGCTTCAAAGAAAGAATCTCCGTTAAATGGAATGATGCAGTCACGTTCAATCATTTCAGCAGGAAGAATGCTGTATGTTGAATCTCCGCCATAAGTTCCATAGTAGTATCCCGCAGTTTTTAAAACTCCATTCACTGTAATTGTAGGTAATACAGTAAATTTCTGTCCTACCTGATACTTATCCTTCCATTTTGCACCTACTTGGGAAATAACACCAGACATCTCGTGACCGATAATAGCTGGGTTGTTTGCAATATCTTCGGGAGCTCGTTTATGACTTCCTCCCTGACAGGCTAATTTGTATGTAGACATACAAACACTGTCTGAAATGATTTTTACAAGTATTTCATCTTCTTTTATTGCTGGAAGTTCAAAAGTATCTAAACGTAAATCTTTTTCACCATATAATCTTATTGCTTTTGTTTCCATGGACAATACCTCTTTTCTTATTCATAACAATTTGTTTCAAGCATATTGTATGCCTTAAGGCACACGCAGTAAAGCAAAAGTGACCAAGTGGAACGATTGTTCCAAAAGAGAGAAAAACAACGGAGTTTTTTGTGCAATGTGTTCTGATATATGCAGTTTTGTTGAAGAATATTGTGCATAATGCTAAGATACGATTATCAAGACGCGAGAGACTAGAAATATTAAAAGAAAGGGAGGTGCGAACTCAGTGTTACCAGTTATACTAGCAGCAGTTTTTGTCTGCATATCAATCCAAATGTTTTTTGCATATGTTCAAATGAAGAATATGTATCGTGCAATTGGAGAAATGAGAAAAAATAACAAAGGAAAACAAGGGATTTTAGCGATGGGTTCTGCTAAAAGTATCTATAGTTTTCGTAAAGGTGTTGTGGCTGCAGTGGTCATTGATGACACTGATTGTGTAATTGACTACTGGGACATGAAAGGCAGAACAGTGTTTAGCCAATTGAAGAGAAACGAAAAATATGTTGGTTTAACCGTAGACCAATGCCTTTTGGAAATGAAAACGAAGAAAGAACAACAAGCTTTTGAATCGGTACTAAAGCAAATCGAAGAGGTTCGAGAAGCGAATGAAACAATGAAAACTATAGCGTAGTTTGTTGTAGGTTTAACGCCAAAAAAGGAGGAAATAGTATGAACGTAGTAGTAGGACTAGCGAAAGGCTTTACCGGTATCATCGGTGCTGGAGCCACCAATTTAACTGGATTAATCACAGGTATGATTCCTAACTTATTAATCTTATTAACATTAGTAAATGCAATTATTGCTTTAATCGGTGAGAATAAAGTAAATGCATTTGCAAAGAAGATGACAAAATTTAGAATTACTCGATACACAATTTTACCATTCTTAGCATTGTTTTTCTTCACAAACCCAATGTGTTACACAATGGGACGTTTTGTAGAAGAAGAACAAAAACCAGGATTTATAGATGCAACATTTAGATTAGCACATCCAATCACAGGTATTTTTGCACATGCCAATGCAGGTGAAATTTTCATCTGGTCTGGTATTTCATCAGGAATTATAAAATTAGGACTTGACGCGACACCATTGGCAGTTCGTTACTTGATTGTTGGTCTTATCGTTACATTTATCAGTGGTAATGTAACAGAGTTCGTAACAAAGAGAATTTTGGCAACTAACAAGTAATAATGTTAAGGGAGGAAAAGACAGATGAGTAAAAAAATCGTAAAAGTAGAAAAAGGTACAA
>JAQVEG010000019.1 GCA_028697725.1 Anaerostipes sp.
TTTTGAGTTTCAGCAGTTTGAAACGTCAGAGAATCGCATGTTTACGTCAAAATATCTGGCGATTTATTTTAGGTCAGTCTCTACAATTCTTTATTTATAACTGTTGTGAACATCGAAATTAATTCTACCTGCACTCTTATCTCTTTTCTTAGTAATTATCTGTTCCGTACGAGTTATCATATGAATTGCCATATGAGCTGCCACTTGAGTTACTATTTGAGTTACTATTTGAGTTGCTATTTGAATTTGAAGTATCCTCTGACTTTTTACCCAAGGTTACAGTTAGTTTCTTTGTCTGATAAGTTCCCTCTTGATTCTTTCGTTTTACTGTAATCGTAACTTTTGTTCCTGCTTTCTTCTTAGAAATCTTATTTTGCAATCCTTCAATACTTGAGACGGTATCTCCATTAAACTTTGTAATAATATCTTCTGCTGAAATACCACCAGTTTTTGCAGGGGAAGCTGATACAACCGTATTTACATAAACACCTGCTGGCATATTGTACTGACTTGCAACATCTGTAGAAACCGTTCGTCCAGTAATTCCAAGATATGCCTGCTGACTCTCACTAATTACTTCTTCCTTAATTAGTTCGTTGATGATTTTCTTAGCACTATTAACTGGAATTGCATATCCCATTCCTTCTACATCTTCGGATGCATATTTTACTGTGTTAATTCCAATCAGTTCTCCCTTACTGTTTAGTAAGGCACCACCACTGTTTCCTGGGTTAATTGCTGCATCTGTCTGTAATAAAGTCATGGTACTGTCTGTCAATTGAACTTTACGATCAACAGCACTAATGTATCCACCAGTTACTGACTGTCCATAGCCTAAAGCATTTCCAATGGCGATTGCTCGTTCTCCAACTTTAAGTTTGCTGGAATCTCCCATGGTAATTACTTTAATCTTATTCAAGGTTGATGATTTCATGCTTGATAATTTTACTTGAACTACCGCTAAATCAGCATCTGTATCTGTTCCCTTTGTTGTTGCTGCAACTGTTTTTCCATCTACAAATCCAACAGAAATTGCTTTTGCACTATCTACTACGTGATTATTTGTTGCAATATAAAGATATCCACCCTTCTTTCCAACAATAATCCCTGATCCTGCACCTTCTGATTCACTACTTTGCGTCTGTCCAAAGATACCTTGAGTTGTTGATTCAAAAGTACATGTAATAGAAACAATCGCTGGCATAACACTGGATGATACACCTGTCAAATCACTAGAAGAACTACTAGAACCACCTGTTGATGTTGTCGTCGTTGCAAGTTGAGTTCCATTGGTTCCTACTCCTGCTTTTGAAAATCCATAAAAGACTCCCTGCATGGTAAGACCTGCAATCAATCCAAATGCAACTGCACTGACTCCAATCTGCACCACCTTCCTGATAGAAAAGAGCTTTTTCTTTGGCTCTGCTTCTGGACCTCTTTGAGGTTCCTCCTGTGTCTGCGTATATGTTTCGAAATCATTGTTAAATTCATCCATAACTGATTCCCCTTTCTCTTGTTGTTTTTTATTATGTTTTCATACTACCGAATATTTGTGTAAAAAATGTGTCTAAGTTGTCACAAAATTAAGAACTAAAATGTCATTGTGCCTTTTCATATTTTACCTTATAATAGATAGAAAAAGAATACTTAAGGAGATTTCACATGATTAAGAAGAATCAAACTTATTTTAATCGATTGCATATCTTAATTGATGCAATTTGTATATATTTGTCAGCCTTTATCACTTACGAGTTTCGTTTTAACTTAGGACAAGATGCATGGATATCACGTATCTTTTTCTTTGTAAGCAAATACGAGCAAGACTGGTCATATTATCAGCGCTTTACCCCCAGTGTTATTATTATCCTTATTTTAATATATGGTTTTTTCAGGCTTTATAGTCCAAAAAGATATCAACGTGGAAGTCAGGAATTAGTAAGCTTATTCAAATCTAACTTATTAGGTCTTGGTATTTGTACATTTATTATTCTATTTTTACAAATCCAGAACTTTCCTCGTTCCTTACTACTATTATTTTTTGCAATCAATTTTTTTATTGGTGAATTGTCACGATATTTGATTCGTAAAATTTTGCGCTATACAAGAAAACATGGAAAGAATTTAAAGCATGTTATCTTTGTTGGGTTTAGTACCTCAGCTGCTGCATACTTAGATCGTATTCTTTCTAATCCTCATTGGGGACTTACTGTTCATGGAATTTTTGACAATGCAGTAAGTGATGACTTTGAATATCGCGGTATCCACAAGATTGGATCCCTTGAAGATTTGGATGGCTATTTAGAAAAAACAGTATTAGATGAAGTTGCCATTACCTTAAATCTAGATGAATATGACAAATTAGAGCAGATTGTTGCCACTTGTGAAAAATCAGGAGTGCATACAAAGTTTGTCCCTGATTATTATAACTTTATTTCTACAAACCCATACACAGAAGATCTAGATGGTCTTCCTGTTATCAATATCCGTAATGTTCCATTGAGCAATTCCTTGAATCGAATTGTAAAACGTGCCATAGATATTGTCGGCTCACTTATTTTACTTATTGTATTTTCACCAGTGATGCTAATCTCTGCTATTTTAGTTAAAAAAAGTTCTCCTGGGCCTATTATATTTTCCCAAGAGAGAATTGGTTTATCCAATCAGCCTTTTCAGATGTATAAGTTTCGTTCTATGGGCGTACAGGATCCAAAGAAAGAAGCCCAGGGCTGGACAACGAGCAATGACCCTCGTGTAACACCTATTGGGAAGATACTGCGAAAAACAAGTATTGATGAACTTCCACAATTCTGGAATGTATTAAAAGGAGATATGAGTCTTGTTGGTCCACGTCCAGAAAGGCCACAGTTTGTTGAAAAGTTTAAAGAAGAGATTCCTCGCTACATGATTAAACACCAAGTTCGTCCTGGAATTACTGGATGGGCGCAGGTAAATGGTTTTCGCGGAGACACTTCCATTCGAGGCCGTATTGAACACGATTTGTACTATATTGAAAACTGGACTCTAAGTCTTGATATCAAAATATTATTTTTAACTATTTTCAAAGGATTTATCAATAAAAATGCTTACTAGGAGGTGATTTCATGAGTCGTGAAATCAAAAAAAAGAAACCTGTATACACAAAAATCTTAAAGTTATTTAGCGTTTTATTTCTGATTTTGGCTTTGGTGCTTGTTCTGGCTTATATTGAGCTTGGCAAGATTAACACCTCACCTACGAATAGCAATAAGGTTGTAACTGTAAACGATGATTCTAATATGAAGAATTATACTAACATCGCACTTTTTGGAATCGACTCCCAAACTGGCAGTATGTCAGATCGAGGCAATCGTTCCGATTCTATTATCGTTGTAAGTATCAACAATAAGACCAAAAAAATCAAAATGTTATCCGTATATCGAGATACCTATTTAAGTATCAACGGACATTACTCAAAAGTAAACGCTGCTTATTCTTGGGGCGGTCCAGAATTGGCTATGAGTACATTAAATCGAAATTTGGATTTAAACATTACACAATATGCCACTGTGAATTTTAAGATTTTCGCAAATATTGTAGATTCTCTTGGTGGTGTAAAACTGAATGTAAAAAGTGAAGTAATTAAAAATCTAAATGCCTACATTAAAAATATGAATCATTTAAATGGGGGTAATTCACCGAAAATCACCACTGCCGGAGTACAGACTTTAGACGGAAATCAGGCAGTTGCTTACTCTCGAATTCGTTATACCTCTGGCGGAGACTTAATGCGTGCAAGCCGACAAAGAGAAGTGCTTCAGGCAATTTTTTCTAAGGCAAAGACACATCCTGTTAAGTTAATATCTGCTATGAATACTGTGCTTCCACAGATTAAAACAAATATGGAGCGAAATGAATTATTTACTATGATGCTATCTGTATTTCGCTATGATATTTCAGAACAACAAGCATTTCCTTACAAGCAAAAGGAAGCCAAACTATATGGAGCCGACTATGGTTTTCCAACAACTTTAAAATCAAATACAATCAAAGTTCACAAATACTTATTTGGAACTGAGAATTATCAAGTTAGCACAGAATTGTCAAAAATCAATCAAAAAATTATAAATATTATAGGTTATTAGTAAGAAAAGAAATATAAAACTAACATTAGATAAACAACCTTACCATTTTATTTTACAAAATATTTTTTCGAAAGGAGTATTTTATGGATGATATATTTCTATCCTGTTTGACAGCAGACACGCTCTCCTCTAAACAGGATATTCTGCTTGATCTTTTAAAACAGACCTATGCCAGAATTACAGTTGTCAATATTAAGGAGGAGACATTCACAGCCCTCTATGATGTAACCGGAATGATGAAAGAAGGCATATCATTATCGTATAATCAAGCTTTGGAGGAATATCTCGTTCAAAATATCATGGTAGAAGATCGAACTCCCGCTCAAACAGCACTCTCATTAGATGCCTTAAGAGAATTTTATCGCAGTGGTGCCGATAGCAAACGTTTGGAATTTCGTTCTCTCGTCAAAGAATTTGTCTATGAATGGCAGGAAATGATTTTGACCACCGCATCGGCAAAACAACCTGATACCATCTACATTTTACTGAAGAATATCAATAAAGAAAAATTGATGAGCGGAATTATTGACCGCTTTATTTATCATGACTGCGATTATTTTATTTACCTCGATATAAAAAAGGACAGTTATACGATGTTTAGCCACAGTGATAGCGGCACCCCTTTGCCTGCTATTATCTGCGATTCATACTCCACCGAAATCGTAACGTATGCCAATGACTTTGTCGTTCCTGAGGATAGAGATTACACCATATACCAAATGAGTCTGGAACAAGTGTCCGCACAGCTGAATGCCCACGAAGAACATGTCTTTTATGTTGGTGTAATCGACCCAGTTCGTGGCTATACCCGTAAGTGTCTGAAGTATGTTTACTATGACAAGGAAAACCAGATGGTACTACTGATACGCACAGATGTTACGGATATCTATCTCAAAGAGCGTGAAAAACAAAAAAGCATCTCTGATGCCTTAAAAATCGCAGAAGAGGCAAGCCATTCTAAATCTCAATTTCTTGCACAAATGAGCCATGAACTCCGCACACCTATGAATGCTATTCTTGGACTAAACGAGATTATGAAGCTGAATCTGAATAATCAGGCATTCCTCTCTGACTGTATCCAGAAATCCCAGTCTGCTTCCGAGTATCTGCTCTCCCTTCTTAACGATGTGCTTGATATGTCAAGTATAGAAGCCGGAAAGTTAAGCCTTGTAAAGCAGCACTTTTTGCTCTCTCAATTGATTGATGATATCAATACCCTCATACTGCCTACAGCCGAGAAAAATGATATCACATACAGCTTTAAAAACCTTGGGAATCTTGATACGGACTACTATGGTGATAAAATCAGAGTGCAGCAGATATTGGTTAATTTGCTCAATAACGCAATCAAATTCACTCCAAGTTCAGGAACAGTTGAGTTGGAAGCAAATATTTCTCCCTCACCCCAACAAGATTTACTGACTTTTATGGTAAGAGACAGTGGGATTGGTATTTCACCCGACTTTATCCCTCATCTTTTTGACGCTTTTTCACAAGAACACAGCTCTACTACCTCTCACTACGCAGGCAGTGGTCTGGGTCTGAGCATCTCCCATCAGCTTGTCACAATGATGGGCGGTACGATCAAGGTAGAGAGTCAGCTTGATAAGGGCAGTACCTTTACTGTGAGCTTTTCTTTGCCACGCTATAACCAACAGCCGGTAAAGGCGGCATCTTCAAAGACATCCTGTACCACCATATCACTGGCTGGTCGCAGAATACTTCTAGTGGAAGACCACCCAATGAATGCCATGATTGCCTGCAAACTTCTTGAACAAAGAGAAATGCTTGTAGAGAATGCACAAAATGGAAAAGAAGGATTGGATTTCTTTAAGAACTCAGAGCCAGGCTACTTTGATGCAATCTTGATGGATATCCGTATGCCGGTCATGGATGGTCTAACAGCAACAAAAGAAATTAGAAACTCTCACCATCCCCAAGCCAAAAACATTCCGATTATCGCCATGACTGCAAATGCTTTCGCAGAAGATCTGGAAAAATCGAAAGATGCAGGTATGCAGGCCCATCTCGCCAAACCTATTCGCCCGGAAACCCTGTATGCTGCTCTGGCAGAAAATATCTGTTCCTAGTACAGAGGCCTGGAAACATGTACAAAAAAGTAATTAATTCAGTTCCCATCGTTCCTCTACTACAGGAACTCCCCAAGTTTCATTTTTGCTGGTTTCAGTTAGTCTGAATCCAGCATTTTTATATAGATTTCTTGCTGATTCCTGTGCACTTACTGTCCATAGAAAAACATGAGAATAATTTTTCTCTTTGCAGAATTCTAATGCCTGATTTACTAATTTTCTCCCAGCTCCCAATCCTCTTAATTCTGGTTCTACAAAGAAATATCTTAACTGTGCTGTATCATCTTGTGTATGAGTGACAGCAATGCAACCAGATGCATTTCCATCACATTCTAAAATAAACATACAATCCTTTTGGGGATTGAACTTTTCTACAAGAGAAATCACCCCTTGTGTAAGATAGTTTCTCCATATTTCTGTTGTAAATTTCCGCTCGGATTCATATAGTGATAACTGCCTGTCAATAACATACGCAATATCTCGTTCTTCGTATGGCCGAATTTTAATATCCATACCTGCCTTGGAAATATATTTTTTCACAGTCCTTATCCCATCCATCAATTTCTCACGTTCTTTGATTTCCAGTCTAGAAATCAAATCTTCTATTTGTTGATTGGAACGATTATTAAGCTCATGAAATACATCCATCCCTTTTTTCGTCATATGTATTTCAATGGTTCGATTATCTGTATTGCATATGCTCCTTTGAATCAACTCCTTCTTCTCAAATTTATTAATTATCTTGCTCATATAACTTCGATCAATATCTAAAATAGAACACAGTTGATTGGCTGTACAAATATCTGTCTTGCTAATCTCAAATAGAATCCTCGCTTCAGTAAGAGAATAGCCAGAATCAACAATATGTTGATCTAGTATTCCTAAGATATTTGTGTAAAAACGATTAAATCCCCTTATTTCTGTTACTATATCAATTTCTTTCATGTAATACTCTTCCTTTCCGTTCCGAGTTTTGTTTCCTTTTTCAACTATTATATTTTTATTAGTGGATTTTGTCAACTAATGTACATCTAAAAAAATACGAACAAGAATTTTCTCTTCTTGCTCGTATTTTTAATTTAAACCATTTTAGGATTTTCACAAATAAAATGATACAGAATTTGGAACATTTGCTTTGGTTCAATTGGCTTTGCAAGATGTGCATTCATGCCAGCATCTAAGCTCTTTTTCACGTCCTCATCAAAAGCATTTGCTGTTATTGCAATAATCGGCACAGTTTTTGCATCTTCACGATCCGTTTCTCGAATTACTTTTGTTGCTGCAATCCCATCCATAACTGGCATACGAATATCCATAAGAATCCCATCGTAGTAGTTAGGTTTCATCTTTCTAAACAAATCTACCGCCACTTGTCCATTTTCTGCATGTTCCACAAGGATACCCTTCTTTTCTAGTAACTTAGTCGCAATCTGCGTATTAAGTGGATGATCCTCACAGAGCAAAATACGTTTCCCTACAAGATAATCCTCCATAATTTCAGTTTTTAGTTCAGGAACTATCTGTTCCTTTGCGATATCAAATACAAGTTCTACTATAAATTCTGAACCGATTCCCTTTTCACTTTTAACAGAAATAGTTCCACCCATAAGCTCCACGAGATTTTTTACAATTGCAAGTCCTAGCCCGGTTCCCCCGTAATTTGCAATTGTGGAATCATTTTCCTGCTCAAAGGGTTCAAAAATTCGAGGTAAAAATTCCTTGTCTATGCCTATGCCTGTATCCTTAATGACCAGCTTTGTTTTAATCTGATTTTCGCCCAAAAGGGTACATCCACCTCCAACTTCAACTGTACCATTTTCAGGAGTGAACTTAATAGCATTGGAAACCAAGTTAAAAAATATTTGCTGTACCCGCACTTTGTCTAAGTACACCATAGAAGGTATCACTATACTCGGTACAGAAATCAGTTTTACATGTTTTTGCTCTGCATTCACTCTGACAACCTCAATCAGTTGATTGAAAAACGCATCGATGTTCGTTGGTTCTCGGTTCAACACAATTTTGTTGCTTTCAATTTTGTTCATATCCAGTGTGTCATTTATAAGACTCAGTAGATAATGTGCTGATTCATCAATCTTAGATAGATTATCTGCAGCTTTAGGCAACAAGTTCTCAGAATCCAAAGTTAACTTCGTTAATCCAATAATTCCATTCATAGGGGTACGCATATCATGGCTCATTCTGGAAAGGAAATCACTTTTTGCAGTGTATGCCAGCTGCAATTTTACATTTCTCTTTTTATTGATACTACTATAAACTGCCATCATAACCGTCAACATAATGAGCGACAAGAAGACTACCGTCACAATAATTATAAACATTGGATTATTG
Source organism: Anaerostipes sp. (assembly GCA_028697725.1). GTDB lineage: Bacteria > Bacillota > Clostridia > Lachnospirales > Lachnospiraceae > Anaerostipes. The sequence goes on from JAQVEG010000019.1 coordinate 8,564, forward strand.
TTTATGATTTCCCTTAATCCACCATAATCCTTTTGAGACAGTGCCAATGATAAATGGTTGTGAATGTCTTTTTGAGATGTACTTCGTACATACTTATTGATAATAGACAGCAGTTCACTTTTTTCAGTGTTAGGTACATAAAATCCTACTTCTCGGTTATATCCGGATAAATCTAAATAAAGAAGATTTTTGTGACTATTTTCTGAAGTATAATAATCTAAGGCATATCTGGTAGCATACCCATAATCAACCTCGCCTCTATTTACTGCCTCAAGGCATTCTTCTATCGTATCATAATAGCGAACTTCTTTATATTTATAGCCAACAGAATCTGGCACATTCCTTACAAGACCTAGAACACGTTGAGATTTTGCCTTTTTTTCTACAGACTTATTAAGAAACATGGTTAAATTTGCCTCAAGGTAAGGATCTGATAATACAAGTCCATTCTCCTCCGCAAAGGTATTACTATGAGGCGGTCCCAGTATAATATCATACTTACCGTCAGTAATTTGTTTGTTAATATTTTGATCTTTATCTGCCACATGATACTCAAACTTGATACCAGATTTCTTGCCAATATCCTTTAATATGGAAACTGACATTCCACACAACTTACCCTTTTTATCTACAAATGAAAAGGGTGCATAGTTAGGTGACAAAAGGACTCGAATCTTAGGGTTTTTGGCTACATATGCAGCCTCTGTCTCTGACAATGAAAAATCTCCAATTGTATTGATAAAATATTTTGAACGCAGCCTGCTTTCAAAGTATGGATCTGTAATATGAATTTTCTTAATGGCATCATCCAGCTCTTTTATTAATTCTTCATTTCCCTTGCCTGCAGCAAAATAAAATGGACGAGGTGCAAACTGTGCAATTTGTTTTAAATCAGGAAGAAATTCTAGTGAAACCTTGAGCATAGCATCTGCACTCCCATTTTTCAAAGCTTCAATCTGCTCATCTGTGGTATTACAATTAACATATTTGTAGTTGAGCTTCATTTCTTTTGCAAATTCGTCAAGCTCTGAATTACGAGTGCTGGCAGTTTTAATAACTGCAATTTTCAATGGTTTCTTCTGCATAAAGTTAGTTTCTGTTATGTCAAGATTAGTATCTAAAACCTCCAAGGTGGTATACACCAATCCATAATTATTCTTAGGATAAAGAAACATCTGTTCCAGCGCTTCACTTTTTAGCATAGTACCCATCAAATCCACTTCACCTGTCTGAATTGATTTTAAACCTTTGAGTAATTGATCGTTTAGACTCATGTTTGGATAGGTTTTGTATTCAAGCTTCCAGTTTGCAAATTCTGCAACTTTTCTTAAATAGTCATAGGAATAGCCGTTAAAATTACCGTTTTCATCTATTTGGGTCAGATATTTTTGTTCTGGATATGCTACTTTCACAACACGCTGTTTATTCCCTTTTTTTGTTTCCCCTGCAAAAGTAGAAACAGAAAGGAAAGGAAAGCTTATTGCAATGACCAGAATAACAGCGATGATTCTTTTTATTTTAGTCATCGGTTTCATCCTTTCTCCTAAAAATAAAATCATACAGGGTCTGAAACATTTGTTTTGGTTCAATTGGTTTTGCAAGATGGGCATCCATTCCTGCTGCTTTTGATTTTTGAATATCATCGTCAAAAGCATTGGCTGTCATGGCAATAATCGGTATACTTTTAGAAGTTTCTTTACTCATATGGCGTATGGCATTTGTAGCCTGTAAACCGTCCATTTGAGGCATACGAATATCCATTAAAATGGCATCGTAATATCCAGGAGGTGTTTTTGCATACATTTCAACTGCACGCACTCCATTTTCTGCATGTTCAATCATAAAGCCTTTACGTTCTAAAAGTCTTCTGGCAACCTCCACATTTAGCGGGTGATCTTCTACTAAAAGAAGTCTCTTTCCTTCAAAGTTAAAGTCTTCCTTTAATTCTGTATCTGATTCTTCCTGTCGTTCGTCAAATGCTTTTTCAAAAGCAGAGATAAGAGATGATTTAAACATAGGCTTGCTCATCATCAGATTGACACCTGCCAATTTTGCTTCATGTTCAATGGCAGCCCAATCATAAGCAGTCATAATAATAATTGTAACATCTGGGCCGACAATTTCACGAATACGTCTTGCAGTTTCAATACCATCCATCTCAGGCATTTTCCAGTCTATTAAAACAAGGTCAAAATACTCTTTATTATCCCATTTCTTCCTTACCATATCCACTGCTTTTTTACCACTGTCTACCCATTCTGATTTAACGCCGATTTCCTTTAAGGTAATTATCGCCTGCTGGCAAACAATAACATCATCATCAACTACAAGTGCTTTCAATTCCGCAAAATTGTAGTGATGTTTCTTGGCATATCTTGTCTTTGTTTCTTCTGTAATACCAAGCTTGACATCCACAGTAAACTCAGAACCAGCATTTTTAATGCTACGCACAGTAATCGTTCCATCCATCATAGCAACCAAGTTCTTACATATTGCAAGACCTAAACCGGTTCCTCCATACATAGCAGTGGTTCCTGAATGTTCTTGTGAAAACGGTTCAAACAAATGAGGGATATATTCCTCTGCAATACCACAGCCCGTATCATTAATAACAAATCGTATTACCGCATCGTTCTTTGCTTTTTTTATCTGTCGAACACTAATGGACACTTTCCCATGCTCAGGTGTAAACTTAATTGCATTGGACAATATGTTAATAATTATTTGCTGGAGCTTCATGGCGTCTCCGATATAATAATCTTCAACACTGGAGTCTACAATATTTTCATAATCAATATTTTTTGCACCGGCTTGGGTGTAACAGATTGAATTGACTCCATTTAAAAATTCATCAAATGGAATTTTTTCTTTTTTCAGCAACATCTTGCCGCTTTCAATTCTGTTCATATCCAATATATCGTTAATCAACGAAAGTAAAAATCGAGAGGAAATACCAATTTTACCAATACAGTCCATGACTTGATCATCATCTCCTATAGATTGTGCTGCAATGGTTGACATCCCAATAATCGCATTCATTGGTGTACGAATTTCATGACTCATACGTGAAAGGAAGTCGCTCTTTGCACTATTTGCCTGCTCTGCAGCAAGAAGTGCTGTTTGCAGCATATTATGCTGCTGCTTTTGCTGATTAAACAAATCTGTGACATCACTACGTGTAATAATAACCTGTTGGCTTAGCTTATCCAAATAGGCATACTGTACTCTTTTTTGACGTACACTGCCGTCAGGATGTAAAATTCCACAAGATATAGAATAAATATTTTTCTTTTCAAGATTTTCTTTTATGGTTTCAGGCATCATTTCATGGTTGATCCGCTCTACATCCTCTGGAACTACAATTTTATCATTGGTTCTCTTAAGAGATTTTACATAATCATCACTTTCCTCCTCAGGTAATGGTCCATTCTCTGTATTTCCAAGATACATTTTATATTTGTTATTTTTCAAATCCACATACGCAACATAGTCATGCTCAATTTTAGAAACAACTTGAATAATACCTTCTTTAATCTTTTCCTCGTTAATGTCGTAGGTATACATAAAGGACATAACGTCTTTGCTTTGCTGATTTTGGTATGACTTTACAGTAGTTTTTACCCAAATAATACTTCCGTCTTGTTCCTTCCGCTGATACTTAAAAGAGAATTGTGTCTGTCCCTTTTCGAATGCTTTCAGCACACGATCACGATTCAGCATATGACGCATCTTCTCTTTTTGTTCTTCTGTAAGAGCTGTTTCAGCCATGGTATTTGTCCCACTGGTGTAAGAAGATCCATCCTTTAAAACACCCACATTGTCTTTTGCAATATAAGATTCAATAACATCCTGTGTAATATTAGAACGTGCCTTTGCAAGGAGGTTTTCATCTTGAATTGCTTTAGAATATTCTAATTCTTCATTGTATCGTTGTTCTGACATCTTTATTGCTGTTACGTCCTTACCTACTGCATAGGCATAAACAGGCTGTCCGTTTTTGTCAAAGACATTTGTATAATCAATATGTTCACACCACCATCCCTTTGCATCAGTGGTACGAAACCAAATATCGGCAGAACAAGTTTTAACTCCCTGCTCAAGCTTCTTGTATATTTCTACAAAATCCTTGACAGAATCTTGATGAACATAACCTGATTGAATAATGGAATTTGGCACATCTGGTACTACTTCATCATGTCCATGCCGAGTTTTTGAAGCAGAAGTCTGAATAATTTCTTTCTTTTTAAGATCATAAGCCCAAAAACACACATCCGAGTTCTCAGTAGCAATACGGAATCTTTCTTCACTGAGTCGTAGGGACTCCTCCATTTTCTTCTGTTTGGTAATGTCCATAACCACTCCATCCATAATGGTTCTTCCAGAGTCTGTTACAAATTTTCCACTACAAAGAATATAACGAAGGTTACCTTTTCCAGTAATCACACGCATTACCCACTCTGCATAGTCTTCACCTGCAGCCAGGGTATCGTTGACTGTCTGCATCACCATTGGAAGATCCTCGGGATGCACATATTCAGTGCAATGATTGTGAATGCGCTCAGCCATGCTTTCCCTCGTATATTCATGGATACTAAAATATTGATCATTTCCATAAAGCAAGGTAAAATATTCATCCACCTCAACAGTAAAAACACCACCAAGACGAGAAGCACGATACAGATCCAGCTCGCGCTGACATTCGTTTTCATTCAATTGATCTGTATTTTTTAATTTGTTATCTATCATTTCACTCATTCTCTTTCTTTTCCTCCTTATTCTCATAAATAAATGAGTAAAGTGTACGGTATAGCAGCTCTGGGTCAATAGGTTTCGACAAATGTGCATTCATACCTACTTTTTTCGTTTTATCTTGATCTTCCACAAAGGCATCTGCTGTCATCGCAATAATAGGAATTGATTTTGCATCTGCTTTTTCCATATTTCGTATTCGCTTTGTTGCCTCAAGACCGCCCATAACCGGCATCCGCACATCCATAAGGATTGCATCATAGAAAAACGGAGCGTTTTGCGAAAACTTTTGTACAGCCTGACTACCATCGGCAGCCACTTCTACAATACATCCCTTTCTCTCAAGAAGGCGCTTGGCAACCACAACATTCAATTTATTATCTTCAACCAAAAGGAGATGTACTCCAGATAAATCTGTTTCAAAACAACTAGATCTGTTTTCTTTCTCTTCATCCAATTTGGCTATGGAAACATAAAGATCCACTACAAATTCTGTGCCCTTTCCAATGGTGCTGTATACACTAACAGACCCTTTCATGGATTCTACTAGATTCTTAACGATTGTAAGTCCCAATCCTGTACCCTGTTGGATAAAATTTGTATCTCGATTCTCCTGGTAAAATGGCTCAAACAGATACTTTTGAAACTCATTGCTCATACCTATCCCATTGTCACGAACTATAAATCGCATTCCGTATTTTCCATCACGATTTGGAATCTGTTCACAAAGAAATCTAATTTGTCCACCTTCTGGTGTAAATTTAACCGCATTGGACAACAAATTGAAAAAAATCTGGGTAAAACGCAGCTTATCTGTAAGAATACATTTAATTTTGCAAGTTGACTTTATTGAAAAATCAATATGTTTTGCCTCTATCAATGGAAGGATGACCGTTTCTATATTTTTCTTAAACTCTTTCATTGTAAATGGTTCTTCATATAATCTGATTTTTCCACTTTCGATTTTGCTCAAATCAAGAATATCATTAATAAGTCCCAACAAAAAGTGGCTGGAAGAATCAATATTGCTTAAATACTCAGTGGTCTTAGGGGGATTATCTTCATCTCTGGCAAGTTCGGTCATACCAATAATTGCATTCATTGGTGTTCGGATATCATGACTCATACGTGCTAAAAAGTCTGATTTTGCAAGATTGGCCTGCTTTGCGGAAATCAAAGCCTGTTCCAACTCTTTTTGATGCCGTATTTGCTCGTTATATATACTGGTTACATCAATTCTAGTCATAAGATATACTTTTCTCTCCATACTAATTAGAGTAAGCTGCAGTTGTTTACGGCGAATGTGACCGTATTTATCCCTCATATTAAAATCAAATTTATGTGCTTTTCCATTGGCGATATTTTTAAGAACATTAGAAATTCTGCACTCTTCAAGCACCCGTTCAACATCTTCTTCACAGACAAACTGTCTAATTAATATTTCATTTTGTTTCTCAAATTCTTCATGTTCTGTAAAAATTCTCTCTCCTGCGTTAACAGTATAATCAACTGCCTCATTTCTTGAACCATCCACCACAACAAAAAAGTCATAATCCGTTTTGGCAATGGTTTCCATGATAGATTTCATTACATTTTCATCTGTAGTATCATTGGCAACAATAAAAGCATAAATATCTTTTGTTTCCGGATTTTTCATCAAATGAACATTATATTCAATCCAATAAACTTTACTAGTATCAAAAACACGAGTAAATTCCATGGAAAGAGAATAATCCCCACGATTAAAATAACTAAGTAAAGACCGACGATTAAATGTAGCTTTGTATTCTTCTTTGTTTTTTTTGCCAGTAATATAGTCCACAGTTTTGGAAAAATAAAAATCCGCATCATTACTATCTATTAATTCAGTCAACACACGAAACTGACTTTCTCCGTCAACAATTGTATTTTGCGTCAAATTAATTTTCAAGGAATCGATAAGAGTTCGCTGCAAAGCAGAACGATAGGACATTTCCTCGTCAAATTTCTTAATTGCCTCTTTTTCACGAGTCACATCTCTGCCGGCTCCAAACGCCTTAACAGGTATCCCGTTTTCATCAAATACCGCTGTATAAATAACACGCTCACACCACCAGCCTGCTTCGTCTGTTGTTTTATACCAGATATCTTCCGTCACTTCCTTTTCGCCTTTTTTTAGTCGTTCAAAAATACTGTGAAATGTTTGAAGACTATCCTCTCTAACATATCCATTTTCTACCGTTGACTGAATATAGTTTTCAACTGAAAAACAATTCTGCTTAATTCTAGACGAATTCGATATAACTGTGAGTATATCCTTTTGAATATCATATTCCCATACGTTAATTCCTGAACTTTTGATTGCCACCTGATAACGCAATTGCTGTTCTTTCTGGGCTTCTTCGATACTTTTCATTTCATCAACATCGGTATATACAGCATAAAAGGTAGGATTTCCATAGTCACTGCTTAAATAGGTACAACGAAGATTAACCCAACGAGGTTTTCCACTTTTTGTGTTAATGCGATATGTTAATTCCAAATTGGACTGATTCTTCACCGCATTTCTTAAGGTTTCTTCCAGCAAAGAAACATCCTCTTTATACGTAAGCGCACTGGCATTATTACGGCAAATTCGTTCACGCTCTTCTCTTGAATGACCTGACAATTCACATAATCCATCACTGTAAAACATGGTTTTTATCTGATTATCATCAATTTCATACAATGCAATACCACCAGGTACAGTATTGATTAAGGTACGATAATTATTGAGTGCCTCTTCTTCCTTTCTCATCAGTATCTGCATCTCATTCTTTGCCTGAATCAGCTGCTCTTGCACCTTTCGCTCTTTCGTAACATCAGTATAGCTGACATAACAAAGCTTTGTACCATCTGGCTGGTCTATGACAATCCCATTGAGATAAATCCAGATATATTCCTTTTTGCAGTCATTCATCACGCGATATGTATGACTTACCGGTGTAGATGTTTGAACTGCGGCGTTCATCTTCGCCTGAAGTTCGTCAATATCGTCTGGATGTACATTTAGGTAGTTTGTTTTTCGCTTTATAGATGCCATATTTTCATCGGAATATCCAAATATCTCATAGAATGCTTGATTATGAACAAGAGGACGGATTCCCTTTTGATTCACAAGATACAAACACATACCACCAGGCACATGCTCAATTACAGAGGAAAGCTGTGCCATTAATTCCTTGTTTTTCTTCTCTACTATCCTGCGGTGTGTCACATCTTCAATATATTCAACATGGGCTTCAATTCCATTCCAGTCAGTTAATTTCCCCCTCAATCGATAAGTTTTTTCATTAAACGGATATGGAAAATCTCTATCCAAAAATTCATCATAGTGCATGGATCCTATTTTGCAGAATTCACAAGGAGAGGTCCGGTTAAACAAAAATTCATAGCACTTTTCCCCAGGAGCAACCTGACGCTCTTTTCCCATCAACTGGACACCTTTTTGATTGATATACAAAAGCTCATAATTCTTTATGTCACTAACGTAGATTGCACTTTGGGATTCGTTTACCAGATTGGCATACAGTTGAGTCATTTTAGAAGATCTTTGATAAACAGCATGCACAAGGAATCCCTCATCATCTTCCTCCAATAAAACTGCATTTAAATTAACCCACACAAGACCACCTTTCTTAAGGTAAATGCGATAGGCTATATCAATTGGCTCACCATTCTTTATAGCATCTGCTGCAATTGCAAATACACGAGCACGATCTTCTCCATATATAATTTTTGAGGGATCCTCCTTGGTATATGCTGCATATTCCTCTCTTGTGTATCCACCCAAGGCTGCCACACCATCTGAAAAATACAAAGTTTCAAAATGGTCAGTCCAACGATAAATTGCAATCCCACCAGGAATGCTATTAATTAGATTATCCGCTTCCACCTTAGCTTTTTGGAGTGTTTCATTTAACCTTTGCTCTTTTTCTAGTGCAAAACGACCAAGCACATTTTGGATACGTGCTTTGATTACTCGTTCATCAGCTGGCTTTGAAATAAAATCTGCGGCTCCATTTTCCAAAGCTTCTAGCTGGTAGCTTTCCTCAGAAGTTACAGCAATAATTGGGATAGAACTATATGCACTATCTTTCATCCATTTAAGCACCTCAATCCCATCCATTACTGGCATAATAATATCCAGCAAAATGACTGAAATATCTTTGCTGTGCTTACAGACGATATCAATTGCTTCTTTCCCATTTTCAGCATACAAAATACTGTATTCATCTGAAAAAGCAGCGGCTAGCGCTGCTCTATTTATATCAATGTCATCGACAATAAGCATGATTAATTTAGTATCCATATAACTACCCCTCATCTCTAGTCATTTTGACAATTTCTTCTACCCCTTAAAATAATATTTCTTCTTAAAAATTGTATAACTATACATTATTTATAATATGAGTTTTCTTAACAAAAGTCAATTTATTTCACCCTTTTTCCTCTTAAATAAATGTCCTAAATATTTTATAAACTAAACAAATCATTCAGTGCCTCGCTCATGGTTGGATGTGTAAATATTTGATCCCTAAGAACAATGTAATCACCATCCATATCCATTGCCAATTTTATGATATTAATCATCTCATAGGATTCTTCACAAAGAAGCATGGCTCCCAATATTTTATTTGTTTTTTCATCTACAACTGCCTTTAATAATCCCTGTGTATTTTGCAGCACTTGAGCCTTGGGAATCATGGCAGTTGGCATCTTCATGATTTTCACATCATAGCCTGCTTTTCTTGCCTCTGTTTCATTTAATCCAACACGTGCATATGCAGGTGTAAGAAATACGCTATAAGGAACATTCCTACGTTTCTCTAGTGTATAGTTTCCTCCCTGTAACTGTGACCAGATAATTCGATAATCATCCAATGAAGTATAGGTAAATTGAAGTCCACCAGTTACATCCCCCATAGCAAAGATATGAGAAATATTAGTCTGCATTTTTTCATTGACCTTAATGGCTCCTCGCTTAGTCAATTGGATTCCTGCCTTTTCAACATGAAGTCCTTGCGTATTTGCCTTTCTTCCAGTGGCAATCAGCACTGCTTCTGCTTGTTGATAATATGTTTTTCCCTGCCTGCTATATTGAACCACTGCCTGCTTTTCTTCTGCAGTGACTTTTTCTATGGAAACACCTAGTATAAACTGTACTCCTTTTGCCTCTAATATCTCTTTGATTGCCTCTGCAATATCTCTGTCTTCTCTTCCAACAAAAGTCTCGCCATCCTGAAAAACAGTTACTTTTGCTCCAAATTCTGCATACATCGATGCAAATTCAAGCCCAATATAGCCGCCACCTATAATTGATAAATGCTCTGGAAGTTCTTCTAGATTCATCAATGTTTCACTGTTGTATACAAAAGAGTTGTCTTGTATTCCTTCTATCTTTGGTTGTATCTGTGTCCCACCTGTATTTATGTAAATCTTGTCACCTTCCAGTATCTTCTTCCCTGTTGTACTTAAAACTTCGATTTGATGTTCTGATAAAAAGCTTGCCTCTCCATTTATAATGGTGACTTCTGGTAATTGATTTAGTTTTGCATAATTCTTTTCTCTTAAACTTTCTACCAATTGTTTCTTTTCCCGAACGGACTTTTTATACCACTCATATTTCTCTTGAAATGTTTGCAAATTCTTTGCTTTTCCTATGATTCCATGATGTACAAGTGATTTTGAAGGTATGCAGCCTACATTTATACAGGTTCCCCCATACATCTTATCTGATTTTTCTATGAGTGCTACCTTTTTTCCTACAGATGCCAGTTTCCCTGCCAGTGTTTTTCCACCTTTTCCAAATCCTATAATAATTGCATCATATTTTTCCATTTCGTTGTCCTCCTTTATCCAAATATCCGTTGATCAATATCCTTAATCTTCGTTTGTTTTAATTGTTCCTTACACGCTAGATTCATTTGTTCGTAGATGTCATCCATGATTGCTGCCATTCCAGAAGCCACTTGACAATCCATATCAATACTTCCAGATTTCCAGTTGACAGATACCGGAAGTTCCCTTATAGCCTCTAATATCTGACATAATGTTGTTTCCTCTGCCTGTTCTGGTAAATAATAACCACCCTCTAGTCCTTCTTTAGTCAATACCAAATCCGCTTTTTTTAACTTCGCCAATACCTTACGGATTCTTGCTGCATTGGTACATACATTAGCGGCAATCTCCTCACTAGACAGCATAGACTGCTTATGATTCAGATATACCACTGCATGCACTGCAATTGTAAATTCTCCTGTCATGATTTCCATTTCCCTTCTTTTCTAGTTCTTTCGTGTATGTGTTTCTGCCCTGTTGTTATCACTTTAAATCTGTATCTCGTTTTGTTACAGTTATTACTGTAACTATATCGTGTACAGTTATATTTGTCAATCTTTTATACATATGTTTAATTATTAAAATATAATTATAGATATCTGGAATAAAATTCGCAAAAAAATAAAGAGCTATGAATCTGCTCTTTATTCTATGATTATATTTTAAATTTCTTTTGATCTTATTTTATCCATGTACATCTTAAAATCGACATCTTTTAAACAATCTGTTATATCCTCATGGATAGTTGAGTTATAATCCACATAAGCATTTGCAATGTAGCAATGTACAGGATACTTCCCTTTTATCTTTGTTAATTCTTCCAGCATTTCATTTCTAGCCTGCTCCACTCTCTCATGTGTACAATTCTGTACAATGACTGCAAACTCATCACCGCCGATGCGATAGGTTCTTCCATACTTTCCATATGTCTTTTGGATAATATCTGCACAATCTTTTAAATATTTATCCCCTACTGAATGTCCTAAGGTATCATTGACCTTCTTCAAATCATTTACATCACACTCTACCAGATATAAACCTTCCTTTGGCTGAAGCCTTGTCAAATCCAACTCAAAAATTGTTCGATTCCATACTCCTGTAACTGTATCATACTTAAATTGTAATTCCCGTAAAAACACATAATAAAGCAATTCCATAGATGCTACACTTGCCCATATAATTAATATCTTTGGAATCAATATCTGTATTCCTATCGTTACCATGGTAACTACGAACATGGCTCTTAAATATCTCCGTTCAAGATTATCATACTCTTTTGCAAGCTCTGTATGTGCATATAATAATATTCCAAGTCCAAATATGCTTATCAATGTATTTACCAGAAAATGGTTTCCTCTGTGATAAAAACCTTGTGCATCAATGTAAAAAATCCAACCTGTCCAAATGCTGCAAATACACAATAATACTCCTATTCCAGCGGGAATCAATATCCATTTTTTATTGCGTTCTACCTTGTCACTATACAAAATTCCTGCGGCTACTGGCAATAAAAAAGTAATGGAAAACCCAAGGATATTTACAATGTAAGAAAGGATTCTAGTTTCAGGCACCCCATAGGTGTGCAGCACTACTGATGCTATTTCCAATAGAATAACAAATAATGTAAGATACGCTACCATCAAATATTGCTTTGTCTTTTTCGTTGATAATATTTCATTTTGTTTTAAAAGGAATATTATAAAGCATAATTCAATGATGCCTAATAAATCTCCACTAATAGATACCAAAATCTGATTCATACGGTTCCCCACACATCTTAATTCTTTGTCATGTTTTTAACATTATATCAAATTATGGTGCTATCATCAAGAATTCATAATTTCTAATCACCATTTACAAGTTCTATGACAACCGTTGACTCATTTTAGGTATGTGCAAAAGAATTCATCCAACTTTTCAAAGGGAATCGCACCCTTCCCGCCACCATCATACAAATCCGTATGTACTGCATCTGGAATAATCAGCAGTTCTTTATTGTCTGACCATGGATTATCCTGAACCATGTTAGCATAGGCATCTTTTCCAAAATAGCTAGAATGTGCTTTCTCTCCATGCATTACAAGAACTGCACTGCGAATTTCATTGCTATATTGCAGAATTGGCTGATTAATGAAAGACATACACCCTGTTATGTTCCAGCCACCATTTGAATTCAAAGAGCGAGCATGATAACCACGATTTGTCTTATAATAGTCATAGTAATCCTTTACAAAAAATGGAGCATCCTCTGGCAATGGATCTACAACACCTCCACCAAGTGCATAGTTGTCATTTTTATAATCAACAAGACGCTGCTCATTCATCGCCTGTTTTTTTCCATAGCGAGCATCTGCCGAATCCTCAGAGTCAAAATATCCCTTTGCATTTACACGCGTCATATCATACATAGTAGATGCCACCGTTGCCTTGATACGAGTATCCAAAGCTGCTGCATTTAGTGCCATTCCACCCCATCCACAGATTCCAATAATTCCGATTTTCTCAGGGTCTACCATTTCATTCAAAGAAAGAAAATCTACTGCTGCCTGAAAATCTTCTGTATTGATATCAGGGGATGCCATGTATCTTGGATTTCCACTGCTTTCTCCTGTAAAAGATGGGTCGAATGCAATTGTCAAAAATCCTCTTTCTGCCATAGTCTGTGCATAAAGACCTGACGATTGTTCCTTCACTGCACCAAAAGGTCCGCAGATTGCAATAGCAGGAAGCTTCCCTTCTGCACTTTTTGGTACGTACATATCTGCAGCAAGAGTAATCCCATAGCGATTGTGGAATGTTACCTTACTGTGATTCACTTTTTTCGATTTTTCAAATGTCTTATCCCATCCTGTATTTAAATTCAATTTTTCCATTTTAATATCCTTTCCCATAAATTATTACATACATTTGTTGTTTCCGAATCTACTAATCCATTTTAGTTCACTCTCGCGATATTCGCCAATACCTTTTTTGTATGCTCTGATATACGTTTTATGCATTTCACAACATGTTGTATGCAATAAAGAATTGTGGAAAAGAATTGGTTATAGGTTGTAAGCTTCTTATCTGTCTCAATCTTTTTTGTATTAGGTGTTATTCCTACTTGCATTGTGTGGGAATTGGGCTGCTTTGTAAGGCTGTACGTCGAGCTTTTCCTTGCAGCCAAGCTTTCTTGCAATGCGACCCATCATAAATTTGCTCAAATGACATCCAATCAGCTCATACTTTTGAATCTCCGCTTTTGAATAATGCTCCGGTCCCGCAAAAGCCTTCGTGTATTTCTCCGAAAAGCATCCAGCTTTGGCAAATTCCCGTCTAGCATCCTCAAAATGCTCAAGGACGCTGCGGCTCATTTTCTCGGGCAGAAAGTTCACGCCGAACAACCCGCCCTTGGTGAGCGTTCCTGCGTAGTCGCAACCCAAATAACTGGGCAGCATCTCTACATAGGCTTTGGCACAGGCCGCCTGTATTGCTTCTTCAAATCCGCCTTGAATCAAAAAGGTGACCTTCGTGCCAGGTGCGGACTTCTTGGGCAATGATTGGAGAAACTCCAGCAAAATCCCCGGAACATTCTCTACGTACAACGGCAGTGCAAACAGAATTTGTTCCTTTGACGCAAAGGCATCTCTTGCATTTTTCCATTCGTCTCGTTTGGAGAGATGCCATAGTTCACTTGTGTTTCCCCTTGCTTCAAATCCCTTGCAAAAGGCAGCAATCACCATCTCAGTGTTGCTTTTGGCGGCTGTACGAGGTGAACAGTTGATGATTACAAGATTCATGAAAACACCTCCTCTGCCTGCTCAATCGGAAAAGCACCCAGCGACACTCCATTCATGTTCAGTGCCATGCGGACAAGCCAACGATTCACGTAGGCATCGTCCGCTTCGCCCTTGTAGAGCAGCCCAAATCGATAGTGCTTATCGTATCGGGGTACATGGCGCATCTCGCCGTTCACAACCTGCGTGTACATCGTTGCCAATGGCAACAGACGGTCAGCAAGATTCTTCATCCGATAATCGATAAATCCCAATGCCGTTCCTGCCAGAAAAATCGTGGTATCATAAGCAAGATAGTCTTTTAAAAGTTCTGAGTAATCGTCCTTGATGGCACAGATTCCCGGTGTTTTGAGCCAGCAATCATTACATCCAAGACAAGGCAGCAAACGCATAGTCGTAGTTTCCCATACTTTGTCCGGCTTTAACAGTTGGATTGCCCTCTGTGCGACTTCCTCTTCCATAGGCAATACATTTACAATTAGTAAGCTCATAACAAATCCTCCTCTTTAAATATACATACCTACGGATGATTGGTGGTATCGTAACACCAAGACCCAATCTGATACTAGTCTTATGTGGTAAAAGTTGCTCTGTAAACATAGTTACAGCCTCTCTTCTGCATTCGGAATTGCTTCATGAATGGCTTTTCGTACCTGCATCAGATATATCTGTTGTTCTTCATCTTGAGCAGATATATATTCATCTATTGCTGATATTGTGTGAAAGGGGAGAATGGTACATTCTCACTGCTTACTACTTCAACCCGTAAAATTACCGTCTCAACCCAATATAAACATTATTTCTTTTTACTTTTTTCCTCTAATAGCTTGATGCTATCTAAATAATCCTTCTCAACACTACTAATCGTTCCGGCTTTATATTTCTTGTATTCTGTCTGAGCTTTATCCATAGCTTGCAGGTGACTAATTGTTCCATTTCCAGTCAGAAGATTTTCTCCTGTGGAAGTCAGTATTCCGTCTAAATGTTTTGCCCAATCAGCCATAGTCATTGAAATTTCACGTTCCGCCTGTCTCTCAGCAAAATCCAAATATCCTGAAACAAGCTGTCCCATAGCTCGTAGCTCTTTTTCATCCAGATAGTTCTTTGCAATCTTTGCTTCACGGAGCGTGGGTTGTTCCCCAGCGAAAGTCATAAGTCCCATGAAATCTTTCTCTGCATCTGCACGGTGATAAATCACCTCTGCAGCCGTTTCGCCGGAAACTGCATAATGAATTTTATTCTGTACTCGTTTGAAAAATTGAATAGAAACTGCCGCTGTAGGATTATAGTCAACGCTGGTTGCATAAATTTCCAGGACTTGACGATAGAACACCTTTTCAGATGCCCGAATGTCACGTATTCTTTCCAGCAGTTCCTTGAAATATCCGCCACCGCCCAGCTCTTTCAAACGGTCATCATCCATTGCAAACCCTTTTTTGATATATTCCTTTAAGATGTTCGTTGCCCATATACGGAATTGCACACCTCGCTGGGATTTTACTCGATAGCCAACGGAGATGATAACATCCAGATTGTAAAATTTTGTTTTATATTTTTTCCCATCAGCACCAGTTGTCAAGTATTCCTTGACAACTGAATCCCTGTCAAGTTCTCCATCCTTAAAAATATTATTTATATGCAGGCTAATATTCTGCTTAGTCGTTTGAAAAAGCTTTGACATTTCAGCCTGACTCAACCACACTGTTTCATCCTGCATAGTGACATCTATTTTTGTCAAACCGTCTTCGGTCTGATAAATAAGAATTTCTCCATAATTGTCCACTGTATCATCCTCCAATTAATCAACCCATTTCCACTTGAGTATTAGCTCTGTTGCCATTCCATCATTTTCTTTGCCCATAATGAGTCTTTCAAAATGGCTCTTCCAACACCAATCAAATCGGCTTTCCCTGTTATTAACAGTTCTTCTGCACTGTCTATGTCAGTAATTCCCCCAGTAAGGACAACTGGAATTGCTGCCTTTTTCTTGATTTGCTCAGTCATATCAGAAAAATATCCGGGGTCTTTGCTGTCTCGTATCATATACCCATTCATTCCGCCTGAAACATCCAGTAAATCAATACCATAACTCTCAAGCAAAACTGCGGCAGCCACACTATCTTCAATTGTCGATCCACCTTCTGTGTAGTCACACCCACCAAGTCTTAATGCAACAAGAAAATCATTTCCCACTGTTTCTCTCACTGCCTGAATTATTTCATGATGAAGTTTTAATCTTCCTTCCATCGTAGCAACACCATACTCATCTTCTCTTTTATTTGTCAAAGGAGAATAGAACTGGTTCAAGAGATATCCATGAGCGGAATGAATCTCAACGCCATCAAATCCAGCTTTTTTCGCACGTCTGGCGGCGGCTGAAAAATCCTCTATTATTTGAGCTATCTGTTCTTTTGTCATTGCTTCTGGCAACTCACCATTTTTACCTGTTAATCCCTCATTCAAAACAGCACTGGCACTAATTGTTACCATACCTGTGACTTTCCTGCTTGCAGCACTTCCGGCATGGTTGATTTGTGCAATTACTTTCGTTCCATTTTGATGAATCACTTGTACTAACTGTGCCAATCCCTCTATATCGCTATCCCGTGAAATTGACATCTGACCCGGATTTGCAATTCCTTGTGCATTCACATAGCTATGCTCTGTTATGATTAATCCGATATACCCACCTGCCGATTTTTCAGAATAATAATTTAGAATTTTCTCATTTACCCTGCCATCCTTCGTGCTAGATGTAGCCATCGGTGGCATTACCAAGCGATTTTTTAATTCAATTTGATTTATCCTAATTGGTTGTTGCATATACATAATACATCAATCCTCCGTTTATCAATTTTTCTTCATCGTACATATCCTTGGCAGTTCCTCCAAGAAATGCCGTCCGATTTTCTCTGCATCTGCTGCCCCCTATTCTTCTCGTTCCACATAGGTCAGTTCTACATCATACCCCAGTGCTTCCAGCATCTGTACAAAGGTTTTATTTACCACACCATCCTGCTTTTTTATAATACGATTCACATACGGACTGGAAGTTCCGACTTTCTTCGCCAACTGTGCCTGCGTGATGCTGTTCTCTATGCATTTTACTTTCACATCTAATTCAATATTGTTCTTAATCATAGTTCTATCCGCCTCTCAGAAGTGTATTAATATCTTTCACAAATAAGATAATTTATTATACCACACTTTCTGCCGTTTTACAATCTCCAAGAGCAATGTTTACAAAATAACCGAAAAGAAAACACCCTGCAATCTCTGCAGGGTGTCAATGTGTATCTCTGTTCCGTTTTATGCCTATACTTCCGAGCTGTCCTTATATGTTTTAATACCAATCATGTTTTTCATTTCGGTCAAGTGCTTTGATTTGCAGCATTTCCTCATCGGTCAACTCAAAATCATACAATTCCATATTCTCTTGAATGTGTTCAGGGTTGCTCGAACCCGGAATGACTACCACACTCTTTTGCAGATTCCAACGCAGAATCACCTGTGCAGGAGATACTTCATGTGCCTGTGCAATGGCAGAAATCACTTTATTGCCAAGGAGTTCAGCCGTATGCCCTCTGCCACCCAGTGGATACCAGCCCTGTACAACAATTCCCAACTCCTGAATATATGGGATTACATCATTCTCTTGATAGTAAGGATGTATTTCATTTTGCACTAACGCAGGAGTAATTGTAACCTGCGGTAAAAATTCTTTCAACTCTTTCACATACCAGTTAGAAAGACCTATGGAACGAATTTGTCCTTCCTCCACGAATTTTTCCATTGCTTTATATGCTTTTACATCGTTTGTATCGGGGTGGTGAAGCAGAATCATATCTACATAGCCAATATTCAGCCTGTCTATACAAGCCTGAATGGACTTCTCTGAATTTTTCATTTCATTCCCTGGATAGATTTTGGTAATCACAAAGATTTCTTCCCTCTTGATTCCAAGTTCATCTATTGCTTCCCGAATTGCTTTACCAACTTCTTTTTCATTTCCATAAGCAGACGCAGTATCAATTAGGCGGACACCTCTTCGCAATGCCTCCTTTACAGAATCAATGCACTCATCTCCATGCAGACTGTATGTGCCAAGTCCATTAATGGGCATTTCATAACCACTGTTCAGTGTAACCGTATGGGTTTCAAAATTAAATTTTCTTATTTTCTCTGCACTTGTCGGTGTAATCTTCATTTCATTAAGCCACACTTCCACATCCTCCTTCGTATAATCAGCACTAAATCGTCTGCCCTCCATCCACTCTGCATCTTTCTCCAGTAGATGGAGATTATCAGCACTGGAACCTATTCCGCTGCTGTGAGAAGTACAAAATGGTAAAATGATCTTTCCTGTGAAATCATAACTTTCTAAGAATGTGCTGATAATTCTAGGTGCTTGTCCATGCCAAATGGGATATCCAACCAACACGGTATCATACTGAGTCATATCCAAGGCATCTCCTGCAATAGCGGGTCGTGCATCAGGGTTATCCTGCTCCTGATCAGCTCGTCCATTTGTATAATATGCTAAATCAGCTTCTGTATATGGGTCTTCCGGTACGATTTCATAAACATCCGCCTTCAAAATATCAGCAGCTTTTTCTGCTACGCTTTTTGTTGTTCCAGTATTGGAAAAGTACGCAACTAAAATTTTTCCTTTTGCTGTTTCTGTATTCACTGATGCATCCTCACTTAAAGAAGTGCCTGCTCTACATCCGGACAGCAAACAAACTATGCTAAATGTAAGCAATATTCCAATCAATCGTTTTTGCATTTGCACCACCTCACCTAAGAGCATTTAAAAGATACGCCATATTTTGTCCGAGGTTTTTCATATTTTCCAGACCTTCTTCATCCTTTAATACATCGCCTGGCATCTGGCCATAAACCATGTTCCAATAAGTTGAACCAACAACAAACATTTCGTGATTTAAGAAAAAATGATTCATGGTATCCACCGCCTGCAAAGCGCCGCCACGGCGGACTGCTGCAACGGATGCACCAACTTTATGCCTCATTGTCTTTCCGTCTCGGTTCATATCTCCCACAACTGCTGCTTTTTCCAAAAATGCCTGCATACTGGCTGACACATTGGCTGAATAAACTGGTGAGCCAAGGATGATACCATCTGCATCCAGCATTTTTTCATAGACTTCATGAAACATATCTTTCTTATGGACACAATTGTTCTGTCCTCCACACGCCCAACAGGCTTTACAAGGCTCAATGATATTTCCTGCAAACTGTATCATTTCGGTTTCAATACCAGCCGCATTCAGTTCTTCGAACACTTTTCCAATGATGATAGCGGTATTTCCATCTTTTCTTACACTTCCGTTAATTGCTAATACTTTCATATTTCTCATATTCTCCTTTTTCTTCATCACTAAGATAACGAATCACTTTTGCTGGCACGCCTCCAACAATGGACATTGCAGACACATCTTTGGTTACTACCGCACCTGCTGCAATCACACCATTTCCCGTTCCCACTCACGCAGGGTAGAGATTCCTGTTTGCTCTCCGAACTGCTCCAAGCATTTCACTTCTTCATTTGATAAATGAATTTGTATTGCGGCAGCCGCTTCCTCTACCTGCTTTACTTTTGTCACTCCAATAATAGGAAGTGTGCCTTTTGCAATTGCCCAAGAAATTGCAATCTGCGCAGGACTTGCTTTATGAACGTCTCCAATCTGTTTCATCGCAGCAACAAGCTGTTCCAATTCTTTTAAATGTGGATTGTAAGAATCACCACGTCCTGTTCCTGCCGGGAATGGATGTGCCGTATCAAACCGTCCTGTAAGTGCCCCTTGCTTCAATACCATATAAGCATAGAAGGTTATTTCATTTTCTTTACAGTAGTCCAAAATTCCAGCATATTCCGAAGAACGGTGCAACAGGCTGTAATGGTTTTGTACTGCAGATACTCGTAACCCTACTGTACCTAAAATTTCATTTGCACGTTTCAATTCTGAAAGATTGTGATTTGATACACCTATAGACTTGATTTGTCCGCTTTTTGCCAAAGGAATCAACTCTGGTGTCCATTTCTCTACATCCATTGGATTGTGGATCCAATAAACATCTATCACATCCGTATGAAGTCGTTTCTTGCTTCCATCAAGCATCTCCTGCATAGCATTTTCTGAATCAGATGCAATTTGTGGTGTAAACTTTGTAGAGAGGATAAGAGAATCTCTTGAAACTCCTTTTACAAAATTTCCAAGAATTCTTTCTGAGGTTCCCTCCCCATATACTGCCGCTGTATCCCACAGATTCAATCCGCATTCCATTGCTTTATCAAATACAGACTTCAAATCATTCTCAAATAAATGGTTTCCAAACACCTGATCTCCACCAGCTGCACCTGTGCCCCAAGACCATGCACCCAATGCAATTTTAGGCAATGTTTTATCATTCATCATAATTTTTCTTCTCCCTTTCAATTCGTTTGCTGACTGACCATTTTCTCATCATATCCTGTATTATTTATTATATTCATCCAATTTAGAAATGTAAAATACTTGATTTGAATGTCCAGTTATTCTTTTTTTTAATAACTGGACATGATATAATATCTGTATTTAATAAAATATTCTATAGGAGATAAATCAATGAAACTACGAGTTTTACGCTATTTTTTAGAGGTAGCACGGGAAGAAAATATAACCAGAGCAGCTTCTTTTCTTCATGTATCTCAGCCAACTATGTCAAGACAGCTAAAGGAATTAGAAGAAGAGCTGGGCAAGAAACTCTTTATTCGCAGCAACTACAGTGTAAAGCTGACAGAAGAGGGAATGCTTTTAAGGAAGCGTGCTGAAGATATTCTCGATATGGTTGACAAAACAACTGCTGAATTCAAGGCGTTAGATGAGATTAATGGAGGCGATATCCGTATCGGCTGTGCAGAATCCGAAGGCATTACACATTTTTTGCGTGTTATCAAGAACCTTCAAAATGACTATCCTAATATTCGTTACCATTTCTACAGCAGTGGATCTGATGCCATTGATGAGCGATTGGATAAAGGGCTTCTTGATTTTGCAATTATCGTACAGGAAGTTGACCCTGTTAAATACAACTACATCAAAATGCCTTTTTCTGATTCATGGGGACTGCTGATGCGCAGAGATAGTCTACTTGCCGATAAAGAATTTATCTCGCAAGAAGATTTACTAAACATCCCTTTAATTTGCTCCCGACAGAGCTTAAATGAAGAAATACCAAAATGGCTGGGTGAAATGCAGAATAAACTAATGATTGTCGCAACCTACGATTTAATTCTCAATACAACCTTCATGGTACGAGAGGGGCTGGGATATGCCCTTGGTTTTGATAAACTGATAAACACAGACGCGGACAGCGATTTATGTTTTCGCCCTTTGCAGCCACCACTTCTATCACCAATGTATCTGATTTGGAAAAAATATCAGGTATTTACACCAGCAGCATCACTTTTGCTGCAAAATATTAAAAATACACTCGCAACATAAAATAGTGAAAGGTGGCAGCCCCAAATTTCTTTTGCGACTGCCACCTTTGATTATCTATCGAAACTATTTCAATATCTGATACTGCTCATCTTCCACAGCTTCCAGCCATTCATTGCTGACCTTTTCACCTGGTACTTCGATTGCAAGATGAGAAAACCAGCTATCCGCTGCAGCACCATGCCAATGCTTTACATCCACTGGAATATTGATACAATCCCCCGGATTCATTTCTATGGCTTCTTTGCCCCATTCCTGATAATATCCTCTGCCACCTACACAGACCAAAATCTGTCCGCCACCTTTGTCTGCATGATGAATATGCCAGTTATTTCTGCATCCCGGCTCAAAAGTGACATTATAAATGCCTGCCTGTTTTGTAGAAATCGGCGCCAAGTAACTTTGTCCTACAAAATATTGTGCAAACCCGTCATTTGGTGCGCCGATTGGAAAGAAGATTGTATTCTGGTAACGTTCTTTTTCTAAAAGTTCTTCCACTTTTTCATTCCAGACTTCTTTCGCAAGATTAAACACTGCCCAGCCTTTTGGCCAGCCAACATAAAATGCCACATGAGTAATGATTGCTGCAATTTCTTTCTGAGTCACACCATGATTCTTTGCATTCTGCAAATGATACACAAGAGAAGAGTCTGTGATTCCTGAAGACATCAGTGCTACCACAGTAATCATGCTTCTTGTCTTTACATCAATATCCTGATTATTCCAGTTTTCTCCAAACAACACATCATCATTAAAATGGGCAAATTCCGGAGCAAATTCTCCCAGTGCTGTTCTACCTGCTGTCTGTACTATTTTTTCACTCATATTCAGTTCCTCACTTTCTTATTTATCTATACAACGTTTCCTGCCTTCTGTTTTCCATTCTGTGCCATCACACCCACAAGAAGGTGTGGTACATACAATTCTTCTAATTTCTTTGTCGCACCGACAACTGGTGCAGTCACTTTCGTAAGCAACCACGCCAATGAAATCTCCGTCATGGAAACACCCTTTTTCTCTGCAACTTCTGCCACTCGTTCAATAATTTTGTTATCAACTTCTGCTGTTCCATCATATTTTAAATGGGCATAAGCATCTTCTTTCAGACGTTTTGAAATCTGGCCTGGATGTTTTGACAATCTTCCACCTGCTAATGCGCTATACGGTGTCATTGCAATATTCTGATCGTAGCAAAATGACGCCATTTCTCTTTCTTCTTCTCTCGCAATCAGATTATAATGTCCCTGAACTGACACAAATTCCCCAAAGCCATGCTCTCTTGCATAGAAGTTTGCTTTTGCAAGCTGCCATGCAAAACAATTTGAAATTCCAATATAGCGGGCTTTCCCAGCCTTTACCACCTGATTAAGTCCCTCCATTATTTCTTCCATTGGGGTATGATAATCCCACATATGATAAATATAGAGGTCAACATAATCCATACCTAAATTAGCAAGACTTTTATTTAGAGAATTTTCAATGTGCTGCTGTCCGCTAATTCCTGCATCTATCTCATCCTTGGAGCGTGGTAGAAACTTAGTGGCAATCACATAATCTTTCCGATTTGCAAAATCTTTTAACGCTCTTCCTACAAACTGTTCGCTGGTTCCGTTCTGGTAAGCAATGGCGGTATCAAAGAAATTAATACCTTTTTCCAAACCGTATTTAATAATTTCCCGTGTCTGCCTCTCATCCACTGTCCAACTGTGCTGCCCTACCTGACTATTTCCAAATCCCATACAGCCCATACAAATGCGTGATACTTTCAAATCTGATTTTCCTAAGTTTGTGTACTTCATGGCTTATTCTCCTTTTTTATAGAAAGATAGTATTGATCCACGCTTTCAATTCTTCTGTTGTATTTCTTCCATTTAGCACTTTGCCTTCTATCATCTGTGTATCTTCGCCTACAGATACTTTTAAGTTCTCCATTGTCTTACCAAATCCACTTCCACCTGATGTGGCAAAGAGAACAATTTTTTTACCTGAAAAATCATAGCTTTCCAGAAAGGTATTGATAATGGTTGGTGCGACATACCACCAAATTGGAAATCCGATAAAAATGGTGTCATACTGACTAATATTAGCATCTTTATCTACTAATGCAGGACGGCTGTTTCTATCCTCCATCTCTACGGTACTTCTTGATTCCTTATCCATCCAGTCAAGATCTGCTTTCGTATAAGGAATCTCCGGTTTGATTTCATAGAAATCTGCGGTCATGACTTCTGCCAGTTTTTTAGCTACTGCTTCTGTTGTTCCACTTGCACTAAAGCTTGCTACTAATGTTTTGTTCATTCTAATATCCTCCATTCTACTGTTCCAATGCTGTCAATAAATGTGTCAGACATTGATAAGTAATTTCATAAATCGTTTGATAGTTGTGATCTATTCCGGCTTCTTTCATTGCTTCTCGCTGTTTTTCTGTCACCGCTGTATATGGATAGATTCCGTATATAAATGGAAAAAACTGATAAATAAAGCTTTGTCTGTCGGTGGTAGAAGACTCCGGAAAATATTTACCGACACAGGAAAGCATCTTCTTTAAAGACGCCCCATAAGTCTCCTTGAATGCAATCAGATTCTCCATACGAGAGTTTTCTTCTATGTCGTACATATTCATGGATAGAATTTTCAGAAGCTGTTCTCTGTGTTCCAGACTTCTTGCTATCTTCTCTGAAAACGCTTCTTTATCCAGCTTTTCATCTTCATCCATAATCTTCTGTATTTCATCAATCCACAAAACGTATTCTCTTCTCAGTAATTCAAGAAAAATCTCTTCCTTTGTGTGGTAATAGTTATAAATCGATGTTCTGGTAAAAGATGTGACCTTTCCAATTTCCTTTAGTGTAATCTCCTTAAAAGACATTGTCTGATACAATTTCTCACAGGCATTTACAATTTCATCTTTTCTTGCATTTGTCAGTTCGATTGATCCCTTTGGCATAATATATTTCTCGCTTTCTTAATGTTATTCCTTAAATGATAAACATTTTCCGATAACTTCACCAGTCTTTAAATACTCATAAGTGGGGAACTCAAACAGAACAGGCTTTAATGTGTTGTAATTGACTTTTCCTTCTTCGTTTAGATGTTCTTCTTCCACATACGTTCCGCTGATGGAACAGATAAATGATTCAAAATTCTGTGTATTATAAATATCTTCCACCTTACATTCAATGGCAAGAGGAGCTTCTTTGATAATTGGTGTTCCTTCTTCTCCAAGTTCAAAGTCAAATACTTCTGAATCTGCCTTTGGCAATATCTTTTCATCTACGATATTGATAGAAAGTTTATTTCCTTCCTTGATGAGATGATTGATGTGATGGGGAGCAGCAAGGCTTACCAATACTCTGTCATGTCCAATGATTCCAATATGCGCAACCAACGTCCAGGTTGGGTTTTCTCCATTCATAGCACCAATTACAGTAACCGGCGTT
This sequence comes from Anaerostipes sp., assembly GCA_028697725.1. GTDB lineage: Bacteria > Bacillota > Clostridia > Lachnospirales > Lachnospiraceae > Anaerostipes. The sequence continues at coordinate 33,890 of JAQVEG010000019.1, forward strand.
GGGTATAATGCTAATGCAGATCCAATATTTTTCTTCATGTGTATTCCCTCCTTAGATCAAAGCTGACACCGTGTCAATACATAAAATATATCACTATTCTGACACTGTGTCAATACGTTTCCATAGATATGCACAATGAAAAAATCCGAGGAACGAAACTGCCACCTGGCAATCTCAATCCTCGGAAATCCTAATTCTTTATCCTGTCCACCAAAGAATCTTTATTTTGTCGCTTTAAGCAGCAGAATGAAATCAGCATGGGAATACCTATCATACCAATAATATAAAGGATAGCTGCTACAACTGGAAACTGATACTCCAAATACTTTGCTGAGTTTTTCATGAAATAAATAAATCCAAAACCTAACCCTGTACCAAGTGTCAGTGTTATAAGAATATTGGGCAATGCAAGGAGAATGCTTTCTCCAAAGAGCATATTGCGAACCTGCCTTTCTTCCATACCGATGGATTCTAACATCGATAGTTCTTGTTTTCGAGATGTAATACTGCTGATTACCGTATTTATTAAATTGAAGATACTGAATAATATAATAAATATGGATATTCCATATATTTGTACTTGCAATTTTTGTATTTGTCCAGAATCCTCTATTCTTTGTTCTCGCAATGTCCAAAACGATAAATCTTCATAATCATTTAGTAATGTTCTTATCTCTTCTTCTACCTGATTACCGTTTTTTTCATAATCCTCAACAGATATAGAAAACGCAGATGCTGTATTCATTATTTTCCATAATTTCCTTATGGTCTTATCTGTCATACAAAAAGTTGGTCTGCTGCTGTCGGATTCAACCATTTTTGAAGAAACAGCCGCAATTTCCAATTCTATCGTCTGTTCCTTACCATCAAAATAGCGGAACTTTATTTTGTCTCCCGGCTCAAACGTAATCCCATTCACACTTTCACTAAAGTCACTGTTTGTAATCAAAATAGCATCATTTTCTGCCATATATTCATAGCTGTTATTCCCATCCGCAGATATTTGTTCATACTCTATATCATCTAACGTAAGGGGATAAAAACTTTGAAGAAATGTAGCCCCTTGATATTCAACATTTCCAGCTACTTCTTTTTCAACTTGAATGTTTTTTACATAAGGTATTTTTCGTATATTTTCTACCAACTCGCTTCCAAGATGACCTGTAAGCTGCATTTCTGTTATTCCATAAGTTTTAGGTGAGCTGTGGTCGTACAAATACGAAATATAATACTCACTATTTTGGAACTTATCCTGTCTGGAATATGCCTCTTTATCCCACGATGAAATCCATGTTGTGGCAACCATAAAAATAATTCCACCGAGGGCAAGTGATACTGTTGTAAACCACCATCTTTTTCGATTATTTTTATTTTCCATTCGTGCTAATGTATAAGGTGTTAATTTTCTGTGCTTTCCAGTACCTGCCCGTTCTTTTTTAGAAACGCTCACACTTCTTGAAGCTTCTATGGGAGAGATTTTGGATGCAATAGTAGCAGGCTTTCCTATAGAAATTTGAACGATTAGAATACCAAAAATACTGACAATGAACGCTACGATACCAAAATTTTCAAATGTCCATCCATCGGCATGTAAAAGAAAAGATACAATACCACTCACCACCAAACCAATCGGTATTGCAAAAAGGCTTAATAGCAGACCTTCCCGACGTATCATCTTTTTCACCTGCTTCTCTGTCATACCAATTGTCTGTAGCTGTCCAATCTGTTGTACACGTGAAGTTACAGAAAGGTAAAAAACACTATAAATCACGATGCCACTGGCAATAAAAAGCAATATTGATACAAATAAAATGGTGTATGCACTACTATTTCCGTCTTGAAGAGATTGCTCAAATTTTCCATTTATATTTACATTTTGCCGTTCAATACCGTAATCCATAGCTAGTTGATATACCGCTGTTGTAAATGTGGATACCGACATATCCTCCGCTTCGATTATGCGTACAAGAGCCGTATATGGCAAATCTTTCATTTCCAAACTCTGTTCTGCAAAAGCTTTCGATACTCGAACCGGATGGGTCAGAGTAGAATATTCATCATTTGTATAACCACAGATAGTGAATTTCTCTGTTGTACCGTCTATGTTCAAATTTATGGATGCTCCTAGACTATACTCTTTTCCTAAAGCATTTATAAATGCTTTATCTACAACAATTTCATCATACTTTTCGGGTTCTTTCCCCTTGGCAAGTACATAAGTCCGTATTCTTTCCTCAGAACGATTGCTGTAATAGAGGTTATACTTAACCCCATCTATTTTACGCTCTTTCTCAGAATGTTTATATGGAATACACAATTCTGTTCTTTCATCAGAAGCAAGACTTTGTATCTGCTCCTTTGTAACATCCATATACATTACATGCTGCATATTTTCTAAAACCTGTGTTTCGGCAGTCTGCATTCCAATGATAAAAAGTGAAATTGTAGATACGAGGGTAATTGCCAGTAAAATTGATAACGTCGAAAAGAGACTTGACATTTTATTTGCCATAAGATTGTTTTTTGCCATGGAGTAAATAATTCTGCTGTTGTTGTTCGTATTCAAGCTCATACTTACCACCTGCTTTCCACGATTCTGCCGTCCTCAATGCGGATCGTGCGGTCAGCAGACTGTGCAATTTCATCATTATGAGTAATCATAACAATGGTCTGATGAAACCTTTCGCCAGTGGCTTTTAGTAAACCGATTACTTCCCGACTTGTATGACTGTCAAGGTTTCCAGTCGGTTCATCCGCTAAAATAATTGCAGGTTTTGCCACTAATGCTCTCGCAATAGCGACTCTTTGTTGTTGACCTCCAGACAGTTTATTTGGTTTCCTATTTAACTTATCTTCTAATCCCAATGTTCCTGCAATCGTTTCTAAATACTCTTTATCAACGCTCCGTCCATCTAATTCTACGGGAAGCACAATGTTATCATATACGGTCAAATTTGGCATGAGATTATAGTTCTGGAAAATGAATCCGATTTTTCTTCTGCGAAAAACAGCAAGTTCATTCTTACCCAGACCGCTTAATTCCTGCCCATCCACACATATACTCCCACTGGTAGGTACATCTAACCCACCAAGCATATGAAGCAGGGTACTTTTTCCTGAACCAGAAGTTCCTACAATTGCTGTAAATCCTCCCCGCTCAATTTCCAACGAAATTCCATCTAGTGCTTTTACCAATAATGGCTCAGTTCCATAGTATTTTGTCAGATTATTCGTTTTTAATATATTCATTCTTTTTCGATTCCTTTCTTCTTGATACCTTCTATAATAAAATTAATCCGTTGCCCGTAATCGCTCCACAAGGCTTTGTTTCTCAATATTTTTACAGCATAGATATGGGATGAAAACTGCAAAAGCAATAATAATTGGGGTGCAATACACAAGTGCCATAATAGTAAAGTGGAATGTAGAACTCCAGTCGTTCGCTACCATTGCTCGAACTCCGACACCTACAGCCAATGAGCCTAATACATAGGATGCTAAAAGGGTGAATCCAGCGTAAAACAGTCCTTCGTAAATCAACATTTTACGCAACTGATATTTTGTCATGCCAATACTTTGTATCATGGCAAACTCTTTTTGTCTGGATACAATAGCTGTAACCATAGAATTAACAAAGTTGAGAATGCCTACAAAGGCAATAATCAAGCTGATGGATAGTGCCATAACGGTAGTTGACCTGGTTTGGCTTTTATAGTGTTCTATCAAAGTGTTTTTACTTTCAAAGGACATGCTTTTATCCTCATTAGCTTGATAATCCAATAGCATTTGCTCTGCCTGCGTTTGCTTTTCCTCTGCGACATTGAAGAAAAATTTTCGAATGGTGTTATCGGGGTAAATTGCCTTAAATTCATCTGTTGGAAGATAGAATGACAGGAACTCCGCATTCCCACTATTGACCCCCTCTGTTATAGGTGTAATGTTTGCAATGATACCCATAACAACATATTCCTTGTCGCCTAGCGTTACGGTATCACCAACGGCATAAGTTGGCTGAATTTCTTTTTCGCTTTCTTCTGCACCAGAAGACGCTTCTACCATTACATAACCACCTTCTTGAAATTTTTCTTTCTCAAAAACACCATCTATGATGCGGTAGTCCTGTGAAAATGTATCTAAAATCAGACCATCAATACCGTATAAAACAGAACTACACTCTCCTGTTTCCAGCATTTCATGGTAAGCAGTGGTAGTTTCGGCATCAGTGGCTTCCATATATACAAGTCTTTCATCAGCATTAAAGTAGGTTTGTATATTTTGAAGAGCAGATGCACCAATGACATGGTTGATTGATTGAGAATACAAATGCCCTGTGGATTCCAACCCTGAGAGAGTTTCAATCTGATTGACCAATTTATCGGATATGGTTGTTCCATAAGGGTCATACTGTCCGAAATTGGTAGCAATAGAGCTGTCCTTGACTTCAAAATCACTTATAACGTTGAAACTCATATACTTTTCAATATCAAAGCTGCTATTTTTTGCTGTTAAGCCAGTTAACAGAACAAGCCCTAATGTAAGGGAACAAATAACAGTAACTGTTCGTTTCTTATTCCGACCTAAATTTGCAAGTGCCATTCCATGCAAACTTGAACCCTTTTGCCCTTTCTTCATTTTCTTTTTGATGTTCGTTTGGCTGTCGGTATAGCGTAGAGCCTCCATCGGTGATACTTTTCCTGCAAGTTTAGCAGGCTTCATACAAGAAATTAAGACTGTCATCCATGCGAAAATTGCCGAGCCAATAAAAATGAAAGGATTTACTTCAACCGTAGCTTCCAATAGATTACCGTAAATCACAAGCGGGACAAGTATCGTTCCCAAAAAATAGCCTAAAAGCAATCCGATAGGAATGGCAATTAGTGAAAGGCGATTCGCCTGCCCATATATCATTTTCTTTAGTTGACGTTTCGATGTTCCTAATGTTTTCAGTTTGCCATAAAAACGAATATCCGTTGCCACAGAAATTTGAAAAATATTGTAGATAATTAAGTAGCCACTAATAAATACGAGTACCACGCAGATAACCATAGGCAGAAGTTCTCTCATAATATTCTGCTTCATTGATGAGTCAAATGCAAAGTTTGCACTGACAGATGTTGTTTCTGCTGCTCCAATATCAGCGAGAATAGATTTTCCGACTTGTTCCAAATTTTTATCATTACCTACATTGACATGAAGCTGCTTCCTTCCAAAGTACTGCCCATTTTCTCCAATATCAGAAACTTCGGCAATATAATCTTCAGATACCCATGCCATACTTGCAAGGGCAGCACTATTCCCATTCCAAAATCCAGACAACACAAATGTGCTTGTAATGTAGTCCTGGCCAGCCATATCCTTTCGCCATTTCAAGGTAATGCTTTGTCCCAATTCATAAGGAATACCTAATTTATCAAGAGTAATAGTATCTAAAGCAATTTCATTAGCTTTTTGCGGCATAGTACCTGTTGTCGGAAGTGAAAATGACGTTTGTGCATAAAACTGGTCTGCTTGACGAATTTCTATCTGTCTGCCGTTTAGCTCTGAATTTTCTGCTATTCCGACAACAGTAGATACCCCCAATTCACGCACATCTTTATGTGCAGCAATGTTTTCTATCTCCTTATCACTCACATTATCAAAAGATAAGTGGCTACTAAATCCTGCCTGCTGCATATTCATATCTTGCATATTTTTGACCATGCTTTGTGAGAGAACAAACAATGAGGTGAACATAAGCGTTGTCATGACAATCGCAATTACGGCCACCAAATTGCGTGTTTTGTTTGTCCGAAAGCTCCTATTGGCAAGTGTCTGTAGTATTGTTTTTTTGTTTTTCATTTTAATCACCACCTTACTGTGCAATACGTCCATCCTCGATACGGATGGTGCGGTCTGCTTGTGCCGCAATTTCGGGGTTGTGTGTAATCATAACAATGGTTTGGTGAAACTGCTTACTGGTAGCTTTTAAAAGAGCAATTACTTCATCGCTTGTTTTAGAATCAAGATTGCCTGTAGGCTCATCAGCAAGAATAATAGCAGGTTTACTTGCTAATGCTCTGGCAATAGCCACTCGTTGCTGTTGACCGCCCGATAAGTTGTTCGGCATATTGTTTAGTTTACTTTCTAGTTTCAAGATGGTAACAACCTCTTTTATAAAAGCCTTATCCGCTTTTTCTCCATCCAGATTGATTGGCATGGTGATATTTTCGTAGACATTCAGAATAGGAACAAGATTATAATTCTGAAAGATAAACCCTATACGTCTACGGCGAAAGATGGTCAAATCCTCATCTTTCATTTTTCCCAACTCGTAATTATCCACCTTTACGCTGCCACTACTTGGATGGTCAAGACCACCCAGCATATTCAAAAGAGTGGACTTACCGCTGCCCGATGTGCCGATGATGGCAACAAATTCCCCCTGCTCAATGGAGATGCTAACATCATCCAATGCCTTAACCATGTTCGGCTCTACACCGTAATATTTTTTTAACCCATTTGTACTAAGAATACTCATCAAATTTTTCTCCTTTTTTCTTTAAGATAGTTCTTATTATATTTCCGAAAGAACAGGGTACAATGGGAATTGCCTAAACTAATATGCACATTGCATAAATTAAATGACATAAAAAAACACAATCAACCTTTTTGAGATTGACTGTATTTTACTTCTTTATTATGTTTGTATTGGGAGAATAATTTTTAGTACAAATTTTCCTCCATCCGATTTGATAATGCATTCACCGCCGTACTTTTCCACGGCATTACGGATATTGGATAACCCGAACCCGTGTAAGAACTGGTCGTCTTTGTTGCTTTTGCTGTCTGATCGTATTTCTTGTTTCATATTGTTTTCTACTGCAATCATTAGCATATCCCTCAGTCGGTTCGCTTTTACCGTAATGAGCCGCTGCTCTATTGGCAGTTTTGCACTGGCTTCAATGGCATTATCGAGTGCATTTCCAAAAATGGTACTGACATCCAGTGGGGCAATAAAATTGCTATCCTCGAAGTGAATTAAAACGCTGAAATCAATGTTTTGTTCTTTTGCAGCTTGTGCTTTATCCCGTATAATAACATCTAAAAATTTATTACCCGTGTGATAGTAATTCTCATACCCTGCAATCTGTTCCTGCAAGGAAGTTATCATCTTGTCGGTTTCCGCATTACTGCTCTGACCTTGCAAGAGCAATAGATGATTTTTCAAATCATGATAAACACCTCTCACACGTTCCTCAGTCTTTAACTTATCCTCATAATAGGCGTATTGCTGTTTTAGTCGCTCAATCATAATTTGGTCATTCTTTGCCTGTTCTTTTAAGGCATAGTTGTTTTTCGTATATAAAAACTGTATGCAAACAAAAAAGAAAAGTGCAAGCACTGAAAATTCCGTAATGGGATTAAACCATTCCGAGTAATTACTCATTAAGGGTGTAATCGCACCAATCCAAAAAAACAAATACACAGCATAGCTAACTGAAATTATTATAAAATCACGGATATTTATCTCATATTGAAAATTTTTGAACACTCGATTGCAAAGTCCTGCAAGGAATAATATGAACAGGCAATGCATTACATAGACTTGCCAAGTCAAAAATTGAGTTCCGTTTATCTCAACCGTTAATTTCATAGGTAAAATAGACCCAGTCAGTACTGCCAGAGATTCTGATGCCCCTATTATAAAGTAGGTCACAAATATAGAAACGCCTGCTCTATATAAGCTATCCTTATAGCATAATTTAACCCAAATAAAAGCTAAGACAGATAGAATCGGCAGCTTGAAAACAGAATAATCCGTTAGCCATGTAAAAGCATAAGCATCACAAAAATGCAGGAGAACGAGAATCCATCGTACATACTTGTTCCTGTAATTTGGGCAAAAGGCAGACACAATTAACATAAAAGCAATCGCTTCACTTAGGGTCATTGCTACATCCATTATTTGATAAAAAATCGTCATAGCATTTCTCCCCAATACTCTGCCAACTGCTGCATAAATTCTTTGCGTTTAGGTTGGCTAATAGGAAGTCTTTCACCGCTTATCAATATAATTTCCAAACCCTCTACATTTTTTACAAAAAATAAATTTACAATATATGAAGTATGGCAACGAGCAAAGCCTTGTGTAAGTAGCGGTAGCTCAACCTCTTTCATTGTTTTATAGCAAAGAATATTCTCTTGCTCGGTATGAAACATTAAGTTGCGGTTAAAGGTTTCTATATAACGCAAGGTGTTCAAAAACACTTTATATCTTCCGTGATCATTGGCTACGAGGATATGAGGATTTTCCGCCTGTGCATAATGCTTTTTCAGCCAACTGTCCATTTCAGATTTCAAACGAATATACTTCATCGGTTTCATGATATAGTTGGTGGCTTGATATTTGTACCCCTCAAGAGCGTACCTTGCCAATGTGGTTAGAAAGATAATGCCAACTTTTGCATCTATCTTTCTGATTTTTTCAGCCGCCTGTAAGCCGTTCATCCTATCCATTTTGATGTCGAGAAATACGAGGTCAATCGTGGTATCGTAGTTCTCTACCAGTTTACAGCCGTCGGAATAAGTAGTAATACGCATTTCACATTCTGTTTCAACAGAATAGCGTTTCAATAATTCGCTTAATTGCTGTATGAATAATTGCTCATCATCGCATATTGCTATGTGTATCATGCTTGTCACCTCTTTTTATCTTAATTAGTAATACGGGAGGCTTTGGCCCTTCCATCCATTTTTTTATTGATAGAGCAGCTCCACCGATAAATAACCAATCTGAAAAGCCCATTACATTACCTCCTAGCATCATCTTAGCGTGGTTAAAACCTTTTCGATTAGTGCTATGTCCGCTGGCAAACATTGAACATCATATAACTGTTCGTAATTTAACCATTTACCTGCTTCAACTTCTATCAAATCTATTTTCCCACTGATAATTTCACACCAGAAACAACTCTAACTGTTTTAGTATTTTTAACTACTCTTTAATACCAAGCAACAGTTCCTTGATTAGGAGTATTCCCTTCTTCCAATTCTTCACGAAGCCTACGTATTGCATGATCAGCATATTGGTACCATTCTTCATCATTCTTAGCAATAGGCAGTTCTTCTTCGCTAAACGGCTGTTCTCCATTTTCAACACGCATTTCATTTATCGCATTACGCATCTCATTTAACTCATCTACTGATGTTCTACAAAGGAAATCTTCCTCTGCAGCAACATCAAGAGTGATACTTTTGTGAACTAAATCAACTGTTATTATACCCGGCTTACTCTCCATATGATTTTCCGGATAATACTTGTAAACCACAATAGTGGTGTTTTTGTTTTCAACAAAATATGTAACCATATATTCTTACCACTAAAGTGGCCCTCCTTGATTCATCATATTTACAAATTCACACACTCCATCAAATAGTTAATTCTATCTGGCATAATATCTTTACACTACTGTGCTTTATCCAATGTCATAAACTCTGGATGCACTGAAGGATTTCTATACTTTTCAACTATATCATTAATCTTTCTAATGTACTGAGCATTTAATAAGTCGCTTGCCACAGTTGCAATTGTTAAATAATCCTTAAAATCCTGAAGTACAGAACTTTATGATACTAAATTACTATCATTAGTCAATGATAATATTGTATTCATCTGCCCAAGTGTATACTCTGGTTTATCCATCGGTTTTGAGGCTTTTCTGATAGCCTGAATAAACTGTCCAGTTTTACGTGTTAAAAACTGAGCTGATTTATCCACGGTGAAAAATCTTTCTAGTTCTCGGCCCTTTCTATGAATAACGTTCCTTGTGTATTTATCAAATATTTTCATTAAAAATTCATTTTCCAATGCTCTACATAACTCTAAAATAACTGGTGAGAAATCCGGCTTATCATACATTTTTGTCTTTACTCACCGTGTTTACTAATAAAATCTAGAATATATCCATATCTTGACCAAGGAGAATTATCATCCTGCAAGTCGTAAAGATTTAAAACATATGCAAATTGCTTTTTTAACTGCCCGATTGAAAACCCAGTTTTTCTTAGATCTCTCAACTCATATCCAGATAGAGCCAATTCACGTATATCTTCCTCTTTTTCACATGAATACCCATCAATTATTTCAACTAAAGATTTTCCCAAATTATAAAATGCCTTTGCCGTAAATCCTTGCTCTCTAAGTGTAATGATATCAACTCCTTTTATTTCCTTTAAAACATCTGAAAAAGCCTTTGTACCATAAACCTCCTCTATTTGACTAATTCTAATACCAGCCTTAAGCAGTACTAGTGGAAGGACACCATCATACTGATAATTCTCATATTCATTATTAGCAATCCATTCATTTACTGGTAATTCTTTAAAATAATCCTTCCATACAATCTTTTCAGTTTCTAATTCGTCAATAGTATATTGTGCCATAAGAAGCCACTTAACATGACATGGACATGATTCAATCATAAACGGTAAGAACCCCCTTATTTGACTAAGCGTTAGTCCTCTCTCCTTAAGTCGTTTTAACAGTTCAGCTTCAACTGATTTACACAAATACTCTTCCTGATATTCCTCTTCCTCTAATTCGAAGATGATGTCACTCACTAATTCTTGTAATATATTTGAATCAATATTTACAGATTTTTTATGATTAAATACCAGATTTTCAGTTTCAAACCCTGCAGCTTCAAGCTGTCGCAATGAGAATCCATTGTCAGCTAATTCCTTCGCAGAATACCCGCCTTGCTTAAGTGCTTTTGCCGATACCATCGGTTGTATCTGAAGGATATCGTAGATATCAAACGCATGGAAAATCTCTTCAACAGAATACACTTCTAGGACCGCTTTTGCATCAAACTTTTTTGCAAGATATTTAGGACCAAATTGTTCATACTTACCTAGTTCTGGTGATTCGATAATATCTACTAATTCCTCCGCCATTTGTAAAGCGCAAGCAATCTCAGCCTCGGTATAATAACCTGAAAGACTTTCTTTCTCAATCCCAAAGCGCACCAATACATTAATGTCATAATGCTTTTTGTAAAGATTGCGAAAAGAATACCCGTTGTTCAACAGTGCAAAAAGGGAATACTGATTAATTTCATTGTCGGGTATTTTATGTTCTGTTAATTGCTTTTGTTTTTTTTTAGCTTTTTCTATCAGTTTGTACTCTCCTTCATAAAACTGATCCTCTTCTTCCCAAAATGAACTGGGCACACAATCAGAATAATCAAATCCATACTTAACAGCCTCGATCACATTTAAATATAATCTTTGAATAGTATAGGTATCCATGTATGGCTCCTGTGCATACAAAAAACGAATGCTCACATCATTTGCACTTATATTTTGAAATAATTGCTCATTACATGTAACCTCTTCAAAATAAAAGAATGATATATGCGAGAAAAAGAATCTTTGTGCCTCATTGAATGCCTCATTAATCTTCCTTTGGTCAAAAATATTCATGCTTTTAATATCCTGTCCGATTACAAATCGTTCTGCTAACGAAAGTTCTTGCACTGCTTTTTTTTCTTGACTCTCCGAAACTATTTCTTTATTAATATTTGATTCATCCAGCCAACCAAGCTTCTCTAATATTGTTCCAGCACAATTATCCCATGTATAACCCTTTTCAGTTAATAGATTCTTAAGCATTATTGTTTTCTTTTTTGCATTTTCTTGGTCATAATATACTTCTTCTATTTCCTTTGTTGCTCTCTCTAAATCATCTTCCGAAAAATACGGCTCATCCAGAGAAGCTCTAACACGAATCGAGTGTACAAAACCATCAAGTCCTCTTTCATGTAAGGACTGAAAAAAGCCACTAGATTGCGATACAATAATAGGAACTCCTGCTGATATGGCTTCTAGCGCCGTAAGTCCAAACCCCTCTTTTGATGAAAGCACTAAGCATAATGAATAATTTGCAATTTCCTCCAATAGCCTTGTGTGATCCTTTTCATATGGAATCATTGTAAAGGAATGTATATCTTTGAAATGCTTCTTCACTATATCGAACACTTCATTATCTGCGCCTTCACAACTTTTTCCGTATACTTTCATTACACTTTCTTGATTAGATCGCAGTGTGGTAGTAAATTTTGACCATGATGCAGCAGCTAAAAATATCTGCTTGATTATTGAATTGTTTCGCTTAGTTCCTTCTGCAGACTCTACTCTCCCAAAAGTAACGACGGAAAACGTATTCGGAATATACTTTTCTTTGATATTCTCAACATGATATACGCCCGGTAAAATCTCAAATACATTTTCTATTCCACCACGCAAATCTTGCGCGCTTTCTTTTAATAACGGGCCATTTGAAAAAACAATGTCTGCCGCCTTAAGTCGTTCTCTTTGGTCGCTCTCTTTCTTTTGAGTCTTATCAGTATCCGCATTTACCAAAGGATAATATGTACTATAAGACATATGATGAATGACAGCACACCTAGAATCATGCCATCGCTTTTTACATTCGATAGCCTGAAAATCACTGTATGTATCATGTCCAAGCCACGTTATTGATAAACTAGCATACCCTTTGTTGTTACAATAATCTCTAACTTTTCCGACTATAACCGTAGGAATCTTAAATTCTTCTTCCGTCACACTTATTAATTCTATTCCTTCATCTTGATTAACGATTCTAATCTCATCTTCAGAAATATCTGGTGCAAGGCAGATCACATGAGTTTGACCATTCAAATATTGATAAAAGCCTTTGCACATTTCTCTATTAAAAACATTTATTCCACCATGGGTATACCCCCAACCATCAGCTATAACCACTAACAAGTTCATAAAAGTAGCACTCCTCCAGTCTCAATTCATTACATTTTTCATTCCTCTCGACAACTTCTAATTGAACAAAATCGCTGCGCGATGGCCTGCCCAGGCTATGGCACAACAATTTTTTCTAAAATAGGCAGTTGAGTTTCTTTTTAAAAGTATTTATAGTTAAGTTACCACACCAAACTGAATAC
>JAQVEG010000102.1 GCA_028697725.1 Anaerostipes sp.
TTTTTATTTTATCTTAATCTGTTCAATATTTTTTATAATAATTGTACTTCCGCCATCTATATCTTCTACGATTTCAACATTCCCCTTTGTGTTATACTCTTCCATTGGAATCTTAATCTCAATTCCTGTATCTGTTTCCATCATCTGATATTCTAGCTTCCTTACTGTATTTTCCTTCTCAACAGTAAATGTATCATATTGAATATCATATTGCTCTACTTTCTCATCAAATATCTGCTTCTTCTCAGGATCACTTCCAAAAATCTTATCTCCAATTTCATTGACACAAAATTCTTGTTTTTCAACGAATTCTTCTCTTAATTTACTTTTTGTATCTAGTCTATTTTGAAGACTCTCTGGATATTTATTACTAATATCTGTAATGACTTTATTCAAAAGTTGGAACTTACGCTTTGGAGCCATCTGTGCATAGCACTGTAAAAATCGTTCTGACAAATAATTAATCTTGTCTCCACTTAACATTTCATATTTTTTCTCTACAAGCTGTACCTTATATTCTAGTAAATCAACAATAATAGCTTCTGTCAACTTCGCTCCATCTGTTGGCATAACCCTCTGTTTTACAATGTCATTTCCTTCATTCTCAGATTCTCTATGTACATAGGTTTCTTTATAATTCATCTTTAATAAAGCCAAATGAACAACACTTTCTAGTTGAAAGCTTACTATAATTACATCTGCCGCTGGAATTAAGACACTGTCACACATAATATCAAATAAATTCTCAGCAATGGTTCTGCTGGCTTCTATAAAACTATCATCGTCTTTTTCATCCATAGTTTCTAACAGACTTAAAACAGAAGACGAACCCCCATTAAATTCACACTTTTTCGTATCATCACTTTCTAATATTTTAAAAATATGACCTCTCACAAATTCCATCAAGTCTGGACCCATATCTAATAGTTCCGTTGACAGACCTAAATAACCACTATGGCAGTCTAAAATATGGCATATTCCTTTTCGTATAATAATATCATCTCTTTGTATCTGCATTTTACTTACCTCTTCATTCTTCTAGTTGTCTTAGACTTTATTATAACACAAAAAATCCCTCAACAAAATGTCGAGGGATTTTAAATTTAGATTGAAAAATTACTTTTCAACTGCTTTTAATTGATCAATTAGACCAGGTACAATCTTCTTCCAGTCTCCTACGATTCCGTAGTCAGCTACGTCAAAGATTGGTGCTGTTTCATCTTTGTTGATTGCAACAATGATATCTGATTCTTCCATACCTGCTACGTGCTGGATTGCTCCAGAAATTCCGATTGCAAAGTATACGTTTGGACGAACGGTCTTTCCTGTTTGTCCAACTTGGATATCTCTTGGTTGCCATCCATTATCTACAACTGCACGAGAACAACTTACTTCTCCACCAAGAACTTCTGCAAGTTCTTTTAATGTATCAAATCCGTCTTCTCCAACTCCACGTCCTCCAGATACTAAGATCTTAGCGTCCATGATGTCTACAGTGTCAACCACTGATTTTACAACTTCCATAATCTCAACATATTTGTTGTTTGGAGTAAATCCAGGATTGAATTCAATTACTTCTGCTTTTTTGTTAGCATCTTTTTCTATAGCCTGCATAACTCCAGGACGAACAGTTGCCATTTGAGGTCTGTTGTCTGGGCAAGCAATAGTTGCAATTGTGTTTCCACCAAATGCTGGACGAGTCATCAATAACTGATTATGTTTTTGTTCTCTTCCTGGAACTGCCACTAATGGGAAATCTCCAATTTCAAGAATTGTACAGTCAGCTGTTAGTCCAGTTGCAACTCTAGCTGATACACGAGGTCCAAGGTCACGTCCAATTGCTGTTGCTCCAACTAACATGATTTCTGGTTTATACTCGTTGATAACAGAAGCTAATGCATGTGTATATGGCTCTGTTCTGTATTCTTTTAATTCTGGATCATCGACTACGATTACTTTATCTGCTCCATATGCAGCTAATTCATCAGCTAATCCTTTTACGTCAGAACCAACTAAAACTGCTGTTACGTCTGTATCTAAATCTGCTGCTAAATCATTTGCTTTTCCTAATAATTCAAAAGCGATTTTTTCTAATTGATTGTCTACTTGTTGTGCATAGACATAAACACCTTTATATTCTTCTAAACCCATTTTATTCACCACTTTTCCTTTTAATCTAGATTACATGTTTTTCTTTCAACTTATCCATAATGTAAGTTACTGATTCTTCTGGATCAAGAGTTACTTGTTCTCCAGCTCCCTTTCTTACTTTATCAGAAGCCTTTGCGATCTTTGTTGGAGAACCAGCAAGTCCGATGTTTGAATCATCTACATCTTTAAGGTCAGCTCTTCCCCAAGTTGTAATTTCTGCATCATATGCATCAAAAATTCCACCTGGTGTCATGTAACGTGGTTCATTTAATTCAGCTAATGCTGTAACTAAACATGGCATTTGTGCTTTTAATACATGGTATCTGTCTTCATATTGACGCTGTACAACAACTGCATCACCTTCGATTTTAATGTCCTGTGCATATGAAATCACTGGTAAATCAAGATGTTCTGCGATTTGTGGTCCTACCTGTGCTGTATCTCCATCAATTGCCTGACGTCCTGTAATAATTAAATCATAATCAATATTTCTTAACGCTCCAGCAATTGTTGTTGATGTTGCCCATGTATCTGCTCCACCTAACACTCTATCTGTAACTAGAACACCTTTGTCTGCTCCCATTGCCATTGCTTCACGAAGTACTTCGTCAGCTTTTGGAAGTC
>JAQVEG010000002.1:0-86122 GCA_028697725.1 Anaerostipes sp.
GAGCATTACTTTTGTGTGCAGTCAAGGGTGGCTTCCATTGTCTAAATTTAAAGTATCTGCAATTTTCAAGGTTCATTTGAGTCTATTTCTTAGAACTCATTTTTTTCATACGTCACTTGACACTATCAACCAATCTTCATTATAGTTTGAACCAAGTTTTTCCTATGTTGCCACTATCATCAGCTGCATCATATTTTTTGTACAACCCTTTGCGAACTTCCACTTCCATTTTCTAATCTGTCACACTTGTGCATATCTGTTTTTTATTATATACTCTAAACATGAAAAAACAAGTCAATCAGCTTATCTGTCACACATTGGCTATTGTGTGACAAAGGAGGAAACATGAACCGAACAAATGGGAAAATAGCAGAAAAATCAAAAGAGAAATTTATTGCGGCACTTTTATCCCTTATGAAGACTTTTACATATCGTGACATTACCATAACGCAAATTGCACAGGAAGCGATGCTCAGCCGAAGAACCTTTTACCGCCTTTTCGAGACTAAGGATTCTATTCTCGAACAATATCTGCTGCAATTATTTGGGCAACTTGCCGCAATGTACCAGCAGAATGGGAAAAAGGATTATTGGGATGCCGCACCGCTGTTTTTTTCATTTTGGAAGAGTCAGGAACAGTTTTTGATGTTGCTCAAGGATAATCATATGCTGTATACGCTGTTAGAACACCAGGATGAATACTACAAGGTACTGCTTTTATCCAAAGATAACTCTCATCCGGTTATTGTAAACAATCCCCATCTTCCTTACATGACTGCTTATAGTATGGGCGGTCTAATCAATACCTTGATTCAATGGGTCGAAAATGACATGAAAGATGAGCCATCTGATTTCCTTACGTATATCCATTCCATATATAAGAATGCCTAAATAAAATCCGAACATTGCCTGTTGTTCTCCAGCAAATCCAACGCTTTGATGAATTTCTCCGGTTTTTCATAATGAATATCATGCCCACTTCTTACAACGACACGTTCTGCATTTGTCATCAGCTTCATCATCCTGTCCGATGACTCCTTTGTATTGGCCGCCCATAACACTTTCTTTGGTCCATACTTTGTCTTTGCTTTCAAATAAACCGTTGGACACCCAATATCCTGCAATATCTTCTCCTGATTCACACCTTCAAACCACGAACCGGTATAAAAACTTTCCGAAAAAAGAAAGTCAAAATCATAAATGTATTTATAGCCATGAAGGGATGCTTCTTTGATTTTCTCTAAATGAAGTTCCTCTCCTGGATGCGTATGCAGATACTGCCTTGCCTCCTCTGCTATTTTCTCTTGAAACTTCTTACCGAAGAGTCCAAATATATAGCTGTTTTTCAGATAATAAACCATAAATTCTTTCTCCTCTGTTTGATTCAGATAATGATGATACAACTGAAAGCCGTCCTTATACACAAATGTATTCTGCATTTCTTCTGGTTCTACGTTAAAAAACGGAGGATCCTCCAATAACAACCCACTTACCATCTCGGGCAGTTTTCCAGCGATATAGGCAGCCAGAATTCCCCCAGAAGAATGTCCACTCACTACGCATGGTGCTCCAATATTCTTTTGTATGAATTCGCATAATAACTCTCCAAGTCTATGACAGGTATAAATTTCAGCTCTCTTCTCACTTTTTCCATGTCCCGGACAATCCACTGCATACACATGGTATCTTTCCCCTAATTCCTGAAATACAGATTCATAATCCTTACTGCACATACATTGACCATGAATCAGTAGCAACGCTGGTCTCTGATTCTTTATCTCTATATAATGGATGTTCACTTGTCCCTCACATATATAATCCTTTTCTAACAGTTCCATACATTCCTCTCCGATCAATCCTCATTCTTCTTACTGTATTTGTCCAGACTTCGTATTGCCATAACCTCTTCCTCCAGCAATTCCTCCAGTTGTTCATCTGTAAAATCACAGGTTCTTGTAGCGACCAATGTTGCAAGTCCATGGGTAAATATCCAGACTCTCGTGTGAAAATCATTGATCTGCTTTGCATTCATCCTATGAAGCGAATCCAGTTTTTTCGTTACATCCGCATATTTTTCAATATTCTTATAGGTTTCATCCAGCATGACAAACTGCTCTGGTGCCAGTTTCTGCTCACTCATAAATAATATCTTGTATAATTCCGGCTCTTCTTTTGCAAAATGTATATAACCCATTCCCATCTGCATATAAGGTTTTTCTTTCGTTTCATCAATCTTGACATAGGCATGATATGTATCCAGCATTTTCTTGACAAGCTCCATTTTCAATTCATCCATTGTTGCAAAATTACGAAAAATAGGCTGCACAGAGCAATTTAATTCTTTAGCGATAGCTCTGGCATTCACTCCGCTTATCCCCTTTGTTCTGGCAAGTTCATAAGCTTTATCCAATATATCCTGCTTATGAATTTTAGCTTTTGGTGGCATATTGTATCCTCCTTAAATATCTTACGTTACATAACATATGTTATCTATCAATCATTATTATAGACTCTTGAAATATAATTGTCAATCGATCGAGTAGGAGGGAGTGATTAACTCCCTCCCTAAACCTTTTTCGACCATATCTATTGATATGTGGGTAGGGTCTCCCAAGGTAAGACACTAATCTTTCATTCCACAATCTCTTGATTTACGACTTTGGTTATACGTTTACCTTTCGGGCTTCGGCTTGTCAGACAACCTTACCCACCTCATCGCCTTATCAAGTTTCTGTACGTAGGCTCAAGAACTTTGCTATGCGCTTCCTTCATCCATGCCATTACTGACACCAACTTGTGCTCCGCTACACTTAGCGGTAAATATCCGTGGTCAGACTTTCACTGACTAGATTAGTGCCATGCTTGGCACACCTGAAAAACAGGAGTCATTACCTTCGTGTAATGGCTCCTGTAATATAAAATCAGCTTAAAAAACAGCTTCGTATATTCCGTTTGTGTATCCGGAATATGGTCACTTAGTATCATATCACTGGGTCTGATGCCTTCACTTATCATTCTTCGTTTTTCGCATCAGTGTTCTTTGCTTCCTCTGCAACGATATTCCAGTTCAGAGTAAAACGGCCGTCCTCTACGGGCGAAATCTCCTTGTCCTTCATCAACTGCGTCCGCAATAAATCGGCAAACTGTTCCTCATGGATTTTGACATATTCGGTGATGTACTCCTGCTTGACGGTGTTATTCCAAATGGCAACTGTATACAGGTGGTCAGGCTCCAAAGACGATCCGTCGGCCAAGGCTACCTTGACATAACGAGAGCCCTTCTGCGCCCATGGCGCAAACTCGATTTTCAGCCCAGCCCCAACATAAAACGATTGAAACCATCCTTCATTGTCGCAGGGCGAATCCTCAAGTGCCTGTAGTATCTGACTACCGGTCATCTTGACCGTGGCCATCTTGAAATCATTTTCATCAACGGGTGTGCTGCGTTTTGTGAAGTCCAAGCTGGCTACTACATCATAGGGCTGGATGCTGTCGGCCGTTGTTTTGACCTGATCGCCTTGATAAAACGCCATCGAGTTGCCACGATTGCGCGAATTGCATAGGAAGAGGCTCAACTCCGCGCCTGACTGTTCCATGAACATCTGCGCCATATACTCGGAGGTTTCAAGAACCGTAAACGGCTTTGTCGCCGTCGCATAGATTGTCTCCACCTCACGCGGGCTTTTGTTTTTCAGATGGCGATTATAGGTATCCATGTATTCAACAGCCTGTTCAAAGGTTGCCAAAGTCTTATCGCCCGTGATTGTCGTTGAGTGACGCGATGTGTCAAACACGCTGTTGATAACCTCGTTCAGCACCATCTTTCCCTGCCCCATACTGCGCTTCATGATAGGCGATAGCTTCACCATCCGACCAGCGTCGATTGCTTCCTGCACATCTGTGTAAATACTGCTGGTCGGGAACTTAACTTTTACATCTTTGAGCTGGGACGCTGCAAATCCGCCTTCCTCCACAAAGCAGGCCATGCCCGCCTCGGTGCTGAAAAAATCAAGAATCTGCTGGACTGTTTTCAGTTTTGCTTCATTTCCCGCTTCCCCCAATTTGCTCGAAGCACACACATAGGCGATCGGGTCGCACTTCACAAAGCCGTCTTGGGAACTATCACCGGAGTAGAATGGGAAAAGTCCAAACTCGTCTGTGCTTTTCTGGTCGAGAGCGTACTTGGTGACGAGCTGTGTCTCGATGGTCATAGCGGCAGAGCGCTCATTATACATCATTTTTGAGCGATCACCGGGTTTCATCTCAAAATCGGCAAGCGTAATGATTCCCTCGTCGAGCAGTTCCTGAAAACACTTGATGATCGGCTTCAGCACAAACGCGGAACTTGTGTCGTCCGTTGAAGCAAAATCCTCAAACCATTGGTAATATTTCAGCGTGGAAAAAAGATTGCTCTCATTAAACATCTCCGCAATGTTAAGCACGCCGTCGGCATACTTAATGGAGGGTTGGAATGCCCTTTCCACTACACCGCTTGCCTGAATGGTGTGGCACAGCTCAAAGAACTCACTCTTGCTATGCGGCACCTGCCAGCCGTTTTCCGCGAACAACGTCTTATTGTAGGCAATGCCCGTAATAACACCGGGCAGCGGCAGCAGATATTGCTTGCCGTCATTGAGGCTGGCGCAGCTTTGCAGGGAAGTCGAATAATAGTTTCCCGCGCACTCAAAGGCAGACAAATCCAGCAGATTGCTCTCCACATCAGCTACAAAAGAGGTGTCTATGACAAAGTAGATGTCGTCCATGTTATTCCGAATTTTCGGCTCCGCTTCCGAACCAGGACGAAGGACAAAGCTGACCTCCGGGAATTGCTTTGACAGCGTTTCATACAACCGGTCATAGTTGATACCGTCCGTCACGGAAATCGTAATGACCTGCTTGCTTGTGTCGTAGGGACGCAGGGTCAGCACTTCGTTGGCCGCCTGCGTGGAGTTCTTTTTTGTTAGGCTACTGCATCCCGTTAAGCAGTTAAGCACCAGCAGCAGTGTAAACAGTACACACAATCCTCGTTTCAATCTCTTCATATTCCATCCTCCTTTAACAAGCAATTCTCCAAAACCTGCTTGAGTTTATTTATTTCCAACGGCTTCTTCAAATGACCATTCATCCCGGCCGTAATGGATTTTTCAACATCTTCATCAAAGGCATTGGCTGACATCGCATAAATCGGGATGAAAGCTGCATCGTCGCGTCCGCTACTCCGTATTGTTTGAACAGCTTCATAGCCATCCATTACCGGCATACGAATATCCATGAAGATAATGGAGAAGAATCCGATTTCAGAAGCGCAAAACGTATCCACACCTATTTTCCCGTTTTCTGCTACTGTCACATCAAGCCCCCACCTGGACAGCACCTTGGAAGCAATCTGCGCGTTGATTGGGTGATCTTCTACCAAGAGTACACGGTGACCTGCAAATG
Organism: Anaerostipes sp.; assembly: GCA_028697725.1. Classification (GTDB taxonomy): domain Bacteria; phylum Bacillota; class Clostridia; order Lachnospirales; family Lachnospiraceae; genus Anaerostipes. Next base: position 5,440 of record JAQVEG010000002.1, read on the forward strand.
GCATAGAGAGGGTTGGGGCTTCGTCATCCGATGTAGTTCGCCTAAAGGGCATCTCGGCATCTTTTAACTTTTCCGTCTGCTGCATGGGGATGCTGACAACAAATCGGCTGCCTACGTTCAATTCGCTCACCACGGTGATCGTGCCATTCATCATTCGGACCAGATTCTTCACGATAGACAATCCCAATCCGCTGCCTCCATGCTCTGCGGCGGTATTGCTTGTTGCCTGTTCAAAAGGTTTGAAGATTCTTTGCAGAAATTCTTCGCTCATACCTTCGCCGTTATCAGCCACCGAGAATGTGATCTGATCTTTCCCCGCTCCCGCGGCTTCTATCGTCATGGCAAGGTCGATCCGCCCTCCCGTCGGCGTAAATTTTACGGCGTTGGAAATGAGGTTCATCATGATTTGACGAATACGGAGCTTATCACATAGATAGCTATACGGTGCGCTTTCTGTCCCGGCCAGCGACAAGTTGATTTTCTTCCTTGCAATCTCTTCCATAAACTGCTGGGATACATCTCGCAGCACATGCTCAACGTTGATTGGTTCCGGTCGAAGCTCCATTTTCCCGCTTTCGATTTTGGACATGTCCAGAATATCATTGACCAGCGAAAGCAGGTAGTCAGCAGAAGTCTGGATTTTTGAAAGATCCTCCTCTAGCTCAGCCTGGTTTTCCATGTCCTGCGCAGCTAGATAGGTCATGCCGATGATCCCGTTCAAAGGAGTACGGATGTCGTGGGACATCTTGGCTAAAAACTCGGATTTGTTATTGGCGCTTTGCGTTGCCAGCTCGCTCTTAAAGGTTTCCTGCTGCAAACGTCTATCCGCTGCGGCTCTTTGCAGTCGGATAACCACCACCAGGATCGTCGCAAGCGTTAAGGTCAGCAGCACCACCACCAGAAAAATCAGCTGATTCATGGAGGCAACCGTTTCGCTGGCTGTGATTTGCAGCGGCAGTACTACTACTTGGACATAGCCATCACGAACCGCTTCGCTCTGAATGATCCATTGGGTATCTTCGATTTCGATAAAGTTTGTTGTCAATTCTGCCTCTTGAAAAGCGCTGAACAGCTTTTCTGCTTCCTTGTCATCTATGCCCTTAGCTGTCAATGAATAAACCAGATTGCTACCATAGCCAGTGGCGTCATGCCCCTTTACCATGATCGTGCCTGTATTTGAAACAAGAAAAGAACTGGTTTGGCTGTCAAACATTGCAACGGTCATGTTGTCGGAAAATGATTCGCTGGGGAATGCCCGAATAATTGCGATCATCTCAATGCCGTCTATGGATATGGAATCAAGCGGCGCGCCAAATAGCCAATAATCGCCGTAAGACGTCACCTGCGAAAAGGAGGACGTTGCCTTGCGCTTGGTGGAGATGGTGGATAGAAAGCCTGTATCTGCAACACGAAGGGTCTCTCCGTTTGGCAGATAGCATCGTCCCTGCGCCGATACAAATAAAGTTTGTCCTTCACTGGTAATTTCATCGGGACTGTCGATGTCAAAAACAGACTGAATATCTGCAAAGGATTTCGGCTGTGTTTTATTCATAAGGGTCGCATTTGCAGTTGCTTCCTGCAAGTGCATTTGGATGGTAGCGTTGACTTTCTCGACGATCTGATGGGTCAACTCTGTTACATACTCAACACGTTCGTTGGAGATGGTGGTTTGCAATCTGCGATAAGTCGCTGTAAAGACAGCAACGGAGACAATCAGCATGACGAGAGCAAACAGAAAGATAAGTATCCGGCTCTTTTTCGTTAGTTTTGACTTCTTGCTGCCGTCCATGTCATTGCCCCCCTTTCGTTGCAAATAGAAAGTCGCCGCTTTCCCTTGGGAAGAAACTGCGCTCGGTTTTATAAAAATAGGGAAACTGCCCCTGGCTGGCTGGAGGATTGTACATCATTTTTTCCATGTATGTAAACACCTTTCTGCCGGTAATGCGAAAACTGCTCAACCCACACAAATCCCTGCATAATTTGTCACAAACTTATTCCTTATATTATACACTACGCCGACGACTTTTTCAATGAGCTTACCGAAAACAGGTTCGTCATATGAGGGTATGAGGGTATGCGTTCAGATACATTATTTAAACTCACGAATTCAAAAGGTACTATAAAAGAAAAACGAAAAAAACGTGATGAGCTTGAACAGAAAGAAGATGTCACTGGCAGCTTCGTCAGACGCATGACAATCGCTGAAAAGAAGCAGTGTGCCATTTCTTTTCACCCACTGCTTCTCTCTTTTCTTTTAGAAAATCTGTCCCGGAAGTTTTTTTTTTCCTTTGGCGGAAAATTCTTATCAAATTCTTCTACCTCTGCTTCATCCACAAAATATCCTGCTGGTGTTGTATAGACGCCTGTAATTCCATCTAAATATCCCGGAATCAATTCTTTACATAAGAAGAATGATGCATCTTCCCCTTCCGGTACTCCATGGTAGCGAATTCCTTTTTCTGAGGCACACACAAATCCACTTTTCCCGTAAAAATCAATATTTCCTTCAAAGCACAACGCACCTGCACCCATTTCTTTTGCTTTTTGGAGAGAATAATCTAGGAGTGCTTTTCCATACCCCTGTCTCTTATATTCAGGCAAAATACCGATTGGTCCCATTGTCATAATGGGAATTTTTCTTTCATCATCTGCTGCAATATGTGTTCTGATAAAAATATTCTGTCCAATCAACTTTCCATCTTTTTCCATAACAAAATCAAGTTCAGGAACAAAGTCAGAATCTGTTCTCAAACAATGCAATACATAATGCTCCAGACATCCCGGCTTATATACATTCCAAAATGCTTCTCTTGTTAAATTCTCAACATCTGTATATTCCTCTGGTGTTTCTAGCCGTATTATAAAATCTTTTCTATCACTCATTTTTCTTCTCCTTCATTTCTATTCTACGATTTTTTCTTATTCTTAAATATATCAAGTGCATGGCTTGTAACACCGACAAAATCACTGCGTTCACAGGTAACATAATGATATTTCAGAAAAAGTTCAAACATCTCCTCATCCATTCTATCTATCACCTCTCGCATCATAAGCGCTAAACCATCTGTTGCAACATAATGTAAACGAGTCGTTGGAAATACTGACATTAATTCATCAACATCCTCTTTACGAACAAGTTCAAATAAGTCTTGTGGCTTCGATTTCGCAGCAAATGTTTCTGAATCAAGAAGTCCCATTTGAATATATTTCATAACATTGATGTTATTACGCCTAAAGCCTTCATCAAGAAGACAGCCATCAGATATGACATATGCAGCAAATATAATACCACCCAGCTTCGTCACACGAATTGCTTCTCGAATAGCCTGACGTTTCTCATCAATGGTATATAAATGATACAACGGACCTAACACCAAAGTAATATCATACTGATTATCCGGAAATGCCGACAAATCTAAAGCATTTCCCTGATGAACTGTTATTCTTTCATTTTCCTGTGTATTCTTCCTGAATACCTCTATGTTATGTTCTACCAATTCTACTGCATCCACAATATATCCTTGTCTTGCCAGTGCATGAGAATATCGGCCAGTTCCTGCCCCAACTTCAAGCACACGTTCGCCTGACTTTAGATACTGCTGTATATATCGCATTGTGGTAAAAAATTCCACCATGCCATGCTTTGGTTCCAGTCGATTATCTTCATCATAATTATTATAAAACTCTATAAGATGTTGACTTGTTTTCATTTTACCAATCTCCCTTACACATTTTTCATCTATTTTCAGAACAGCAATAAAATTCTTGCTATTTCTACTGCTGCAATTTTAAGTAACGCGCCACCAGACATGACAAAGAAAAGAACTTCTCTTGCACTCTGTTTATGGCAAAAAACAGATGCTAACCCAGCTATGATAATGATAGCAGCTCCTACGCACCCTACCATATTAGGAACACTGATAAGTTCAAATATTCCAGGTTCACAACTCTTATCTATGGAATATTGAATCGTCCTATCCAAGCCATCACGTGCCGCTGCAAAACAACAGATCAGAAGACCATACACTGATAAAAACAAGGTTCTTCTACCCCATAATTCAATACTGTCTCTATGCATAAATGAATATAACGTAAAACCTACAAATCCAATCAGCATTGCTGTTGTTGCTACCTGTACCCAATTTTCAAAATAAAGTTTCATCTTTTTCTCCTTTGCTTTCTGATTGTTATTATGCAGTGACTTTATTTTCATACCAGTTAATCATATCTGATAAATTTTCCAGACATACATGATTACCACCATGTTGCATCATTTCCAACATGACATCCTCATCTGGTGTTCTGTCTGCTTTTTTAGCCAATGCTTTTCCTGCAGTCTTAACCATAACCCCCATCATTATTTTATACATTCCTGAGAGTTTACGAATATCAAATCCGCCTTGTAGAGTAAACACAGGAATCTGTTCTGGTATCTTCGTTTTATTTCTTACCTCTACAATCTGGGTTCCCGTCTGTCCCATACCAACAGCACCGACCGCACAAATCTTATAATGACTCTTGGCATTCTTATATCCTTTTATGTCACTTGCCATAATACATCCAAGATAAATAATCTCTGCGCCCTTCGTCAAACGCTTTTTTGCTTCCTCTAATGACAAGTATGGTAAGCCTGTTTTATCCGCTAAAATTTTTGCGTATTCTTTTGTAGTTCCTGTATTTGTTGTATATACGATTGCTCTAATCATTTTATCCTCCATTTCGTTAAAAAAAGACACAATACTTATGCAATTCATGCATATCAGTACTGCGTCTTAGCGTCTCACTGTCATATAAAATTAATCTTTCTGCTCTATTATTTCTGTTTTAAACTCTCTGACATTTACAAGTGTTTCCTTTTTGCATTTGGGACAAAACAGCAAAAAGTTATCCAATACCGTATCCTTCATTAATTTTAAACGAGTTTTGTTCTGACATATTGGGCAAAGCAGCCAACTCGTATTTTGAGTATTTTCCTCGCTCATTCAAACACCCTCTCTCCAATGTCACTCTTATCCTAGTTTTTTTGCAAACTGTTCAATATGCTCTTTCAATAACTGCAACAACTCCTTTTCTTGTTTTGCATCGTCATACATGCTTATCAACAAAAAAATGGGACCGTAGAAATCCAGTGCTACCTGTTTGGGATTGTCCTCTTTTCCTTTTTCTTTCAGCATTTCGGCAAAAAGTTCCGTCATATACTGAATCGGTCCTGTTGCTAAATAGTTCTGATATAGCTGATTCATCTCTTCATTTCTGTACTGCTCAAGGGTCAGCATTTTCCTGAAGTTACAAGAAAAATCTTCCTCTGTCCAGTGTCTGAACTGTACCTCTGAAAAGATTTTAATCTTCTCTAATGGTGTCCTGTTATAGCTTTCTGCCATTTTCTGAAATGTTCCTTCCGGCATTTGATATTTTTCTGCTCTCTGCTGATCCATTTGATTCATTCTCTCTACAATGCTATCAAAAATTTCCTGTTTGCTTTTGTAATGCTTATATAATGCAGGTTTAGTAATATCCAGTTTCTTGGCGATGTCATTCATGGATGTAGCCATATAACCATTCTGTGCAAATAAAATTAACGCCTCTTGTAAAATACGTTCTTTCGTATTTATTTCCATTCAATCCCTCCTTTTTAACGTAAGTTACCACTCGGTAACTTTAATTATAGTGACCGAATGGTAACTTGTCAATACCTATTTTAAAATATAAGTTGCTGATTTATTTGTGGCATAAGTCTCAGCTCTTCTCAAACTCCCCCTTCTGAAACAGGATATTGTTCACTTTTTCGGTTATCCATATTTCGTCATCAATAATCTCTAATCCATAACCTTTTATCACCTGTTTATCAAATGTATTCAAAATATCCTCGAATCCTAAAGCCGTCTGCTTCTTCCTTGGAAAACGAATTTTAGTTTCAAAACTATCTGCGAATCTAAAACCTGTTGTTTTTCCTATTCCCTTCCATTCTTCTTTTGTGTAAAATTTAATGTGTCCATCTTTTTTCATTTGCATATATGCATCTACAAATCCTTCCGTATCGTCAGCATTCGGAGTTGGATCAGCCAAGAAAAACATTCCATTTGGCTTCAATACTCTGTTGATTTCCTCAAATGTATTTATAATAGCTGGAAAATGATGTAGAGCGTATCGTGTAATAACCATATCAAATGCTTCATCTGCAAACGGAAATATCAGCCCATTATAACTCATAAATTGAATATTCTTCAGGCCTTCAGTAACAGCCCTCTCTCGATTCTTGTCCATCGCCTGCTGGACAATATCTAAACCAATTATTTCTGTTTTTGGATATCGTTTGGCGATGGGAAATGCCAGATAACCTGTCCCTGTTCCTAAATCAAGAATTTTCAGTCCATCTCTTATTTTCAGACTGTGCAGTATTTGTTCAAGATGTGCTTCATCCTGTGTCTGTCTATTATAAAAGGTTCCGATTTCAAAACTTTCCTCAAAACCCTTTTTCGTATTCTCAATACTCTTGCCAATTTCGTATATTGTTGGTATTTCTTTTGCCTTAATATAATCATTCATAAATATATCACCTCCTAGTTTTTACTATATATCAATTTGATATATCTACTTGATATATTATCACTATTTTTATTCTTGTTAATCGTTATTTTATATTTCTTTTACTAGTTTCATTTTCTCCTTTGTCACCACACCTAGCACAATCAATGCAATCCCCGAAAAAACCATAATATATCTCATAGAAACAATATCCGAAAGCGGCCCAAACACTACCATTCCAATGGGCAAAAAGGCACTGTAGATTGCTCCAAAAAATCCAAAAATTCGCCCCTGCATCTCTGGCTTTGTCTTTTCCTGTAGCATTGTCGTTGTTGAAGTTTGTACCATTGTCAAAGCAATTCCATAGATGAACATCAATATCAGATATAGAATAAAACTCTCAGCCACACCCATGCCCATAGCAAGCACACCGAATAAAAGCATTCCTACAACCAATGTCTTTAAGCGGCTTTTAAATCCACCCCAAGTTCCCATTAATATGCCACCTGCTGTCATCCCCGCAAATCCTACAAGTTCTACAGTGGTAAGGTAGGCATAACTGTCCCCATAGGTTCTGCTGACATATAACGCTGCAAGAAACCCTGCTGGAACACATAAGAAGATAAAAAATCCATTTAGAATCAACAGATTTTTTAGATAGGAAACGGAATTGGCATATTGAATCCCCATTCGCATCTCGCCAAATAATGAATTCTTCTCTTTCTTGGTAGTGCTGTCCTTCTTTGGCAACGTAACAAGACCGAATAAACTGATTCCTATGATTGCAGTCACAATATCAATCATCAGAGTAATCCGCAAGGTGTAAAATGTAAGTACAAGTCCCGCTGCCGCTGGTGCTGCAAATTGAACTACAGACTGGATAGTTGCGTTAATTCCATTTACACGCATATATTGTTGCTCCGGCACTAATTCTGGAATCATCGCAGATACCGCTGGAGTCTGTATCCCTGTACCTACAGATCGTAAGGTGGATGCCAATAACAGCAACGATAAAAGAAGTGTATCCTTATATGTAGATCCATGAACATAAGGAAGTAACATCACCAGTACAAAAGTAGTAAATGCAATCGACGCATCCGCCGCAATAATCATACATTTTTTCGAATGCCTGTCTGCCCACACTCCTGCAAAAAATGAAATCAAAAATTGTGGTAAATATGCACATACTGTCAGCATGGATACCCAGAATCCCGATGAGGTCTCTTTGGTAACATACCAGACGATTGCAAACTGAACAAGGGAAGAGCCAAACAGAGATACTGCCTGGCTCGAAAGGAATAATGTTACCTGCTTTTTCCAATTGTTATTCACACTACACCTCCACTGTAACTACCGGAAGGAGTTCAATATAACCTCTTTCGCCCCTTGGTTCCAACTGAATCCTTGGATTGTCCATATCCCATGCATATCCAAGCAGTTTTGGATCATATTTCTTCTCGGCTTTCCAGATTTCCTCAATGGCTTCTTCATAATCTTCTTCCGCAAATGGTTCTCCTTGAAACATTAGGTATCTGCCTGCTGGAAGTTTTATCACGTCAAATCCATCTGGAATCTCTCCATCATAGGTAAGTTCTACTTCCACCCCCTGCACATACTCTGAAGTATTTGGTCTCACATATTTCTTAGGCAGCCACATACAGACTGGCTCTCCACTAAGGGATTTCATACTCATCAGCAGCCCCCAGACATCACAACCTACCTCTTCACAATACTCAAAATAATGTTTTGCTTTTAGACTTCTTTTCACTAACACCTTTCTAGCTGGTTTATCAATGACCTGAATAAATACATTTTTTGTTTCGCTCATACAATGCTCCTTTCTTTTCTTCGTAGGAAGAATCCCATAAGGCGTAAAGAGATAAAGAGCAGTTGAGGATTTTGCATATTCTCTTGGATTACAGCCAAACTCTCGCCGAAATGCACGTTGATAGCCATCCACACTGTTGAATCCCACTTCAAATGCGACATCAATAATCTTAATCTCTTCATCCCGAAGCTTTAATGCGGACTTTGACAATCGTAATTTCCGGATATACTCTGCTGGCGTGATATTCAGCCAATGTGAAAATAAGCGATTGGCATACCATGATGAGTAACCAGAAGCTCTGGCAAGATCTGCCGCTGTAATATTTTCATACAGATGCTCCTCAATATAATTCTGCATATTTCTGACTGCTTTTATTTGCTCTTCCATCTCTTTTCGCCTCCTCGTTTTGTTTTACAAGTATCAGTATAGAGCGATTTATTATTTTATTCTCGACTATTTGTGCGATGTTTTATTCATTAATAAATCAATTGTTGCTATATTTTCTTCCTTGACAAATACTATGATTTATAGTGTTTCATGTCAAGTGAAAGGAGATAGTACAAAATATTAACTTGGACCGACACGATTCTATGCGAAACTTCACATCATCATCAATTTGAATCTCACATATTTCCTCAAAAATATCTAAGAAATCTTTTCTTTTTCACCTTCTCCATTTAAGATTTCCTCCCTTACAAGTTTTTTCGCTGTATCCCATAATGCAAGCTGTGACAATAGTGATTTATCAATTTCTTCCATTATATTGGAAGAAGCTGTGATATATCCAATATGTTCCATAATTGCACTCTTAGGTACCGTCTGCATATCTTCTGGCATACAATCTGATATTTTTTTCAAATGATGTCCGTTCACATCTAATGGCTTAATCTTAACATGTACCTTGATATCCTTTAATTTAGAACTGAGAGGGCATACGGTAACCTGTGGTGCTCTATTGTGATTACTTGCATTACAAGATACCACAACAGCAGGTCTTATAAATCCTTGCACACCGTTAGGTTTAAGTCCAAAATTCACATATACCACCTGACCTCTTTTGTATTTTGCATAATAGTTCTTTTTCTTCATAACTAAACTTTCTCCCTATCCTTTAACATGCTTGTCTCTTTTGCTTCTGCACATCCACTCTCGTGTTTTAGGTCTTACTGACCATGTATAAATTGTACTTGCTTTAAGGCGATAAATTAACCGAACGTTATTCGGCATTCATAAGAAAAAAACCGAATGGTATTCGGAATTAGGTGGCTGGCCGTTGTAATATTATTTGAATCATGCTATGTATTCTCTCTAAATCAAATTCACTACAAGATTGCAAAAGGTTATTTACCAACTCTATTTTATTGCTTTTAGATAATATCAATTTTCTCTCAATTCCAAAGTAAAGATAATCAGCAGAGATATTGAATATTTGGCAAATCGAAAATATATGTTCCGGCATACACATTGTCTTACCTGTTTCAATATTAGAGACACTCTCTCCAGTTAATAATAATCTTTCAGCCAGTTTTTCTTGTGTCATACCATTCTCTTTGCGTATTTTTCTAAGTCGTTTTCCAAATTCAATCGAATCATAGAAACACTTTTTTGCCATCTCTGCTAATCCTCCTTTCTCAAAAAATAAAAAACGCCTATAGAACATTTCATAATGTTCTATAGACGAATTTCTCCTGCGGAAATCTCATCCTACTGTAGCATACTGGTTTCTCGTACTTGGGCCCCTAGTTTTTCTTATATTAATGGTTTATCTAATTGATTTCTTATGAACTCAATATCAACATATTCCATTTTTTTATCTCTCTTAATTTTTATCATTCTCGTATCTTTTGTATCTTCCAGCATTCCAATTAGTATCCCACCAGGCGTAGTTACTGCATTAGGTGCTTTTTTTAGATTCGTATATCGTCTATTCATTCACATTCTCCTTATCCTGTTTACTTCCCAAAAATTGATAGTAATTCAATACTGCATCATTTAATTCTTTCTCTGATTGATGATACTGATTAAGCAGTTCCTTTTGCTGTTCGAGCATATCAACGGTACGTTCCCTCTGTTTGATCATATCTGTTATCTCTCGCAAATATATACCTGGAGTCAGATTGTAATCATGCTTTTCTATTTCTTCTATTTCCACTAATCCGCTTATTCCATCCAGCTCTATATTTTCATTTATAAAATGCGTCAATTTTTTACTATCAAGAATTTTCACACCATTGCTTCTAGATTTGTCCAAAAAATATTTTTCTCCCTTATTGGAGCTTAAATCTATCATTTGGATTTTTGTAAATAATTTGGATTCTTCTCCTTTTTCCAAGATAATGATGCACAAACGTACCGCCCTTGTTGAAGACCATGTGGGTAATTGTATTACTGCCTTTATGCTATTCCTTCTAACAATTCTGTATCTATCATCTTTTGTATTTCCCTCTCTGGATAATAAAGAACATGGTGCAATCATAACCCCAGTTCCACTTTCTTTTAATTTTTGAATCATATGTCTTGCATAAATCCATAAACCACTATCTGGAATTGAATCACCATATAAAAATTCGCTTTGAATATCTGAACTGTGTAACTTCTGTTGATTTACATATTTATCTGTTAACGGTGGTGCTGATATTATTCTATCAACTTTGTCGATAGCATATTTCACACTCATAGTTTTTTGCAATACATCTCCTACATCAATATGAACTTCCCTTGCTCCAGCCATCTTACATAAGATATATGCCACAACTGCTCTTTCAACATCTTCCTCTTGTCCGTACAGGACAGATCCTGTTGCGCCTGCCATTGCTAATAAAGTACCTGTTCCACACGCACAATCATATATACACATATTATTGTCTACATTCAATAAATCGGTTGCACAAAGCACCAGATTCATATCGTTTTGTGAAACATCTTCTCTAAATGTATGCAAACCATATAAAGAAGAAAAACGTAAAATCAACGCACAAACCAGCTTACTTACAACCGTTTCATCAATAAAATCTAGGTTGTTTATATCCTCTAGAACTTTAACAAATTCATAAGGCATCTTTGTAAAGTCTATGTCTTTTAAGTACTTTACTGCAATATCATCTGAGCAATCTATTTCAGTTAAGCGTATTTCTAATAGTTTGTTTATAACTCCTACATCAAAAATCCCTTCATTTTTGTAAGTTTTTATCAAACGTTCAAACACAATTTCATGATGAATATCAGATAAATACTTTAAGTATATAAGATATATTGTTGTGACAATACTTCTATCCCTAATAGCATCAAAGTATTTCCAGTCAGCAAGTTCTTTTTCGATTTTTGTAATTGTTGATAGATAATCAGTATTTTTCATGTTCAAATACCTCCCTGACAGCGTCCATTACAATATTTTCTACAAGTTCCATTTCATGCTTTTTCATTTTTGATAAAATCACTTGTCTTTCACTACATGACATAAAGATTTTTCCAATTGCTATCTGCTCCGATAAATCAGGCAAAGGTATTGGTAACTTTTTTATATCTCCAATTTTCAATAGAGATGCAGCTGATGCACGATTCGATGTCATTAAATATTCTTTAGCAAACTTTGAATTAAGATAACTTACTAAGTAATATGGATCTACCATAGTTCTATCTACTGTCCTTAATAAGCAACAGAATGATGGGATAAGAAGACCTGAAAACTCTCTCTCAACATAAACAGAATCATATGGCTGATTCATTTTTAAAATTATATCACCGTAGTTTGTCATTTTTTCTTGTTGTACTTGTTTTGCAATATCTATTTTTTTCACTTCATCCATATCTATCATTCCGCAGGTAATAGATTTTAAGGGTAAAAAATCCACTTCACCAACTTTTATCTCGTTATTTCTACATTCTACTCTTGAGATAACAGTTCCAGATACAACCTTATTTGCAATTTCATTTAATTCTACTATTTTCATTCCGTCTCCTGTCAAGTATTATACGTTCATTCCGTTTTAAAGTATATCAACCTTTGTTTTATTTGTCAAGTATTTTACGTGCGTTTTTATTTTCATTCATTCACTTATCGTAATCCTAGATAATTGTTATTAAAACAAAGAATCGTCAGAACCGACAACTTTGCCGGAACTGACGATTCTTAATTAGAGACTTTTTTTACAACCCCTTTTTAACATTATATCCTAATGTTTCAACTATTTTCATATCTTGGTCAATTGTGATTCCTGATGTAGTAAGCATATCTCCTGAAATAGCTGCATTTGCACCGGATGAAAAGCACGAAGCTCCTTTATCATCCAGCAGACCTCTTCCACCAGCAAGCCTAATTGATGCATCTGGCAAAATAAATCTATAAATAGCAACAATTCTTCTCATATCATCTACTGTAAGTTTTTTATTATTCTCATATGGCGTTCCCTGAATTGAATTGAGCATATTAACAGGCACGGATTTCACTCCCAACTCCCTTAATGAAAATGCCAAATCAATTCGGTCTTCCATACTCTCACCAAGTCCCATAATTCCACCACTGCATACTTCAAGTCCTGCTCTTCTCGCAGCTTTTAACGTTTCAACTTTATCTTCAAATGTATGTGTGGTACAAACATTGTGAAAAAAGCCTTTTGACGTTTCAAGATTATTATGTACCCTTGTTGCACCCGCTTCTTTGATTCTTTGAAACTGTTCTTCACTTAAAAATCCCATAGATACACACACTTCAACATTTGTTTCTTTCCTGATTTTTTTAATTGCTTCACAAGCCTCTTTAAGATAATCATCCTTTAATTGCTTTCCAGAAGTAACAAGAGAAAATCTAAGTACACCTCTCTCATCATTATATTTCGCCTGTTTCACAATCTCCTCCAAGGGTAACATATCATAACTTTCAATTTTAGTATCATAATATGACGACTGGGCGCAGAATTTACAGTTTTCAGAACATCTACCACTTTTAGCGTTAATAATGGTACACATATCAAATCTATTTCCACAAAAAAATTCTCGTACTTTATCCGCTGCCTTCGTTAATTCATCCAAATTCCAATCTACAAGTTTCCTAGCCTCTTCTTTCGTAATACTATATCCATTCATAACTTCACTAGTTAGCGTTTCTAAAAAATCCATCCTATACCCTCACATATCATAATTATATTTTATTCTTTCATAGTATTATACATGAAAGCACGCAATTGTCAACTCTTGTTTAAATTCAAGTTAACAATTGCATGTAGGGATTGATAAGGAATTCCTCTTTTTTTAACAGATAAAATTAACTTCTATTCAAAATGTAAAGCATCAATAGGTTTTAATTTTGCTGCTTTATTTGCTGGATATAATCCAAAGATAATTCCTACCACAATGGAAAATCCCAAAGAGAACACACTGATTGCAACGGACAAGGTTAATGTTGTTGAGACAAATATATTTGCAACTGCAAGAATAATAATACTAAGTAATACTCCAGTTAGGCCTCCCATAAATGACAGAACTACAGATTCAATCATAAACTGCCATAATATATCTTTTTTCTTCGCTCCAATGGCTTTTCGTATCCCAATTTCTTTGGTTCGTTCGGTAACGGATACTAACATAATGTTCATAATTCCAATACCCCCAACTAATAGAGAAATTCCTGCAATGCCACCAAGCATATAAGAGAGGGATGTTGTTACATCTGATACACTGTCTGCAATGTCAGCTTGATTTTGTACAGTGTAGGAATCCTCATCTCCTGTTTTTTGAAGAAGATAAGAATTGACAACAGTCTCTGCCATTTTCAAAGTATCTTCACTAGATGCAGATACATAGAAGCTGCTGATTGTGGTACTTTTCAATACTCTTTGTGCTGTCTTAAATGGAATATATACCATAGTATCATTAGAATTCATTTGAGAACTTCCTTCTTCTTCAATGACTCCCACAATGTTAAATGTTCTTCCTGATACTTTAATCTTCTCTCCTGCAACATCTGCTCTTCCAAATAAATCCTCTGCAACTGTGGCCCCAATCACACATACCTGTAAACGATTTTCATTGTCTACATCTAGGATTTCTCTTCCAGATGTTAAAGTATACTCTTTGATTTTTTGATACTCTGGTGTAATCCCTGTAATAGTAACAGAAGAAGAATTACTAGAAGCCTTTGCCGTTCCACTTCCTGATACTATCGGGGATACGCTGTCAACTGCCATATTGTTTTCTAATGTCTCTAAATCTGATGTTGTAATACTTGAACTTCTTTTACTTGTAATACTGGCAGAAATCACATTTCCACCTAGGGATGAAAGAGTATCATTTACATTGTTGGTTGTACTTTGCACAATGGAAACTAATAAAGTTACACTTAATACTCCAATAATAATACCAAGCATAGTCAAAAATGATCTTAATTTTGTTGATAGAATGGAGGACAATGCCATTTTAATTGCCTGGGTTAATTTCATCAAACTCCTCCTTTGCAGAATCATAGACGATTTTTCCATCCATAATCCGTATTTGTCTTCCTGCCTCTTTTGCCACATCATTGTCATGGGTGATTAACACAATGGTATTTCCCTGTTCATGAACCTGATGAAGCACTTTCATAATATCTTTACTTGATTTTGAATCCAAATTTCCAGTTGGCTCATCTGCCAAAATCAAAGTTGGATTGGCGATTAAAGCTCTTGCAATGGCGACTCTTTGCTGCTGCCCACCAGATAACTGATTGGGTTTATGATGCATTCGCTCTTTTAATCCAACTTCACAAAGTGCTTTTTCCACTCGTTTTTTTCTCTCTTCAAGCTTAATTCCCTGATAAATCAAAGGAAGTTCTACATTTTCAAATGCATCTAATTTTGCAAGAAGATTAAACTGTTGAAATATAAATCCAATCTTTTCATTGCGAAGAACTGATAATTGATTCTCGTTAAATCCAGCTAAGTCCTCTCCATCAATGAATACATCTCCTGTATCTGGAATATCTAAACATCCCAGCATATTCATAAGTGTTGACTTTCCACTTCCCGACTGTCCAATAATAGCAACAAATTCCTTATCATCAACTTCTAAGGACACTCCATCCAGAGCATGAACCGCTTCTTCTCCAAGTAAATATGTTTTTCTTAAATCTTTTACTGAAATCATAGATTACCTTTCTTTAATTTGATCCACCTGGTCTTTGGCCTCCACTTGGCATTCCACTTCCGCTTCCGCCACCCCTTCCTGATCCACCTTGACCATTCATTTTCATTTGAGCTTTATCATTGCTGTTAGAACTGCTTCGTGTGATTAGTTTAATTAAATCACCTTCTTTGACACCACTTTTAATCTGTGCATAGGAATCATTCATAATTCCAACGGTAACTTCTGTGGATGTTCCTGTCTCATCCTCTTCATCTGAAAGAATAGTTACATAACTTTTATTATCTTTTGTTTGAATTGCAGAAACTGGAACTAAAACTGCATCAGTTGCCTGTGCTGTAGTTATCGTCGCTGTTGCACTCATAGCTGGAAGTAATTCTTTTGTATCTTCTAATTCCACTGTTACTGGATACGTTGCAACTCCATCTGTATTCGTTCCTGCCGTTGATACTTTTGTTACTTTTCCTGTAAATGTCTTATCTTCCACTGCATCTACTGTCACAGATACGCTCTGTCCCACTTTTACACTTTTAATGTCTAACTCATCAACATCAATGGATACTTTATAGGATTCACTGCTTGAAATCTTGCAGACTGTCTGCCCTGATTTAATCGTTGATCCTGTGGATGCATTTTGGGTACTAATGGTTCCATTATGTTTTGCTGTAACCGTCAAATTATTTCTCTCTGTCTTTAATTTCTTTAACTGTGCTACCAAAGATTCGTGTTTCTTTAAGTTGCTTTCATAAGTAGAAGAATACCCCACACCAGTCAACGTCATCAAAGTAGTTCCTGCATATACTTTTTGATTCTTTACAACTTTAATATCACTCACAGTACCACTGTCTCCTGTTACAGTAATCGGTGAGTTAGATTTCATGGTTCCTTTTCCCAAAGAAACATTGTTGCTGTTATAAACTTTAGCCGATGTTCCCACATTATAGTAGTAGCTGTCAGAAAATACTGCTGTCGCCTTCCCTGCACTTTTCTTTGTGATTTTTCCGGTTACTGTATAACCACTAAATTTGATTTTTACAGTATCTCCAATACTCACTGACCTTGAATATGTAAATTCAACTTTTAATTTTCCATCTGCTGCAATTTCCATTAAAGAACCTTTTTTATTCATAGTTTTTGAAACTGAAGTTCCCTCACTTGCGTAAATTCGTTTTACACGACCCGCTACTTTAGAAGAAATGGTCGAGGACGCACTTGTTTCTTCCGATGAAAGACTACTTTCTAAGGTTGAAATCTGATTTTCTAAACTGGTAATGGAATCCTCTAATGCTGAACTTGTCAACTCAACAATGGTTTCCCCTTTCTTTACTGTATCACCAGCATATTTCTTCACTGATTTTACTAGAACATCACTTGAAAATGTCACATCCTGAGTAGAACCAGAAGAAACAGTTCCATCTCCTTCGACTGTTTTTTTAATAGTTCCAGTGGCTGCCTGCTGGGACTGAATTGTTTCTGCTCCATTTGCTTTTGTAGATATTACAAATTTCCATACTAGAAACAAAATAACAAACAGTAAAATCACAAGAACGATAGCCATTTTCTTATGGCGTTTCACCCATCCAGAAATCTTTTTTCCCATTGATTTTATCTTTCCTTTCATAAATACATCTTCTCCTTCTTTTACCTATTAATATTTTCTTTTATTACTATAAAAAAGAAACGTGTCAAACTTATGGTAAAAATATGTTCAATTAATGAACTTTACCTTTACAATTGGATTTTATTCATACTAAAATAAGAACAGTAAAATTAGGAGGTACAGGCTATGAACTGGCATGGAAAGCGATATTACTCTTTAGACTCATATTTTAAAAATACATTTGGAAAGAAAATATATAAGGTATCCTTAAACGGAGGATTTTCCTGTCCAAACAGAGATGGAACCATAGGCACTGGAGGTTGTATTTTCTGTAGTGAAGGTGGTTCTGGAGACTTTTCATCTAATCCCAGCTTATCCATTACAAAACAAATTGATGAAGGAATCTCTCTGGTTGCCCATAAGAACAACTCAGGTTCTTATCTTGCATATTTTCAGGCATTTACAAATACTTATGCCCCAGTAGAAAAACTTCGCTCTTTGTTTACCGAAGCACTAAACCATCCAGCAATTATGGGGCTTTCCATTGGAACCAGACCAGATTGTCTTCCTGAACCCGTTTTAGATTTGTTAGAAGAATTGAATCAAAAAAAGCCCATATTCATTGAACTAGGGCTTCAAACTATACACGAAGAAACTGCTGACTTCATACATCGTGGATATCCATTATCCACATTTGAAATCGCAGTAGAAAATCTACATGCACGAAATATAAATATTGTAACACACTTAATTTTAGGACTTCCTGGCGAGACAAATGAAATGATATTAGAATCCATCCATTATCTCAATAATCTTCCCATAGATGGAATCAAACTCTCCCTTCTCCACGTCCTAAAGAATACAAAACTAGGTACTCTTTACGAAAAAGAACCATTTAAGATCTATACTTTTGAAGAGTATGTAGACTTGGTCATCACCTGTATCCAGCATCTTAGAAGCGACATTGTCATCCATCGCTTTACAGGCGACGGTCCACGTGAACTTTTAATCGCACCAAAATGGAGTCTTCATAAGAAAAAGGTGCTAAATCAGGTCAACCACCAATTAAAAGAACGCAACGTTTATCAGGGGGATTTACATTCTTCACAAATCATATAATACTAATCCGCCTTTTCGCATGTAACCTGTATCCCACAACTGCTCAAAGTCGAACCACTCCCATTCGCTGTAGTTGGCAACTTTTACTCGAAAGCGGTCATGAAGTTCTTCGTAGCCTACAATTGGATACCAGTGCCACACATAATCTTTAAACTTTGGTTCTTTATGCTTTAGTGTTAAACTTGGAATCAAAATTCCCTGATTTATTTTCTTTTTTATGATTCTCTTAGCATCTCCCACTGCTTCATTTCCTGAAAATGGAGTCATCTTAATGTTCTTTATTCCATGATCTTCCATATAAGTTCCAAATCCATCAATATAAATGTGAAGGGAATCGATTCCCGTCCATCTTGGTTTTAAATATGGTCGCATCACTTGAGAAAAATTAACATAATCTTTTTTTGATATATGGTTTACATCATAAGGATACAATTCTTCTTTTCCAAAATATTTAGAAAAAGAAATGCAGCTGTCACACGCTGTGGCTGCTGCACATCCTCCTAACTTCATCATGGGAACTTGAAACCAGTCCTGATTTCCACCAAAAGAATTGCCTATTTTATAATAATCTAATTCTTTTTTCATGTCTTTTCTTTCCTAATTTTCTACTTCAATCTTACGAATCTCTTTTGTTCTGATTTCCTTACAAATATCATCGATAAATTGATCTATTGTCTTTTGTCCTTCATCTCCTAAGAAACGGCTTCTAACAGATACTTTCTTTTCTTCTTCTTCCTTTGCACCAACAACAAGCATATATGGAAGTTTATCAAGACGAGCTTCACGAATCTTCTTTCCAATCTTTTCTGCACGCTGGTCTACAGTACACTTAATTCCATTTTCTTTTAATTTTGCTTCAACTTCCTCTGCATAATCATGGAATTTTTCAGAAATTGGAAGTACACGTACTTGTTCTGGGCATAGCCATGTTGGGAACTTTCCTTCGTACTTTTCAATTAACCATGCAAGGGTTCTTTCATAACATCCAATTGAAGTTCTATGGATAATGTATGGACGTTTCTTTTCTCCATCTTTATCTACAAAAGTCATATCAAAACGCTCTGCTAAGAACATATCTAATTGAATGGTAATCATTGTATCTTCTTTTCCATAGACATTCTTTGCCTGAATATCAAGTTTTGGTCCGTAGAATGCAGCTTCTCCTGTTACTTCAGTATATTTAATTCCAATATGATTTAGAATCTGACGCATCTTGTCTTCAACTTCATCCCACATCTCTCTTGTTCCCATATATTTTTCCATATTATCTGGATCTGCAAGAGATAATTCATAAGTTACATCTTCTTCTACCCCAAGAGTTGTCAAACAGTATTTTGCTAAATCAACACATCCTTTAAACTCCTCTTCTGCCTGTTCTGGAGTTACAATCAAATGTCCCTCTGAAATTGTAAACTGACGTACTCGAGTTAGACCATGCATCTCTCCTGATTCTTCATTTCTAAATAAAGTAGAAGTCTCACCATAACGGCATGGAAGATCACGATAACTCTTTTGACTTTGTTTATAAACATAGTATTGGAATGGACATGTCATTGGACGAAGTGCAAATACTTCATCATCCTGCTCTTCATCTCCTAATACGAACATTCCCTCTTTGTAGTGATCCCAGTGATCAGAAATTACATACAAATCCTTCTTTGCCATCAATGGAGTCTTTGTTCTCATATATCCACGACGTTCTTCTTCATCTTCAATCCAGCGCTGTAATGTTTGCACCATCATAGCTCCTTTTGGCATTAAAAGAGGAAGTCCCTGACCAATAACGTCAACGGTTGTGAATAATTCCATATCACGTCCTAGTTTATTATGGTCTTTTTCTTTCATTGCTGCTAATTCTTCTAATCTAGCTGTTAAATCAGCTTTCTTTGTAAATGCTGTTCCGTAAATACGAGTTAGCATTTTATTTTTTTCATCTCCCCGCCAGTATGCACCAGATGAGGAAGTTAATGCAAATGCTTTGACTGCTTTTGTACTCATTAAGTGTGGCCCTGCACAAAGGTCTGTAAAATCACCCTGTTTGTAGAATGAAATCCTTTCTCCTTCTGGAAGGTCTTCAATCAATTCTACTTTATAAGGTTCATCCTTTTCTTTCATCAAAGCAATGGCTTCTTCTCTTGGAAGCTCAAAATACTCAATTAGATGATTCTCTTTGACAACCTTCTTCATCTCTTTTTCAATGGCATCTAATTCTTCACGTCCTAAAGGTTCCATATCAAAGTCATAATAGAACCCATCTTCAATGGCTGGCCCAATGGCACATTTAGCTTCTGGATATAAACGTTTTACTGCTTGTGCTAAGATATGTGATGCGGTATGGCGAAAAGCTAATTTTCCTTCTTCGCTGTCAAAAGTTAATAAGTTCAAGGTACAGTCACTGTCTAATACCTTTCTCAAGTCAACAACTTCTCCATTGACTTCTCCAGCACAGCAGGCTCTTGCAAGCCCTTCGCTGATATCCTTTGCAATATCAAGAACTGACATTGCACTTTCATATTCTTTTACTGATTCATCTTTTAATGTAATTTTCATAATTTCCTCCTTATAAAACAAAAATCCCAAGTTGTATCTATCGATACAACTTGGGACGAATATACTCGTGGTTCCACCCAAATTACCAGAAATTCTGGTCACTTGATTCACATATAACGGTGTTCACCGGATTGGTTTACAATCACTCAGAGGTGGTCTTCGTCTACCTTCCATCTAAAATGCTCTCAGCAAATGCATCTCTCTCTGAAGAATTCTAGTAGATTACTCTTCTCTTCAACGTTTTCTTATCTAGTTATGAATTATAACATGGGCAAAAATGAAATGCAAGTATCCATTTTATGTAACGCATATCCAGTTGTATCAATATTACATCTTATTTAATTCCATATTCTTGATACAAGTTTTTTCGGAACTTTGAATCATTGATGGCTTTTTTAACATCATTTATTCTTTCATCTTCAAACAAATGATTCATTAAGGTAGATAAACGAATTTCTCCTCGTTTTTCTCCTTGCTTCTTTCCAATTGCCTTTCCACGTGCTTCTCCACGCTTTTCTCCTATTGCTTCACTGCTTTTTTTCATATCTTCTATTGCTTGACACACATTGATCACTCCATTCTCTTTCTTTTCCATATATTTTCGTATTTCTTTTGTATTGGTTACTGCTTCTATTGTACTGCAAGTCTCTAGTGGAACGCAAGAAAATATTTCCTTATTTTTACTAATAAATTCTTGTAACTGTTCTTTATCCTTTTGATATTTTATGAAACCAAACAATACTTTCATATCATCACTATATGTATCTAGATTATCAATTTTACTAACCTCTAAAAGATTAATTTTATAATTTTGAATTAACTCTTTGAATGGTTTCAACTTCGGAGATACTTCTAACATTTCGTGTAATTCCTTTGGAGCATTCCACTCTTTATCTCCATAATAGATGACTAGGGTAATGATGGGGCTTAACTTGTCATTTTTTGAAAAGCTAGAAATATATTCATCCCCTTTTAAATCTTTGGTTTCTTTGTGAGTCTTTGAAATTGTTTTTCGCTGATCATTGTAAAAATCAGAATCGTAGAGCATATTCTTTAATGGCATAAAGTATTGAATATTATTTTGATTTTCAATTGCCAAGATGGCAAGTTTGGTATCTTCATACATGTACTGTTTTACCAAATCTCGTGCGCGATTTCCTCCTCGACTCTGTTTACTAACGGAATCCAGTTCTTTTAATTCTTCTGGTAAGATTTTAATTTCTCCTTGAAAAACTCCCTGATTAAACATATCTGCAAATCGTTTGGGATCTTTTAAGTAGCTTCCTAAGCTTGTGTCTGGTGTTCCCATAGACTTCCTCCTTCTTGGTATTTTTATTCTTTTACACATATTACCATTTATAAGAGAATTTAACAATATGTTTTTCGAATTTATCTAGCGGAAATCGAATTAATATTCTAACATTAACAAAAACCTCGAAAAATCGAGGTTTTTGTTTCACTTATTTAGGAACATTTTCAAAAATGGTTGACATAGCGTCCCACAGGGGAACTTCAAACATCTTAAATGCCCCTATTGAATGGACTCTGTCTCTATAACATAACTGGCTTCATTTCCAAGTTCCTTTTGATTATCTTTATATTGAATTTCTGCCTTTTGAAGTGCTTTAAAATTCTTTAATAATTGTGTCAATTCATTCTGTGAAAGGTCTTCTATTTTGTTGATTCCCTCCTGATCAAAAGATTTCATTCCTTTGGATAACTGGCTGGTTCCACCAACCAATGTTTTCATCCCTTTAGTGATTGCCTTGTTATTTTTTGTGAGACTCCTTGTTCCTTTGTTAATGGCATCGATTCCTTTGGTCAACTGAGTCATACCCTTTGACATCTTGGATAGTTTTGACGAAAATGCAGATAAAATCTTCATTTGCTTTCCTATATCTTCTAAAAGTTTCATATTCTCTGATGCATTACTTTCTATATCGTCTAAGGTAATTTTAATTCCGTCAAAATCAATTTTTCCTTGGAGTTTTTTCTTTTGCTCTTCATCTATGGTTCCATCTGCCACTGCCTGCTCTAATCCCTCGTTGAATTCCTCCAGTGCCTGAGTTTTCGCCTGAGTTTCTGCACTTTTTTCCACAATTGCAATTTGTCCCTCTAGTTTCATAACGTTTGTCCCTAAGGACTTTGCATCCTGCGCAAGAGTTTTTAATGCTTCTTTCACCAATTCCATTCCTGAATTATCACCGAAGGATAGGGACTTTAATGACTGATTTAGACTATGTATTCCATCTTCTATTTTCTTCACTCCACTAGTGTAGGCTTTTATTCCCTTTTGATATGATTTCATCCCAGAAAGCAGTTGGACTGACCCATCCACCAAAGTATCTGATGCATCTCCCATTTTATTTACATTCTCTAACATCTGATCCACATCATCAAAGCTCTTACTATCTAAATCACTTAAACCCATGGAACCCACAATATTTGCGGTAAAAGACAGTTCAAAATCCTTTGCCTCTGCCGTAATCTCCACATAATCCGGTAAATCAATATCTTGAGTAACCTTGTAATTTCCCAATTTTAATGATTTTTTTAAATCTGGAAATGCCATTCCCACGGCAATACTCTGTTCCTCATCTTTCATGATTTTTCCATTGGATACTTTAATATTGGAAAATGTATCTGTCGGCATAACTACAGTAGAAATCATCATAAACGGCACTGGCATAGACATTTGCTTTCCATCTACTGTCACTAGCTCTTTTCTTAGATTCTTATAATCAAATCGAATCTTTATTTTACCTGACTTTCCCGAAATCTCTTTGGCAGAAATCTTTTTATCATTTAAATAATACGTTACTTTCACAGAAATTGGTACATCACTTCCTGTATCCTCTTTTAGATTTCCATTGGCATCTGCTTTTAGATAGACAACACCACTTGTTTCTTTCTTTGTCTCGGTTTTTGTCACTTTCTTTTTTTTCTGACTTTTGGTACTGACTGTTTTACTGCTTTGAGAAGATTCTCTTGTAGAGAAAACTACAATCACCCCCGCTATGCAGCAGATACACACCACAAGCATTATGATTTTTTTCTTTTTCATTTTCTCCATCCTTATCCTTTCTACTCTACATTTTTCAATGCTTCATCCATTGGAACTTTCTTTATCTTTCGCATTTCCAAAATAGCAACTACACTATATGTCACAATTCCAAGAAGAAACATCTTAACAAACACTGTGTAATCCACATGGAACTGAATCCATCCACTCATACTATTAAGCATAATCTGGCGGAATATGACCACCATAGAATAATAATCAATGACCATACTAAGGAGTAAAAATAAAACTACCATGATAGATGTGGATAGAATATATAGTTTTCCGATTTCTCTATTTTCATATCCTAATATCTTTGCCATAGATATGGACTGTCCATTTTTCTCAATAACGATTTTTGAGAGCAAATAAATCAGCACCATAAAAATAATCACAGCAAATCCATCGACTAAATACATCATGTTTCCCATGGATACGTCAAGCTGCCTTGAAACTTTTGTCAATGCCTCTAAATCAAGAACCGAACCAATATATTTTTGATTCACATCTGTAATTTTTGTATCTGAAAAATATCCACTAAAATAACTTTTATCCAAGTCAAAGGTTTGATTTAATCTGCTTTGATCCATAAAAATGGATAAGGCTCCCTGATAATGATAAATGCCTGCTACTTTAAATCTGTATCTGTCATTTTTATACTTCTCCTTTAACGTAATTGTATCCCCAGCTTTTAGTTGATACTTATCTGCATATCCGTCAGAAATATATACTTCATTTTCCTTAAAGTCAATGGGAATATATTGACTGTTTTTCTTCACTCCATATATAATAATCTCTTCACTATCACAAAGAGAATCTGTGGTATTTAATGAATATGCAGTAAACTTCTCTGCTGTTTCATTGTCTGTGTCCACTGCCGTCGAAAATTCTAACATTCCAAGCATACTGTGAATCTTACTCTCATCACTTAATACAGACACTGGAACACTTAGCATATACTGATATTTGCTCAACATATTATTTTGAATCTCGTCTTGATAGTTGTCTAGTACCACAGGCATTCCCAATCCAAAAAGCAAAAGGAGGTTGGCAAATATAATTCCCACAAATAAAACACCATAGTTACTCATATTCTGAATGATAATACGCAGTCGAAATCTTGAAAAAAATGAGATTTTCTCATTTAAACGAATGGCCTTTGCCTGTTTCTTTCGTTTCAAATCTCTTCGAATCAACTTTAAGGGTGATAAAGACAATTTATAATTAAGTATCACCAAATTTACAATAAACATAATCACCAACGGAATTATGGTTGTCTTAATTAAGGCTTCCATACTCCATCGATTCACAAACTTGGTTAAACTATAACTTCCGTAATACATCTTGCTTACAACATTTACAATTACAGTATATCCAATTACATTTCCTACTCCAGCACCCACAAAAGTTACAAAAAGTGGCATGGATAAATAATGACTTACCAGCTCTCTTTTTGTGTACCCAGAAGCCCGCAGCGTTCCAATGGTATTTGCTTCTTTTGAAATGGTATTGGATATGGTAATTCCAAATACAAAGGCTAGAATTGCCATAACAATATAAAGAAGTGCTGTCATCATGGCTTTATCACTTCCCATATCATTTCCAGTAAAGCAAATTGCCTGATTTTGATATTGGGGAACAAAGTTCTTTAAAGTAATTACTTTTCCCATACTCTTCATTAACTCTTCTGCAATATCATTTTCTTTCTGTTCATTGGCTGGTTTTGTATTGTAAGTCCATGCATACCGATAAGCCTTCTCTTTTTTGCTAAAAGAGGAAAACTCATCTTTTGACACAACAGCAACTCCAAATTTCACAGCGTCAAACATAGTGTCGTTGTTATTGGAAAATAATGCACTATAATCAGATAATGCCACATACCCTGTGACTTTCCACTGCTGATTTCCACTTTTGATAAGGGTGCCAACTTTAATATGGTTATTGTTAGCATACATTCGGTCAATGGCAATCTCACCTTTTTTCTTTGGAAATCTGCCCTCCATCAAACATACTTGATCTACCTCCTTGCGGTTGGAAAATATCCGCAGTGTTGTCTTATTAGAAAGCTTTTTCTCCACATAGTAATTCTCATATAATTTGATTCCATTTTCCTCAATGGCGTTAATCTCATCTTGATTTAGCCCCTTTGCCACATCAAAATATCCATCTTCCACGTTGTATTTTTCAAAGCTTTCGTCATAAGTAATTCTCATACTTTCGTCTGCCACTAAAAAGCCAGAAACAAACCCAATGGTAGCTGCCATAAGTAAAAAAATTACAACATATTTTCCTGCTTCTCCTTTTAACTCCCGAAACAGTCTTTTTTGTAATGGATTTCTCATATGCCTTTACCACTCCAATTCTCTTGCTGATAATTTATGCACATTGCGGTAATTTTCACGAATCATACCATCTTTTAATCGAACAACCTGGTCTGCCATTTCTTTGATTGCATCATTATGTGTAACCATAACTACTGTATTTTTATATTTTTGATTGACCGTTTCAATTAAAGCCAAAATGTCTTTGGATGTATTGTAATCTAAGGCTCCCGTAGGTTCATCACACAGAAGAATATCTGGATTCTTAATGAGCGCTCGCCCAATTGCTGTCCGCTGCTGCTGTCCTCCTGAAATCTGATTTGGCAGTTTGTGTTGATGACTGGTTAAATCCAGAGTTTCTAACATCTCATCAATATCTAATGGGTCATCACTTAAATATTCCCCAACTTCAATATTCTCTCGAATGGTTAAGTTTGGAATCAAATTATACATTTGAAAAATATACCCGAGATGTTTTCTTCGATACAAGGTTAATTTTTTCTCGTTCATATCTCTCATCTTCTCATTGTCAATGGACACATATCCTTCATCCGCAGAATCAATTCCACCTACAATATTAAGAAGCGTTGATTTTCCTGATCCAGAGGGACCTAGAAGAACACAAAAATCTCCCTTTTCAATGGATAAATCGATTCCTTTTAGAACCTCAACTCTATTTTCCATCTCTCCAAAAGACTTCCTAATTTGATGAATCTCCAAAAACATACGATCCCCCCTTTTTTATCCTTACTTTTCTTTATTAGTCACAACTAACTTTAAACCAATTTTATGGCATTGTCAATAAATTGAGATTTATTCTCAATAATGCAAAAAGTGAACCAGCATCTATACTGATTCACTTTCTTCCTCTATAAACTTATAATTAAATCCTTTAATTCCTGTTCTGTGGTGACTTCATAATCTGGCTTTCTTCCACCTTCTGGAATCTTGTAGTTTCTTTTATTCATCCAAATGGTTTTCCAGCCTGCCTCACCGGCTCCTACAATGTCATTTTTATAGGTATCACCTACATAGACGGTATCCTCAGGAGAAATATGAAACTTCTCCTGTGCTTTTTCGTAGATTCTAATATCCGGTTTTGCTATCTTAATATCTCCAGATACAATTACCATATCCTTAGAAATCCAACGAAGAACTCCAATGGTTTTTATCTTTTCCCACTGTCCTATGGTCATTCCATTGGATATAATTCCAAGTTTCCATCCCTTTTCCTTAGAAATATCAAGAATCTCTTTCATAGTATCTGTCATGGAAATCTCTTTTTGATAATCTCGATACTTCTTTTTAAAATCCATTGCCTCGTCATCTGAAATATGAATTCCCGCAGTCTCCAATGCCTTCTGAGTTCTTAAGATAAAATAGCGGTCTGAATCCATTCGTCCCTGCTCCATCTCATCATACATTTCATCTCCAATTCGCCTAGATGCTAAAAACACATCCATACAGTCTGCCTTTTGATGATATCCACACTCAGTAAATACCCTCTCAAATGGCTGCATTAAATCGTACAAAGTATCATCTACATCAAATATCAGGTTCATTCTATATCAACTCCAATTTCTCCAATGCCTGAAAAATACCTTCTTCTTTCACTGTACCTGTTACCATATTGGCAGCTTTTTCTACTGCATCACTATGTCGTCCCATGGCAATTCCTGTTCCTACAGTCTCCATCATCTCAACATCATTATCTGCATCTCCAAAGGCATATGTATTCTCAATTGGAATATCTAATTGCTCCACTAACTCTTTTACTGCATCTCCTTTGGTCACACCCTTTAGTGTAATATCAAAGAAATTCTCTCTTACATGCTTTGCAACTGTAAATACGTCTTTATACTCTTGTTTAAAATCTTTAAAGACATCTGGTGTTTTATAGTTTAAAACTAGCTTGTTAATATGATTATCTTTTTCTCGATACTTCCATGGTGCATACCACTCGTCTGGAAGATTGAATAATCGGGTAAAATATTTGAAAAATTCTGCATCTGAATGGAGATAATATGTGACTGCCTGTGTATCCATTTGAATGATGGTATCTCTTGGGAAATAACGGTCAATTACATCAAATAAAATCTCGTCTGGAACTATAACATCACGGATCACACGATCTGCAACCTGTGTATAACTTCCGTTACATGTAATGGCTCCTTCAAAACAATCAATATCAGCTTCAAGGAATCGTTTCGTTCGTCCTGAACAAAGCATGGTCAGATAATCGTTCTTTTGCAACCGCTCCAATGCTTCTTTTGTTTTTGGTGTCGCCGTCTTAATTCGATCCACCTCATCTACTGTTGTCCCATCATAATCAAAAAATACAATTCCTTTATACTGTTTCATATGTTCTCCTTAATAAAGTTCTTTTGTTAATTCTTTTGCTATCTCTTCTATTTTACCCTTTTCTACCGCTAATTGCAAAACACTATATCGATTTCTTACTTTATATCCGCCAAGAATACTATTGTAGAACAATTCTTTTTCTACCCCCACATCTCCTGGACAAGCTGGTGCTCCCACATCTGCAAGTAATTTTTGTACATATTCTTTTGATGGTGCCAACTTCATTGCTGATTCTGGAATTTCATCTTTCATCATGTCAAAAATTTCAGCAATAATTGGTGTTGCAATTCCAACTTTAATTCCATGTAATTCTGGGAATTTATTTCTTGCTATAAAATCCATTTCCCAAAAATGACTTAACATATGTTCTGCACCTGAAGCTGGTCGTGATACACCAATTAATCCCATGGCAACCCCTGTTAATGTTAACGCTTCAATTAAATATAAAATAGCCTCTTCATCTCTTTGTGCAATTTCCTTTGCATGGCTTGTTACCTTTTCTAATGCTCTTTGAACTAGAGTAACACAAGTATCACACATGTATTCCCCTTTTAATTCTTTGGCAAGCTGCCAGTCAGCCAATGCTGTCAACTTTCCAATTACATCTCCAAATCCTGCATGAATCATATGCATTGGAGCTTCTTTCATAATGTCCGTATCTCCTAAAATTCCATATGGAAGTGTTGCCACAAAAGAAATCTTCTTTCCTTGTAGAATAAGTGGTGCACCATCAGCTGCATATCCATCCATAGATGGTGCTGTACAAACAATAATATATGGAATCTTTGTTCTTGCTGACATATACTTAGCCATATCATTTAAAGTTCCAGAACCCACAGAAACAATAACTGCAGTCTCTGGCTCCAATTCCATAAACATTCTTCCAACAGCCTTTTCATCTGGAATTAAAATATCATCTCCAGAATCAATCATAACACTCTTTACGTCAAATCCTGCATCCTGCATAATCTTAAGTGTTCTCTCTCCTGCCGCCTGAAATGTATGATTATCACTTAACATATATACTTTTTTTCCTTGAAACTTTTTAAGCATATCTGGAAGTTCTGGCAACACACCTTTTCCCATTTTAATCTGCTTAATATCTAATGTATGATGTTTTCCACAGCTACAATCAAAACTTGCATTTGCCATTTCATTCATTGTTATATTTAATATTTCATTCATAATTTACTCTCCTTTTTTATTCCATTCCTTTTAGTATCTAATTAAATTTTATCTTTTTATTTAGTCTTTGTCTATAATATTTATTGAACAAATGTATAAATAAGAAAAAGAAGCAAATTACGTTCTCATTTTTTCATAGTTTAAAATCTCTATGGCACACTCACTGTCAGTAATAAGTACATTAATACTTTTTGAAGTAATTGCACCAATGACTGCCTTGGCTTTCTTCTTTCCACCACCAATTCCAATCCTTGTTTCCACTTTGCAAAGCTGCTCTCTTTGGATTCCCACCACTCGTTTATTAAATTCATCAAAAGGCTTTGTATCCCCATCAATATTATAAAACTGCAGCGAGGCATCTCCTACTGCACCCTTCTCCACAAATTCATTTAACTTTTCTTCATCTAAATATCCTTCTGTAACCAGTGCTGTTCCACTTATATTTGGAACACCAATCCCCATAACCACAATCTTTAATTTAGAAAAATAGTCATAAATATACTTCATGGATTCTTCCTTTAGGAACATTTTTTTCACTTTCTCATCAGAAAAAACTGCAGGTGCTAAAAACTGCACATAGTCGCCGCCAAATTTCTTTGCAAACTCTACTGCAATATGGTTGGATTGTACATCTTCTCTTCCTGTTCTTTTTTGTGACACACCTCCAAACATTGGAACAAATAAAAGATCTCGATTTTCCCTATATTCTTTTTTCGTTTTAGTAATATGAAGCAGGGTTCTTCCCATGGTGACTCCAATAAAATCGCCACTTTTCATTCTACGGCACAAGTAGTCAAATGCTGTATCACTTAACCTTTCAATCCGATCATAGGTTGTATCAAGGGGTTGTTCTTCCACTATCATAACATCCTTAAGTCCATATAGTTCCTCTAATTGCTGTTCCATCTCTCCATAATTAAAGTCACTTGGATTGACTACTTGAATCTGTACAATTCCAATTTCTCTTCCTGCCTCTAATAGTCTGGACACTGTTGCTCTGGACAATCCTAGCTTTTTACAAATCTTTTCCTGAGTCATTCTATGATTGTAATAGAGACTACAGCATTTGTAGATTAATCGTTTATCATCAATTATCTTCTTCATAGGTTCTCCTTGTATTCAAAAAGCAGAAAATTTCTTCAATTTTCTGCTTTTTAAACTTATTTACTTAAAATCTCATTTAAAATCTTATTTACCATTCCAGGATCTGCTTTTCCCTGAGTCGCTTTCATGGTCTGCCCAACTAAGAACCCAATGGCTTTCTTCTTTCCTGCTTTAAAGTCCTCCACTGATTGAGGATTATTTGCAACAATCTCTTCGATAGTTTTGCGAAGTGCTCCTTCATCATTCATAGACTTTAAGCCATTCTCTTCCACATAAACTGCTGGATCTACATTTTCCTTAAAAATCTTTTCAAAGACTTCTTTTCCAACTTTACGGTTAATCTCACTTTTTTCAATCATTTGAATTAATGATGCAAGATGTTCTGGCGCAAAAAATACATCGTCAATATCCATGTCAGAATCATTGACAAGGCGCATGGTTTCTCCCATTAACCAATTGGAAACTTCTTTTGGTGAACTTCCCAATGCAATGGTTGCCTCAAATAAATCAGCCAAATGCTTGCTTCCTGTAATAATGTCAATATCATAGTCTGGCAAATCATATTCTTCTCTGTAACGAACAATTTTCTCATCACGAAGTTCTGGCTGTGCATCTTTTACATCTTGTAACCACTGGTCTGAAATTACAATTGGCACTAAATCTGGGTCTGGGAAATAGCGGTAATCCTGTGCATCTTCTTTGGAACGCATAGCATAAGAATATTCTTTGGCATCATCCCATCTTCTTGTCTCTTGGATTACTTTTTCTCCATCTTCAATTAAATCAATCTGTCGTTCTGTTTCCCCTTCAATTGCTCTTCGAATCGCCTTAAATGAATTTAAATTCTTCATCTCTGTACGAGTACCAAATTCCTTTGCTCCTACTTCACGAATGGAAAGGTTTACATCTGCTCTCATAGAACCTTCTTGTAACTTACAGTCAGATGCTCCAAGATACTGAACAATTAAACGAAGTTTTTCAAGATAAGCAATTACTTCATCTGCAGAACGCATATCTGGTTCTGATACAATCTCAATCAATGGAACTCCTGAACGGTTATAATCTACCAAAGAACAATCTTCCCATTCATCATGAATTAATTTTCCAGCATCCTCTTCCATATGAATCTCATGAATTCCAATATTCTTTTTATTTCCATCCACATTAATTTCAATTTTACCATTTCTACAGATTGGTAAGTATAATTGGGAAATTTGATAATTCTGTGGATTATCTGGATAAAAATAATTCTTACGGTCAAATTTACAATTTTGTGTAATATCACAATTGGTTGCAAGACCAACTGCCATGGCATATTCCACAACCTGCTTATTTAATACAGGAAGAGAACCTGGCATACCAGTACATACAGGACAAGTATGAGTATTGGGTGCTCCACCAAATTCTGTGCTGCATCCACAGAAAATCTTCGTCTTTGTTGCTAATTCTACATGAACTTCTAGTCCAATGACAGTCTCGTATTCTCTACTCATAATCCTCTCCTCCTTTCGCTAATTCAGGTGCTTCATAAGTTCTTGTTTGTTCAAATGCATACGCTGCACGAATAATATTTTTTTCTTTGAAGCAATCTCCGATTAGTTGAAGTCCAATTGGAAGTCCCTGTTTATCCTTTCCACATGGAACCGAAATTCCTGGAAGCCCTGCAAGGTTTACCGAAATTGTATAAATATCTCCTAGATACATCTTAATTGGATCACTTAAACTATCCCCAAGCTTTGGTGCTGTCGTTGGTGCTGCTGGTCCTAAAATTACATCATATTTTGCAAATGCCTTATCAAACTCCTGTTTAATTAATGCTTTTGTTCTAAGTGCTTTTAAGTAGTATGCATCATAATATCCAGAACTTAATACGAAAGAACCAAGCATAATTCTACGTTTTACTTCTGGTCCAAACCCTTGAGATCTTGTCTTCTTATACATATCATGAAGTCCATCATAGTCTTCACTTCTAAATCCATATTTGACTCCATCAAAACGAGAAAGATTTGAACTTGCTTCTGCAGAAGCAATTACATAATACGCTGGAATTGCATACTCTACTAATCCCAATTCAAATTTCTCTATAATTGCACCTTTTTCTTCTAATTTCTTGGCAGCATCTAAAACAGCTTCCTTGACTTCTGGATCCAGTCCCTCTCCAAAATAATCTGTTGGAATTCCAATCTTCATCCCTTTTACATCATCCACTAACGCTGCCGTAAAATCATAATCATCACGATTTACACTGGTGGAATCCTTCTTGTCATAAGAGGCGATGATTTCTAATAAGGTTGCACAATCTGTGACATCTTTCCCCAAAGGTCCAATCTGATCCAAAGAAGAACCATAGGCAATCAATCCATAACGAGAAACCGTTCCGTAAGTTGGCTTCATTCCTGTAACTCCACAAAACGAAGCTGGCTGCCGAATGGAACCACCTGTATCAGATCCAAGAGCTGCAAATGCTTCATTTGCCGCAACTACTGCTGCAGAACCACCAGAAGAACCTCCTGGCACATGTTCTAAATTCCATGGGTTTCTTGTCTCTCCATAAGCAGAAGTCTCTGTTGTACTTCCCATAGCAAATTCATCCATATTTGTCTTCCCAACAAATACAACTCCTTCTTGGATTAGGTTCTCCACTGCCTGTGCAGAAAATGTAGGAACAAAATTCTCTAAAATCTTTGAACTACATGTTGTCGTATAACCTTTCGTACAAATATTATCCTTTACTGCCATTGGCACACCAGCAAATGGTCCCGTCAAAGTTCCATTGTCAATGAAAGCTTGTACCTCTTTGGCACGCTTCATGGCACTTTCTTCATCATAGGAAACATATCCTTGCACATCTCCTTCAACTTTCTTCATTTGATCTAATACTGCAGTTACTGCATCTACGACTTTTACTTCTCCAGCCTTAATCTTCTTTCCAAGTTCTACTGCTGTCATATCTAATATACTCATGGATTCACCTCCTAATCTACTGTTTTTGGTACAATAAATGCACTATCTTTTTGCTCTGGCGCATTGGCAAGAGTTTTCTCACTCTCATTCTTATTGGTCACTATATCTTCACGAAATACATTGTGTACTGGGAACACGTGAGACATTGGCTCCACCCCAGAAGTATCCAGTTCATTTAACTTGTCTACATAGTCCAGCATACTTTCCATATCCTTCTTTGCCTGTTCTTTCTCTTCTCCAGATAAGTCAAGCTTTGCTAAAATTCCTACATATTCTATTGTTGCATCATCAATATGATTCGCCATCGAAATCTCCTTTCAATTTATGTTTAAAAAAACCCCGAAGCTAAAAAGCTTCGGGGCAAGAGTCATCAATCTCCTACGGTACCACCCGTATGAACAGTTAAATACTGTTCTCTCAAAGTATGTAACGTATACTTACGGGACAGCCTACTGCTTCAAGTTCAACCATCCAACTCAGAAGTGTTCTTCCTATAAAGTGTCAACGAGAGGCTCTCAGTCTATGGCCCTCTTTCCCTGTTCATCGTCTTTTTATATTCCGTCTTCGTCATCGTCTTTATTATATAATATAGACAATAGTAACATAGATATTTCTCCAATTCAAGATGAAACTTAATCTCTTGTTTCCATTATAAAAAGGATTCCATCTTTGTATGAAATAACACCTTCGTCTTCTATTAATTCATTGCTGATTCCCCATGTAATTTGAAACTTTAGAGTATCATCATGGAGTGGATACTTAAATCCACTTAAAGTAACTCCTGTCACATCCCCAATTGGCAACAGGGATATATAAGTCCCAAACTGTTCTTGCTTCCTTATTTTCATTGGATTCTGTGCCAGTTGAATTCGATTATGGTTATCCACAATCAGTGCCTTCATTCCATGTTCTCTTGCATATAGAAGCTGCCCAAGATTCCCTAATACATGATCCATCCTTGTTCCTATAGCTCCTAATATGGTCACATGATCCAGCTTCATATCACACGCTTTTTTTAAAGCAAGCCCTGTATCTGTATCATCCTTCTCACATGGAAACAAAGTCTTATCCTTTGTGCTATAGCTATCTAAATAGGATTTATCACAGCTGTCAAAATCGCCTAAGATTACATCTGGTGTTATCCCCAACTCCCTTGCATAACAAAGTCCTTTATCCGCAGCTATCACTGTATCAAAAGCATGGGTACGAATATATTCTTTTGCAAATTCAATCTCCAGACTTCCTCCAGTTAAAATCAATCCACCCATTACCATTTTCTCTTTTCTTTAATTTCCTTATATATCTCTACATAATTTTCATAGCGAATTTTGCTGATTTTCCCATCTTCTACTGCTTTTTTTACGCCACAGTCTGGTTCATGGGTATGACTGCATCCCTGAAACCTACAAGACTCCTCATACTGAGAAAATTCATTAAAATATCCTCTAATCTCATCTTCTTCAAACATATCTACAAACAAGGAACTAAATCCAGGGGTATCAAGGACAAAGGTATCTCCATGCAGATGAATCAGCTGAGAATGTCTTGTGGTATGTTTTCCACGTTGAATCTTCTCACTGACTTCTCCTGTTTCCATCTGAATATCTGAATCCAGCTGATTCATAATTGTAGACTTTCCAACACCAGAAGGCCCTGCAAACACTGTTGTCTTTCCCTCTAACAAAGTTTTAATATAATCAATTCCAATTCCTTTTTCGGCGCTGGAAAATATAATTTTATGTCCTGAATTTAAATAAGTCTCCTTTAAAATCTCTAAATCCTTTTCCTTCGCCAAATCTTTTTTGTTAAAGCATACAATCGTAGGTATCCCATACTTTTCCATCATCATTAAAAAACGATCTAATAGATTATAATTTGGTTTTGGTTTTTTGACTGCAAACACAATAAATGCCTGATCGATATTTGAGACTGCTGGACGAATCAGTTCATTATTTCTAGGCAGTATGTCTATAATATTGCCTAGTTTCTCATCTCTATCCAAAAGGTCTATTTTTACCCAGTCACCAACTAAAGGTTTAATCTTCTTATTCCGAAAAACCCCTTTTGCCTTGCACTCAACTAATCCAAGTTCTTGCACATATACATAATAAAATCCCGCAATTCCTTTGGTAATCTTTCCTTGCATAAATCTCCTACTCTTCTGTGGTACCTACTGTATCAGTAGCCTGTGGTCCAAGACTAACTACAATTCCTACTGCAGTTCCTGCACTAACTTCTTTTCCAGACGCAATGCTCTGCCTAATAACACAGTTTTGATCAACTACATCATTGTATTCTTTTGATATACTTCCCAGCTTTAATCCTGCAGCCTTTAATTCAGCTTTTGCAGAAGAAAGACTTTCATATCTTAAATCTGGGACACTTACTAAAGATTCCCCTTTACTTACTGTAATTGTAATAGTGGATCCTGATTCCCGACGTGTTCCACCCTTTGGAGACTGTGAAATAACCTCTCCCGATTTGACATCGGAACTGTTCTCTGTTGTAACAGATACTTTAAATCCTTTATTGCTTAACGTCTTTGTTGCTGATGTCTGGCTGTAACCTACAACATTTGGAACCTCAATGGTAGATTGCCCTGAACTTACAGTTAAAACAATTGTAGTTCCTTTATCAACTTCTGTGTTAGATTCAATGCTCTGACGAATGACAACGCCTTCATCATAATCATCTGATGTTTCTGATTTTCTTTCGATTTTCAAATCAGAACCTATCATTTCCTTTGCTTTATAATAAGTAATTCCTACATAATTCTCAACTGCGATTTGTTTTGGTTTTTCTGTTGTTTTTTCTGTTTCCGTTGTTGCACTTACTGTCGTTGATGTTCCAGATTTAAAGAGGCCAGATCCATTGATTACAAAGACAACAATGGCAATAATAATAATGGCTCCTACAACAGCTGCTAAAATCACAACAAGACGTTCCATCTTAGCACTCATTCCATTTCCTTCATCATCATCGCTAGAATCATCTACATATCCAGAATGCTCTTGTGCATCATCCAATTCCTTCCCACTTAATACTATGGTTGGAGAATTGTCAACAATTGGAGCAACTCCAACATATTCACCACTAATATCATCAAATACCATCTGTAAATCCGCAATCAATTCCTGTGCACTTTGGTATCTTTCCTCTGGCTTTTTCATGGTACATTTTAAAATAATCTTCTCTAAGCTTTCAGGAATGTCTTCCACTAATGCATTTGGAGGAGTAATCTCATTTTGCAAATGCATCAAAGCAACTGTAATTCCATTTTCATGGTCAAAAGGCAACTGCCCTGTTACCATCTCATACATAGTAATTCCAAGAGAATATATATCACTCTTTTCGTCACAAAACTTTCCTTTTGCCTGTTCTGGTGAAATATAATGAGCCGACCCAATGGCTGTTGATGTAACTGTATTAGAAGATGCAACTTTGGCAATTCCAAAATCTGTTACCTTAACTCCACCAGTCTCAGAAATAATAATATTCTGAGGCTTAATATCTCTATGAATTGTATGATTGGCATGAGCGCACTGAAGTGCCTTGGCAATCTGAATCGTCACATCTACCGTTTCTTTTGAAGAAAGTTTCCCTACTCGTCGGATATATTCCTTCAGGGTAAGACCATCTACTAACTCCATAATAATATAATTAACGTCACCTTCAACACCAACATCGTAAACATTAACAATATTGGAACAGTTTAGACCTGCCACTGCCTGTGCCTCTACTTTAAATTTGCTTAAGATTTTCTCATCTTCCAAGAAATCTTTTTTTAACACTTTGACAGCTACATATCGATTTAATTTACGGTCTTTTGCCATAAATACTTCGGCCATTCCTCCAGCTCCAATATGCTTCAGAATTTCGTATCGGCCACTTAATAAACTTCCTGTCTCTAACATAGGTTTTCACCTCGTTCCTCTATCTTAACAAGAACCACTGTAATATTATCTTTTCCACCATATTCATTGGCTCGATTTACTAAAAGTGATGCTTTATTTTCTAATTGGCTGTGATCTTCTATAATTTTCTCAATCTCATCATCATCTACCATATTGGTTAATCCATCGGTACATAAAAGAAGATATCCCTCTTCCTTTTTTAGTTGAAAGAAATCTGGTTCTACGTCTTTGATTCCTGCTCCTACTGCTCTTGTTATCAAATTCTTCTTTGGATGATGTTTCATTTGGACAGAATCAATTTCTCCTGCCTTGACTAATTCCTGAACATAAGAATGATCTACGGTAATCTGTTTCATAATTCCATCATGGAAATAATATAAACGACTATCTCCAATATTCATAATATAAAGATTCCCATCAAATATAGTAGCTGCAACCAGCGTTGTCCCCATATTCTCAAAGGTCTTTTCCTTACACTTCTCCATGATTTCTACTTCTATCTGTCTCAAGGCTCTTATAAACATGTCAATGGGATCCAAACTTTGATCTTCACGTATCAACGAAACAAATCGATCAACTGTGTAGGAAGATGCATATCCTCCTGCTTTATGGCCGCCCATACCATCAGCGATAATATATAAATTCTCCAATCTGCCCACTGGCTGATCAGAAAAGAACATAGCATCTTGATTCTCAGTTCGGACTTTCCCAATATGTGTATTCCCTACGGATTGCATACTAGTTCTCCTTTTCTTGTAATTTTTGACGTCTCAATTGACCACATGCAGCATTAATATCTCTACCCATTTCTCTTCTAATGGTAACATTTACACGATTTTTTTCAAGTATGTTTTTAAAATCCCTGATAGATTCTGGCACTGACTGCTTAAAATCTCTCTCTTTAATAGGGTTTACTGGAATTAAATTTACATGACATGGAAATCCTTTTAATCTTTTGCAAAGCTCCTTTGCGTTTGATGAAGTATCATTCACTCCTGCAACAAGGCTATATTCAAATGTCATACGGCGTTTGGTTTGCTCAAAATAATACTTACAGGCATCTAATAATTCATCCATAGAATACTGATATGCAATTGGCATTAATTCTTTCCTCATTGCATCATTTGGTGCATGAAGAGAGATTGCCAACGTAATTTGTAATTTTTCATCTGCAAGACTTTGAATCTTTGGAACAATCCCACAAGTTGATACGGTAAGATTCCTCTGGCTAATATTTAATCCATTTTCATCACTTAATAATGTTATAAATCGAAGAAGATTCTCATAATTATCCAGTGGCTCTCCTGTTCCCATTACAACAACATTGGAAACTCGTTCCCCAGTATCTTTTTGTATGGCATAAATCTGACCCACCATCTCAGCTGGGGTAAGACTTCTATCAAGACCTCCTAATGTAGAGGCACAAAATTTACATCCCATACGACATCCTGCCTGAGATGAAATACAGACAGAATTTCCATGTTTATACTTCATTAAAACACTCTCTATGATATTCCCATCTTCTAGTTCAAACAAATACTTTCTAGTACCATCAATTTTGGAAACAAAATGTTCTATTTCTTTTAATTCCATCATGGTACATTGTTCTTTTAACTTTTCTTTTAATGCCTTTGGAATATTATTCATCTCATCAAAAGATAATGCCAGTCTTTTATGAAACCATTCATATACTTGTTTTGCCCGAAATTTCTTCTCTCCTATGGATTCCATATATTGTTCTAATTCTTTTAGAGTCATTGACCTAATATCTATCATATACTCCTCCTAAATTTTGCAATGAAAAATCCGTCACATGGATGGATTCCTGGCAGTAATTGAATATATCCATCTTTTGCTGTCTCTATGTGTAAGTTTTCTGGCATTCGATCCGTTAAAGGAACTAGTTTTAAATCAAATTGCTCCTGAAGCCATACAACATTATCTATATTCTCCATGGGATTGATGGTACATGTACTAAACATCAAGGTTCCACCTGGCTTCACATATTGAACCACTGTACTTAAAATCTCTCTTTGAAGTTGTACTAGACTGGCAAAACTTTCCCTTGTAATATTATATTTTATGTCACCTTTTTTTCCAATGATACCAAGACCTGAACAAGGAACATCTGCAATTACAATGTCAGCCTGATTTATCATCTCTTCGTCTAATTCAGTGGCATCCTTCACCTGGGCTGTCATATTTTCCATATGCATTCGATCAATGTTTTCCCAAATTAATTCTTCTTTATATTCTGTTAAATCTCTTGCTATCACTTTTCCTGTTCCATTTAGCTTATCTGCAATAAAAAGTGCTTTCCCTCCTGGAGCGCTGCATACATCAAGGACTACCTGATCTTCTTTTACATCTGCAAGATGTCCTGCAAGCATGGAACTTTCATCTTGAACCATACATGTTCCATTTCTAAATGCATCAATTTTATTTAGGAAATCATAATCAGAGATAAACAGTGCTTCCTTCATAAAGTTCCCAGGAGTTACCGTTACATTTTGCTCCTGTAGCTTCTTTATCAACTCTTCTTTTGAAATCTTGCTTGTCATAATCGAAATCGTTGTTTTCTTTGGTTCTAAATAAGATGCTGCAATTGTCTCAACTTCTTCTTTGGAATAACTTTCTAAGAAGAAAGAAACCATCCATTCTGGAATGGAATATTTCACAGAAACATACGCTATAAAAGAATTTTCTTTCTTTGGATATGAAATGGTTTCTCTTCCACGAATAATTCCTCGAAGCACACCATTTACAAAACCAGACAATCTTTGAAATCCTCGTTTTTTGGAAAGCTTTACCGCCTCATTGCATATAGCCGAATCTGGTACATGCTCCATATACATCATTTGGTATACACTCATGCGTAGAATCCCACGAATCACAGGCTTACACTTTCTTACCTTCGTCTTTGAAAACTGATCAATTATATAATCTATAGTAATCTGACGTTCAAGGGTTCCTTGACATAAACGAGTAAAAAAGGAGCGGTCCCTCTTCTCACTATATTGGTATTTTTCCAGCGTATCTTTTATAATCTGATGAGATAACGCTTCCTTTTTATCAATCTTCACTAATACATCTAGTGCGACTGCTCTTACATTGTCCATTTTATTCTCCTAATACAGTTCCCACACTTACTCCATAACCAAGCAAAAAGGCCTGTACTTGCATTCTTTTCTTTCCTGCCAGTTGAATTTCTTTTAATTCTAAAGCATTTTCACCAGCTGCTACCACGATACTTTTCTTTGTGATATCCACAATTGTGCCAGGTTTTTCGTCTCCTGTCCACATTTTTACGTCAGCATCCCACACTTTCATTACTTTTCCATTTAATTTTGTGTAGGCACTTGGCCATGGATTCAACCCACGAATTAAGCATTCAATTTCCTTGGCTGACTTTGTAAAATCAATTTGTCCCATTTCTTTTGTAAGCATTGGGGCATAAGAACTTTCTTGGTCATTTTG
Source organism: Anaerostipes sp. (assembly GCA_028697725.1). Taxonomy (GTDB): domain Bacteria; phylum Bacillota; class Clostridia; order Lachnospirales; family Lachnospiraceae; genus Anaerostipes. The sequence goes on from JAQVEG010000002.1 coordinate 46,562, forward strand.
CTTTGTTCGAACTGCTGTATAATTCTCTAATTTTTCTAAAGTTTCAATTAGTAACTGGGCTCCTTGATGCATTAATTTATCATGGAGACTTCCTGCTGTTTCTTTTGGATCTAATTCCATGGATACTTTATCAATCATATCCCCAGTATCAAGACCTTTTCCCATATACATTGTTGTAATTCCAGTTTCTTTTTCTCCGTTTAACACAGCCCACTGAATTGGCCCTGCTCCTCGATATTTTGGAAGAAGAGATCCATGAACATTGATACATCCATACTTTGGAATATTTAAAATACTCTCTGGGAGAATCTGTCCATATGCAACTACTACAATTACATCTGGATTTAACTCTTGTAATTTAGCTGTAAATTCTTCATCTCTCGCCCTTTCAGGCTGTAACACCAAAAGACCATGTTCCACTGCCTTTTCTTTTACTGGAGTCATTAAAACCTTTTTTCCACGTCCTTTTTGTTTATCTGGCTGTGAAACAACAGCAATCACTTCATGATGCTCTATTAGTTTTTCCAATGTTGGAACTGCAAATTCTGGCGTTCCCATAAAAATTACCTTCATTGTCGTCTCCTTTTACTCTTCTATTTCAATATCTCTCATTGACTCGTTGGCTACATCTGGATATAAAATTCCATCTAAATGATCACACTCATGGCAGATAGCCCTTGCTAAAAGGCCTTCTCCTTCTACAACAATTGGTTCCATATTTTCATTCAATGCCTCACAGATGACATGATTTGGTCTTGTCACACTTGCTATCTTTCCTGGCATACTAAGACATCCTTCATCTCCTGTTTGTTCTCCATCTCTTTGAACAATTTTAGGATTCACTAAGACAAAACATTCTCCATCTTCATAGGTATCTATCACTACAATTCGCTTTAAGATTCCAACTTGTGGTGCTGCAAGTCCCACACCCATAGCTTCGTACATAGTATCAAACATATCCTCAATTAAAATCTGAGTTCTTGGTGTCATCTCTTTTACTTCTTTTGATGTCTTTCTTAGTACATCTTCTCCCATTCTACGAATATTTCTGATTGCCATAACTTCCTCCTTTAATAACTGTTCATTGGGTTAAAATCAAAATTAACCATAACGTCTTTTTTCAATTCACTTTGTTCTAACCATTCTTCTAGTCGATCTTTCATTCTCACTAATGTCTCATATTCTGGTTCTTTTATATATAACACCTGTCGGTATACATCTTTGATTTTTGCAAATGTGGCCTCACTAGGACCAATAAAATGTACTTTACAGCCTTTCACAATCTCTGCTGCCCTTTGGGCCATTTGGGAGCATTTCTCCTCATCTAAACTTGCAAAAAACACAACTAACATCTGATAAACTGGCGGATATTTTAGCATTGTGCGATATCCCATTTCCTGTCGATAGAACTCTTCATAGTCCTGCTGGGATGCCGTTACAATACTATAATGATCTGGGCTGTATGTCTGAATAACAACTTCCCCTGGCTTTTCAGCTCGTCCTGCCCGTCCTGCTGCCTGCGTAAGAAGTTGAAACGTTCTTTCCCCTGCTCTGTAGTCGTTGCTATGCAAAGAAAGATCTGCCGCTAATATTCCCACCAAAGTAACATTGGCAAAATCATGACCCTTAACAATCATCTGTGTTCCTACTAAAATATCAGCTTCATCGTTGGAAAACGCTGCTAAAATCTCATCATAGCTGTGTTTCTTTCTTGTGGTATCCATATCCATACGCAAGACCTTTGCCTGAGGAAATTCTTTTAAAAGAGCAGATTCCACCTTTTGGGTTCCAAGACCGAAAGTTCCTATCATCTTACTTCCACACTGTGGACATACTTTTGGCATTTCCTCTTCATGCCCACAATAATGACACTTTAACGTTCCACCTCTATGGTAAGTCAAGGACACATCACAATGGGAACATCCCATCACATGTCCACAGCTTCGACAGGAAACAAATCCTGCAAAACCTCTTCGATTTAAGAATAACATAATTTGCTCTTTTTTGTTTAACCGGTCTTGTATTAATTCATAAAGTTTTCGGCTGAACATACTTCGATTTCCTGCTTTTAATTCTTCCCTGAGATCTTCAATATATACCTCTGGTAATACTGCGTCCTTGGCTCTCTCCTTTAATGTCCAAAGTTTATAAGTTCCATCTAGTGCTTTTTGATAGCTTTCAATGGAAGGAGTCGCTGAACCTAGAATGACACTTGCGTGTTCCATTGCCGCTTTTTCAATGGCAACTTCTCTTGCATGATATCTAGGTGTTTGTTCACTTTTATAACTTCCTTCATGTTCTTCATCTATAATAATGAGCCCAAGGTTCTCAAATGGCACAAACAAAGCTGAGCGTGGTCCAATCATAATATCAACCTTGCCTTCTTTTGCACGAAGCCATTGATCATATCGTTCCCCTTTTGACATTTTAGAATTTAGAATAGAAACCCTGTCTCCAAAACGACTGGTAAAACGCTTCACTGTCTGGTAAGTCAATGCAATTTCAGGAATTAAGACAATGGTCTGCTTTCCTTCTTTTATCATCTCCTCAATGGCAGCAAGATAAACCTCTGTTTTTCCACTTCCTGTAATTCCATGTAACAGATACGTCTTTCTTTGTTCCCCTCGATAATCACAGATAAAATCGTCCACTATCTCCTGCTGTTTTTCGTTAAGGGGCAACGCCTCTTTCCTCTCAATGGGAACCTTAGAAGGATTTCTAAAATAATGTTCAGATTCCACACGAAGAATTCCATCTCTCTCCATTCCATCTATGGTACTTTTCCCTATTTTTAATTTCTTGGTTGCTATCTCCCAGGAAATCCTACCACAGTCTAACAGCTCAGCAAGAAGCCTTGCCTTAGCCACATAATGCTTAGAAAAATACTCCTCTAATAAAGCTAGTCCATGTACGGGATCTAACTCTAATACAAGAAATCGTTTTACTTTTTGTTTCATCTTATCTTGAACTGGTAATACAGTTCGCAGAGCCTGAATCATAGTAGAACCATAATTCTCACGAATCCAGTAAGCTAATTGTATCATCTTTGACTCTACTGAAACTAACTGCTCCTCAATTCCTATCATATCTTTTATTTTAGATTCATCATAATTAGACTGACTTCCAAGCTTTACCACAAATCCTTTTTGCTGCTTATTGCCTCTTCCAAATGGAACAATTACCTGCTGTCCCACATTTATTTTTTCACGCAAAGAAAGAGGCACTCGATACTGAAATACCCGATCCAGTGCCTCATGAGATATATTAATAATAATATCTGCATACATAACTTCCATAAATTAATCTAATACATGTCCCTTTTCTCTTAATACTTTTACAACAGCATCTACATGCTCTCTGCAAATCTCATGTGTCTTTGCTTCTACCATAACACGAATCAAAGGCTCTGTTCCACTCTCACGAACAAGAATACGTCCATCACTTCCAAGAGTCTTTTCGACTTTTGCAACTGCTGCCTGTACATCCTTGTCATTTTGTGCAGTTTTCTTGTCATTGACACGTACATTTTCAAGAATCTGTGGATAAATTGTTACTGGCTCCACTAACTGTCCTAATGTCTTCTTTTGTTCTAACATAGCTTCCATTGTTTTTAGTGAAGTTAAGATTCCATCTCCTGTTGTGGCAAATTTATTAAAAATAATATGTCCAGACTGTTCTCCACCAAGACCATGTCCGTTCTTTACCATATTCTCATTGACATACTTGTCTCCAACATCAGTCTTTTCATACTGGATTCCTGCTTCATCAAAGGCTTTATATAAACCTAGATTAGACATAACTGTAGTTACCACTGTATTGTTATTCAAATCTCCATGTGCCTTCATATACTTTCCACATGCGTAAAGAATTAAATCCCCATCAATAACTGCTCCGTTTTCATCAACTGCGATACATCGGTCTGCATCTCCATCATAAGCAAATCCAACATCTAAATGATTCTCTTTTACATACCCTTGTAAAATCTCAATATGAGTAGAACCACAGTTTGTATTAATATTGGTTCCATCTGGCTCATTGTTCAAAACATAAGTTTCCGCACCTAATGCGTCAAATACACTTTCTGCAATATTCGATGCACTTCCGTTAGAACAGTCTAAACCAACTTTAACCCCTTTAAAAGATCTAGTTGCTAAAGAAATCAAGTATCCAATATAACGATTACGTCCAATTGCATAATCTCTTGCATTCCCAATGTCACGCTTTGTAGCAAAAGGAATCTCTTCCATCTCTCCATCTATGTAGGCTTCAATCTTATCTTCTACTTCTGCTTCCATCTTATGACCTTTACTGTTAATAATCTTAATTCCATTGTCATAGTAAGGGTTATGGCTTGCTGAAATCATGATACCACAGTCAAATTCCTCTGTTCTCACAACATGAGCAACACTTGGTGTTGTTGTTACATGAAGCATATATGCATTAGCTCCTGAGGCAGTTAATCCTGCAATCAAAGCATTCTCAAACATATAACTGCTTCGTCTTGTATCCTTTCCAATGACAACTTTAGGACGCTTACTTCCCTGTCCAAAATACCATCCTAAATATCTACCTACTTTATATGCATGCTCAACGGTCAGTGTTACATTTGCCTCTCCACGAAATCCGTCGGTTCCAAAATATTTACCCATTCTTATATTCTCCTTTTAGTCTTGCTCTTTCTCACTTAATTTAAATGAGAGATGATCTTCATCCCTCAAATGATTATAGCATAATCTCTTTTATTTGATAAGAAGTTCAAGGAACTTTATAATTCCCCTTGTTACTGTCCTTCAAAATAAGATACATAATCCACATGATATTTGCCATCTGGGAATAAATACTGATACAAATCAACAAAATAATCATCTGTCATACTTGCTATATAATCTACAACAATTTGATTTTCTTCTTCCTCCCTGTATGGATGTTCCTCTAAATAATAAGACCTTGCTTCTTCCACAAATTCAATATGATGCTTGTAAATAATAGAATCTGTCCTTTTTTCCTGTAAATCATGAAGAAGCATTTCATACACTTCCCCAATCATTGGACCTACATTATTCTCATAAATAGAATCAATGGCTTCATTGCAATATATCTCTCGATAATTTTCCTGTTTTGCAAGTTTTAGAGCTTCATAATATGGCTGATCCAACTGGATATAATCCTTACCATAACTGTTCTCTACAATATTTACAATTAAATTATTGATAATCTCTGCATTCTCAATTCCCATCTCACCCTCGGTAAACATGGAACTATCTTGAAGCAGTTTTGCCTTCCTTGCATCCTGCCGGTCTTTCCCAAGGTAAGCAATCATATCACAAATTCGCACAACGCAACCTTCCAAAGTAGAAGGTATCAGCTTTTTAATCGCCGCAGCATCTACGTAGCACTCTTCTATTTTTTGATTAAATTGTTCAAAATCCTTTAATACACTTGGTCGGTATTCCTTTAATTCAAATTCTCCATTATGACATAGAATTCCATCTAATACCTGAAGAGAAATATTTCTCGGAAACACTCCATGTAAAACTCTCACACTTTGAACATTGTGATTAAAAAATCGCCCTGTCTTTTCATGGTACTTTTCATTGAGATACCGTTCTCCTGCATGACCAAAAGGCGTGTGTCCAATATCGTGACCCAATGCAATTGCTTCAATCAAGTCACAGTTCAATCCTAAAATACTTCCAATATTCCTTGCAATTCTTGAAACAAGCTGTACATGAAGCGCCCTTCTTGTAATATCATCATTGGCTAAAAAAGAAAACACCTGGGTTTTATCTGCATAACGATTATAGTATGGAGAATGTATAATCTTCTCCACGTCCCTTACAAACGCTGGTCTCCATAAATTGGCCTTATCCCATTTAGGATTTTCTCGAATAATCTGCCTGTCATTGGTGCGATACGGATTTATTTTCTGTTCTTTCCTGTCTTCTATAATTCTTTCTTGAAGCTCTTTTGATAATTTATGATATCTTGACATATTCTATCCCTACTTCTTATATCCTATTCTCTGTCCAAGTTTCACCTTTGTCTCACACTGCTCCTCTGTACGCTTTAGCAGTTCCTGATCAATATTGACCCTGTTTTTTTCAAAGAGAAGTACAATTGTTGAACCTCCAAATTCAAAATAGCCCTTCTCTGTCCCTCTTTTCATTGGACCCATTCCCTGATGATTCTTAATTCTTCCAACCATCAAAGCTCCTACTTCCATCTGTACTACATTTCCAAAATGCTTCGTTTTCATCATCGTATATTCTCTTGCATTCTCTGAATAAATAGCCGCATAATCATTGGCAATTGGATTCACTGTATGATAAATCCCTGGAATAAAATAATTATAACTTTTTTCCCCATCATCAATATAAGAATATCTGTGATAATCATCTACAGTTAATCTACAAACTACCGCATATCCATCACGAAATCTCTTTGCAAGTTTTCTATGCTTCAATAACGATTCTACGGTGTACAAGGTATTCTTAATTACAAATGTAGTATTATCATAAATGGGATAAACAGAAACTTTACAGTCACAAGGACTAAACAAAACATTCTCATCTTCTGGAATTGGTCGTTTCCCTGCTTTTATTTTCCTAGTAAAGAAATCATTATAAGATTTATATGTGGTTTTCTCATAATCTGCCATTGGAATATGATTGTTTTGAATAAAACTAGAAATAAAGCATTTGGAAAAAGGAGTGCTTAAAAATGCACCCCCAAATTTAGAAACCCATGGTCTTGTGAGCAGCTTTAAAGATACTCGCCCTGCCATAGATGAATATATAAATTTCAGGAAACAATCCTGTGATGAATCTTCTGTTACTAATTGGCCTTTTTCATTGATATACTTCATTGCTCTCACCTCTAAAAACAAAACATTTTAATTGCGACAATAGCACCAGCTATAACAAATCCCAACATACACTTCTTTCCTGGTTTAAACACCTTAAAATCAATTACAAACAATAATGCGATAATGAGTATAGCTCCAACATAGATGTATGGAAATACATCAAAGAAAAATCTTCGCAATTGATATACAATTGGCAGAATCAATGCGACTGACGTTACTGGCAGTCCTTGATAATGCTTTCTTCTCTCCGTTGTCACTCCTTGTCGTTGTTCTTCTGTTACATTAAAGTATGCCAATCGAATGACTGCTCCTAATATGTACATCATATAAATAATTTTTGAATACCACTGATCCATTCCAAAACAATATCCTATCACAACTGGATATACCCCAAAACACACCAAATCACATAAAGAATCAATCTCAATTCCAAATTTCTTTTCATCTGGAGTTCTCTCAATCATCTTTGCTACTGTTCCATCATACATATCTGTAAAACCTGACAACATTAAACACAACATTGCAATCTTAAAATTCCCATGAAATGCTGCACTCATACCAAATGTTGCACTGATAACTCCTGCATACGTAAGAATTACAGATATATTATAAAATCCTATCATATCATACCGCCTCTACTCTTTTCGTTTAATAGTTAAATGTGCAACGCAAGTCATAACTGCACTAATAATTACCAATGCATAATAACTAATCCCTCTGCTTAACAGCATTGCTGGATACAAAAGTTTCCCTTGAAAAATCTTTCTAAAGATACTCAAGAATAATCCTTCGCTTATACCCATTCCCCCAGGTAATGGAAGCATATCAACTGAAATAGAAATCACACTTTGCAGTGCTACAATATCAATGGCTCCAAGGGTTGACAATCCAAGGGCACGAAACACTAAATATGTCACAGAAAAATGAATCAATCTTTGAATTAAAGAAACCACAAATCCTTCTACTATCATTCCTTTGTGTTCTTTAATTACTGCTGCCGCTCTATGGTATTCAATCATAGAAATCTCGATTTTCTCAATTCTCTCTTCCTTCTTTTTGAGAATATGAATCTTCTCAAGTCCATGAATCAAACCAAGTAAAATCGTAGATGCAAGTGTTGGTTCAAACACTAAAAGCAGCATAAATGCAACACAAAATACATTCAATGCAATTCCTAAATAGAAGAAAAACACAACATCTGAAATATAGTTTGAAATTAATCCATGTTTAAATATAAAAATCAAAGCACCTAAAAACACAAGCACAAACTTGTACAAAATCGTTACAATCATAAGTACAACTGTTCCCACAGAAACATCTACATTGTCTCGATTCATATAAAAAAGCTGTGCTGGCTGACCGCCTGTGGCTGATGGAGTAATACAGCTGAAAAAGAATCCTACATAAGAATACTTGACACAGTTTCTTTTTGGAACCTTATACCGTAATACCTTCAGCATCCGATGTATAATATATGATTCACACCATACAAACAGATTAATCATAACAAAACCTATGATAAAATAAACCGGTTTGACACTTTGAATTACCTGACTTAACTCACTTAATTCATTGTTCTTGAATATCGCATAAAAGGTCAATCCAAACAATGCTATAAAAAATATAGCATTTCCAATGATACTTTTTTTACTTTTCATACCCTACCTCTCGCGATGGTTCTAGATGTACGAATTGGTTGACTCTTGTAAATATATCTTCTAATTTCTTGTACATCTGAGTTCTCTTGCCAATTTGAAAACAAATCTCAGCAAGGAATATCCCACCTGCAATATCTACTACATAGTGCTGCTTTGTAACCTGAGTTGAAACACAAACCAAGATTGCAAATACACATGAGAAAATCCGATATCCTTTGGATACAGACTTCTCCCCCCTGATTCCTATGTAACAAAACCAGCTAACAAGACAATGGACCGATGGAAATAAATTCGCAGACTGATCTACAGAATATACAAATCGTAAAGCATGTTCCCATACACCATTCCCTACAATCTCTGGTCTTACTAACGTTGTTGGCAAAAGCACAAAGAACATACCACATATAATACGTGACAAAAAATCACCTACTAAAAAACGGTACATATGCTCCTTACTCACTCTTCCAATTAAAATATAATTCACAATCCAGAAGACATAGCATATTAAATAAATGCTAACAAAGCTAGGAATCACTGGAACCATACGATCAAAGCCCGTAGTAAAATCATAATGCTTCAAATTCTTACATAACATCATTGTTCCACTGTATATTAATGAATTAAACAAAAAGGAACAAATCAACGGAATCACTGCATATTTTGGAATCACACCAAATAAATTTACACGATTATCTTTCATCATAACACTCCCAAAGTCTTATAAACTTTCTCATTCTATAAATAAGAATCATGCCAAGCATATGACATGATTCAAACTTATTATATCTTTATTCTATTCGCTTGTAAAGAAATACGAATTTATTTAACATTTTTGTAAGAAACTAATTTCCTTTTTTTCGATTGAAAATCATATAGATACAAGGTATAAAGACTAATGTCAACAAAGTTCCATAAATCAATCCACCAATTGTTACAATTGCCATTGGCTGTACCATATCTGCCCCGCTTCCAAGTCCAATTGCCATCGTCGATAATCCTAATATGGTTGTAATTGCAGTCATAAAGATTGGACGAAGTCTCATGGAACTTGCCTGAAGAACTGCATCTTTTAACTCCATTCCACCTTCACGAAGCTGATTAATGGCATCTACAAGTACAATTCCATTATTTACAATAATACCTGCCAGCATAACGAAACCAATCATAGCAATAATACTTAAATCTTTTCCAGCTACAAATAAACCAAGAAGTCCACCTGTAAATGCTAATGGAATCGTAAATAAAATGATAAATGGCGATTTTAATGACTGGAACTGTGCCACCATAATCAAATACATAAATACAATTGCAAGGAGCAACATTAATCCAATCTGACTTGTAGTATCATTAATAGATTCTAATTCTCCTGCCATTTTATAAGAATATCCCGTTGGAACATTACACGCTTTTAACTTAGAAGAAACCTTATTGCTGACCAATCCAACATTGTAATTATCCTTCACTTCTGCTGTTACAGTTACCATACGTTCCTGAGAATTTCGAGTAATCGTTGATAAACTCTTACTCTGTGATAACGTTGCAATCTTTCCAAGTTTTACACTTTTACTCTCTCCATTTTTCGTTCCTGTAATCTTAATATTCTTTAGATCACTTTGTTTCATATTCTCTTTGGCTCCGTCAGAAACCTTTACATCCCAGTCTTCTTCTCCTTCTTCTAAGGTTGTTGCCTTTGAAGCATCTTGAAGTTTTGAATTCAATTGTTGATATACAGTGGCAACGGTTAATCCATATGTGGTTGCCTTAGCTTTGTTTACACGAATATGAATATCTGGCGTTGTATCTTCTACTCCACTATTTATATTTTTCGTTCCAGGAACACTTTTTACTTTTTCCGCCACATCATTGGCAATTTCCTGAAGTTTTTCCATGTCATTTCCCTTGATTTCAACAGAAACTCCACTTCCTCCTAATGCACTCATATCCATTTGTGATTCCTGAACTTCGATTTTACAATCAAATTTCTTTGTCTTTTTTATAATTTCATTTTTAATTTCTTTGTTGGACTGTTTTTTATTTTCATTTAACAAAATATACATACTTGAAGTCGTATCGTTAGAACTACTGCTTCCTGACAGTGAAGACATACTGACAGATGAAGAAGAACTGCTTTGCATCATAGCTCCTACACTGTCCACATCTGAGATTTCACGTACTTTTTTCATTACCGTATCTGTCATGGCTGCTGTTTCTTTCTTACTGCTTCCCTTTTCCATCTCGATACTAAGACTCATCTGCGTACTGTCCATACTTGGCATTAAAGATGTTCCCATTTTGGTTGCTCCAAAAATAGAAGCTCCAAATAATATAAATACAAGAACAATTACTATGACTTTTTTATCTAAAACTCGATTTAATAGACGAACATATATATCTCGTATACGATTTACTAGCTTATTTTCTTTTTCAGTAACACGATGCAGTAATCCTGCTGACATCATTGGCACAAGGGTCAATGCAATGATCAAACTTGCAATTAAGGAATATCCAATGGTCAAAGCCATATCCACAAACAACTTTCTTGTGATTCCTGTTGTAAATACAATTGGAAGAAATACAGATATGGTTGTAAGGGTTGATGCTGCAATGGCTCCAGCCACTTGTTTCGCTCCTGTAATCGCTGCTTCTTTTACTGGAATTCCCTGCTTTCTCAGCCTGTAAATATTTTCAATAACTACAATGGAATTATCCACCAGCATACCAACACCTAAGGCTAATCCAGAAAGTGAAATAACATTTAAAGTAATTCCACTAAAATACATCATAACAATGGCAAACACCACACTAATCGGTATAGAACATGCAATTACAAACGTTGGTTTTATATCTTTTAGGAAAAAGAATAAAATCAAAATAGCAAGAACTGCTCCCATTCCTAGATTTTGAAGCACTGAATTTACAATCATATTGATGTAAACTCCTTGATCCATAATATTGTTATAGTGAAGACCTTTATTTTCCTTTGTCAAAGTATCTAGTTTATCGGCAATTCGGCTGGATACATCGGCAGTTGAATAATTATTTTGTTTTTGTACTGTAAGTAAAACTCCGTCATTTCCGTTTACTCTACAGTAAATATCATCTTTGTTATTTACAACTGCTACATCTGCAACATCGCTTAATGTAATCGGTGCAAATCCATCAATCCCCAAATCCATTAATTCCAAATTCTCTAGTTCATCCTGACTTTCTACTTTGTCTCCCACGCGAACTAAATACTTCACATTGTCTTCTGTAATATAACCAGCTGGCATCTCAAAATTCTGAGCAACTAATAATTGTTTTACTGTATCGACTGTAATTTTATCTTTCAAATTCGCTGCTGCTTTTGCCGCTGCTTTACTGCTGTCTAACTGCTGTTGTCCAGCTGATATACCACTTTCCCCCTGTGCAATGCTAATGGCTCCAGAAGTAATTTTTTGATTTGCAGTATTTCCTTGAATTTGTAGTTTGGTTAAGTTTGTATCTAAGGTTTTCTTTCCCTTTTGAATCTCCTTTAATGCAGCCTCAAGTTTTCCAATATTAGCATCTAAGGTTTTAATATTTCCTGATAAAACAGATGACTGCTTTTCTAACTCCGAAATTTGAAGTTTAAGCTGTTCTTTTGCGGCGGCATTTGTTTCATTTTCCAACTGATCTTTTAATGTATCAACCTGTGTCTCTAATGTCCCCTTTGCAATTTGGAGAGCCATTTTTTGATTCTGAAGATTTGTAATTGCACTTGTAATTTCTACCTCTTTTTGTGCAATGGTTAGCTTTCCATCCAACAAAGAGGTCTGTGCTTTTGCAAGGGTCTGGTTTAGCTTTTGAGATTGGGAATCTAGTTGTTTTTTCCCACTTTCCAACTTACTTTTTGTTTTATCTAGCTTGGCCTGTGCTTCATCAAACTGGCCTTCCATGGCTTTTTGAACACGTTTATTTAGAGATTTAATTTTGTCCTCATTTATAATTACATGAAGATTTTCCTCTAACATTCCTGTTTTATTTACAGATGCAACCCCTTCTACAGCCTCAATTGATGGAGAAACCTTATCGTTCACCAATTTAGAAAGCTGGGTGGTATCTAATTGATCAGAGTCTAGAGCCGTAACTAACACTGGCATCATATTAGGATTCAACTTCATAATCGTTGATGTTCCAACTTCGTCTGGCCAATACCCCTTAATCATATCAAGCTTTTCTTTCATGTCCAAGGATGCTGTATCCATATTGGCATCGCCCTCAAATTCAAGCATGACAACAGACATATTCTCGCTAGAATATGATGTTACTTCCTTAATATTCGATACCGTAGCCATAGACTGCTCTACAGGCTTTGTAACCGTTGTTTCCACCTGTTCTGGTGACGCCCCTTGATAAGTTGTCATAACCAATGCATATGGCATCTCCATACTAGGCAGCAAATCTGTTGTCATCTTTGAAAAAGATACAACCCCTAAAATAATAATCAGTACGATTCCTACAATCACTGTAAATGGTTTTCGTACACTGAACTTTGATAACATAATTTTCCCTTTCTGCTCTTAATTCTCTAGTCTGCAACAGCCTTTCCTATTTTGTGAAGTGTTTCAATAAATACTTCCATCTCTTCTTTTCCCACTTCATCTATAATATGTTCCATCTTGCTGATTGCCTTTTCTCTTTTTCCTTCAACAAAAGACTTCCCCTCTTCTGTAATTTCTACCACTGTCTTTCTGGCATCTTTGGGAGAATGATACTTTCGTATTAGATGTCTTTGCTCCATCTTCTTTAAAAGAGTTGCCACTCTGGCCGTACTTACCTTCATCTCATTGGCAATATCCCCTGCAATCACTTCTTGCTCTTGACAATCTAAATACATACAAACGAATATAATTCCATGATCAAAATCATTAATTTTCTGAAAAAGTTGATTGGGACAGCTTCCCTGCATCTTGTCTAATACTTCTATTGCAACTTCTCTTTGATTCATATGCCCTCCTTTATCTAACTATGTTAACTATTGTACTCTTGTAAAATATAATGTCAAGAACAACACTCTTGCATCTTTCTCGAATATTTTTATCTCTTACGCGTAAATATATAAAAAAGGAATCAATTATGAACGAAACTTATCCCTTTACAATCTCACCTTTACCCTACTCTTATTATGCTCTTGAACCATTCCTTGACCATGAGGTTCTTGTGTTTCATCATCAGGAACATTACGCAGCCTATGTAAAAGGACTCAACGCCACTTTAAAGCCACATCCTAAACTACAAAAAATGACCATGGAATCATTAATTCAAAATGCCCATACACTCCCTGAACCCCTTCAAACTCAGGTCATACGAAATGCAGGCGGGGTATATAATCATCAATTATATTTTGATTCAATGAACAGTCCTTCCTTTTCCCTTCCAAAAGATTCTCTTTTCAAAAAATTAACAGAAGATTTTAGTTCTTTCGATAACTTTTTAAACAAGTTTCTGGAACAGTGTATGGCACTCTTTGGTTCTGGCTATGTTTGGCTTGTTTTAAATCAAAATACTTTAGACATAACTTCCACTCCTAATCAGGATACACCCCTTACTCGTCAGCAAAAACCTCTTCTTTGCATTGACCTTTGGGAACACGCCTACTATCTTCAATATCAAAATCGTAGGTCAGACTATATTAATAACTGGTTTTCTTTAATTAACTGGGAGCATGTACTAAAGCTTTATGTGAGTGCAGAAAAAAAGAGCTGAAACAATTACGTTTCAACTCTTTTGTTTCTATCTTCCTTCTATTCTACACTGTAATTTGGTGCTTCCTTTGTAATTTGAATATCATGAGGATGACTTTCTTTTAAAGAAGCAGCTGTAATCTGTACAAACTGTCCTTTTTCTTTTAATTCTTCAATTGTCTGTGCTCCACAATATCCCATTCCTGATCTTAACCCACCAAGTAATTGGAATACAGTATCTTCAAGAGTTCCTCGGTACGCAACGCGTCCTTCGACTCCTTCTGGAACTAATTTCTTTGCATTGCTTTGGAAATAACGGTCTTTGCTTCCGTTCTCCATAGCTGCCAAAGATCCCATTCCACGATATACTTTGTACTTTCTTCCCTGGTATAATTCAAAGTCTCCAGGACTCTCATCACATCCAGCAAGCATACTTCCAAGCATACAAACATTGGCTCCAGCTGCAATGGCCTTTGTAATCTCTCCAGAATACTTAATTCCTCCATCTGCAATAATAGGTATGTTAGCTTTTTTTGCTTCTTCGTATGCATTCATAATTGCTGTCACTTGTGGTACACCAATTCCTGATACAACACGAGTTGTACAAATAGATCCAGGTCCGATTCCAATTTTGACACAGTCTGCACCTGCATCAATCAATGCCCTTGCACCTTCTGCTGTAGCAATATTCCCAGCGATTACTTGTAATTCAGGATAAGCATCTTTTACCATACGAATCACACGCAATACATTGGCAGAATGTCCATGAGCAGAATCCACAACAATAACATCTACATGAGCCTTTACAAGAGCTTCTACACGCTCTAAAACATCTGCTGTTACACCAACTCCAGCACCACATAAAAGTCTTCCCTGAGAATCCTTTGCAGCATTTGGATACTTAATCTGCTTTTCAATATCCTTTACTGTGATTAACCCTTTTAAATTAAAGTCTTTATCTACAATTGGAAGTTTTTCTTTTCTTGCCTTTGCAAGAACTTTCTTTGCTTCTTCTAATGTGATTCCTTCTTCTGCTGTCACAAGATCCTTTGTTGTCATAGATTCCTTAATCTTCTTAGTGAAATCTGGTTCAAACTTCAAATCTCGATTTGTAATAATTCCTACAAGCTTTGTTCCTTCTGTGATTGGAACTCCTGAAATTCTAAACTTCGCCATTAAATCATCTGCATCTTGAATTGTATGCTCTGGAGATAATGAGAAAGGATCTGTGATGACTCCGTTCTCAGAACGCTTAACCTTATCTACTTCATCCGCCTGCGCTGCAATACTCATATTCTTATGAATAATTCCGATTCCACCTTGTCTTGCCATTGCAATCGCCATGCGATGTTCTGTAACAGTATCCATACTTGCACTCATTAATGGAATATTCAATGTAATCTTATTTGTCAAACGTGTATTTGTATCCACATCATTTGCAATTACCTCTGAATATCCTGGTACTAATAATACGTCATCAAATGTAATTCCCTGTCCAATCAATTTACCCATTTTTTCCTCGCTTTCTCATTCGTTTTTATTTTGATTTATAGCTAGTAAATATACCAAAAAAATGTCTTTTTGTCAACGACATTTCCTTGATTTAATTCATTTTTTCTAATACATCAATGACTTCATTTAGATTTTGTTTTTCACACAAACACAATTGTCTGGTTCTCTCGTCTGGTTCTATCTTATCTGGTATCATAATTGACTTCATACCCGCTGCACTGGCTGCAGCAATTCCTGACAATGCATCCTCTAACACAAGACAGTTTTGAGGCTGAACACCTATGGTACTAGCTGCCTTTAGGAATATATCTGGTGCAGGCTTTCCCTTCTCCACCATGTCTCCTGAAATAACAGTATCAAAATAAGTATCCACCTCTGCCATCTTAAGATAACGATTCACTTCGCTTCCGTTGGTAGAACTTGCCACCGCCATTTTGTAATCTCCATTCAAATATTCTAACAGGTTGATTAATCCAGACTTAATTGGAACTCCATTTTCCTTCACCCAATCTGTAACATAGTTTAATTTCATATTCCATGATGTCTCAAAATCAAAATTTCCATGACAGATTTCAGAAAAATAGTTTTCGATTTGATCGACTCCTTTTCCAAAAATATTATATACATGTTCTTCTTGTATTGGATATCCTAATTCCTTTGCCACCCATTCCCACGCAGGAACAGCCAAAGTTTCTGTATCAAACATCAACCCATCCATATCAAAAATAACTGCTTCTATCATACATTTTCCTTTCCAATACAATGAAAAAGCAAGGAGACTCCATATGAAATCCCCTCACTTAATAATACATTTTATTCTTCTTTTAAAATTGAAATTTGTGATCCTTCAGACAATCTTGGCATAGGTTTTGCTTCTACACAAATACTTCCTGGTAAACCAGCTTCTGATGCTCCGCTAAATACAACGGTCAAGTGTCCTAGTGTTTCTAGATTAGACTGTGCAATATTTCCAACTGCTGTGATTTTGTAAATAGAACCATCAATATCTAAACTGTCTCCTGGAACAATCTCTCCTGCAATAGGCTTCACATCAATAAAATGACAAAAATCTTTTAGTGTATCTGGCACATTTTCTCCAAAAAGAACAAACATTCCTTCATCAAAAAAGGCTTCAACTTGGTCACCTAATTCATTGACCTTTGTTTGAAAAATAGTTTTACTCATAGTTTGGTCCTCCTACTCTCCCATTAATTTCTTATCAATGGCTGCAGCTGCTGTTTTACCAGCCCCCATTGCAAGAATAACTGTTGCAGCACCTGTTACAGTATCTCCTCCAGCGTATACTCCTTCTTTGCTTGTCTTCATTGTATCTTCATCAACAATAATTCCACCCCATTTTTGAACATCAAGTCCTGGAGTTGTGTGACGAATTAATGGATTTGGACTTTGACCAATTGCAATAACAACAGTATCAACGTCAAGATCATAATTTGATCCTTCAATTGGAACTGGACGTCTTCTTCCAGATGCATCTGGTTCTCCAAGTTCCTGCTTTACAATCTCCATTTTGTCTACCCATCCGTCTTCGTTTCCTTTGACAGCAACTGGATTATTTAAGAATCTGAAAATAATTCCTTCTTCTTTTGCATGGTGTAATTCTTCTAAACGTGCTGGTGCTTCTTCTTCGCTACGACGATATACAATGTATACTTCTTCCGCTCCCAAACGCTTCGCTGTTCTAGCAGCATCCATTGCTACATTTCCTGCTCCTACAACGGCAACTTTCTTTCCAATCTTCACTGGAGTTGCTACTTCTGGGAATTTGTATCCCTTCATTAAGTTGACACGAGTCAAGAATTCATTTGCTGAATAAACACCTAATAAGTTCTCTCCTGGAATGTTAAGGAAACGTGGCAATCCTGCTCCACTTCCTACAAATACTGCTTCGTATCCATCTTCCATTAATTCATCAATGGTAACAGAACGTCCAACAATGACGTTAGTTTCAATCTTAACTCCAAGTTTCTCTACAGATTCAATTTCCTTTGCTACCAAATCCTTTGGTAGACGGAATTCAGGAATACCATAACTTAATACACCACCAGCTTTATGTAAAGCTTCAAATACAGTTACGTCATATCCCTTTTTAATTAATTCTCCAGCACATGTAATTCCAGCTGGTCCACATCCAACAACAGCAACTTTTTTGCCATTCTTTTCAATCTTAACCTGAGCTGGCTTTGCATTGGCCATATGATAATCTGCTACAAATCGTTCCATACGTCCGATTCCAACAGCCTCTCCTTTAATTCCACGAACACATTTACCTTCACATTGATTTTCTTGAGGACAGACACGTCCACAAATTGCTGGTAATGCATTCTCACTTGTAATAACTTGGTATGCACCTTCAAAATCTCCAGCTGCAACCTTTTCAATAAATTCTGGAATCGGTACATTCACTGGGCATCCATTGACACAAGGTTTATTCTTACAATTCAAACAGCGAGTTGCTTCTTCCATTGCCATCTCTTTTGTATATCCTAAAGTTACTTCTTCAAAGTTCTTATTACGTACATTAGGGTCTTGTTCTGGCATTGGTACTTTTGTTAGGCTCATATTTGCCATGATTATTCACCTCTTCCTATCTTACATTGATGTTCTTCTTCTTTAAACATAGTTTGACGCTTCATACATTCATCAAAATCAACTTTGAAACCGTCAAAATCTGGTCCGTCTACACATGCAAACTTTGTCTCACCACCGATGGTTACACGACATCCTCCACACATACCAGTTCCATCAATCATAATAGGATTTAAAGAAACCATTGTTGGGATATTATGCTGTTTTGTTATCTTTACAACATTCTTCATCATAATTAAAGGTCCAATGGAAATTACTTCATCAAACTTAACTCCGGCAGCAATCTTCTCTTCTAATACAGTTGTAACAAATCCCTTTGTTCCTAAGCTTCCGTCATCTGTTGCAATGTAAACATTGTCACAGAATTCTTCAAATAATTCCTTCAATAGAACATACTCTGCACTCTTACCACCAATAATAACATCTACCTTGGTTCCAAGTTTAGCAAGTTTTCTTAGTTGTGGATATAGTGGTGCTGCACCAACTCCACCTGCCACACCAATGACACGATCTTTCTTTTCTAACTCAGCAGGTTGTCCCAACGGACCTACAAAATCAGTTACAAATTCGCCTTCTTTTTTCTTGCTCAATAATTCCGTTGTATATCCTACGATTTGATAAATAATAGTAACAGTTTCTTTTTCCCTATCGTAATCAGCAATGGTCAATGGTACTCTCTCCCCATCTTCATCTACACGAATAATA
Organism: Anaerostipes sp.; assembly: GCA_028697725.1. Taxonomy (GTDB): domain Bacteria; phylum Bacillota; class Clostridia; order Lachnospirales; family Lachnospiraceae; genus Anaerostipes. The sequence goes on from JAQVEG010000002.1 coordinate 65,614, forward strand.
ATAAACTGCCCTGGTTCACACTTTTTTGCAACATATGGCGCATGAATCTCCATCAATTCCACCAAATTGTTCAGTGTCTGTTTTTTTACTATCTTATACACGAAACACACCTCTTTCTTCTTTTAAATAGTATCTTTGTCTATTATACATTGTAAAACAATATTAGAAAAGCACTTTTTGTTTTTTTGCATTAAATGCATTATACAAAATTTAATTTCATTTGTCTAGTTTATAAAAAATATTATTTCTTGTCAATTAAAAAAACCGCATTAGTTGATAATTATAACTAATGCGGCAAATTCTAGATATTTTATTTTATGAAATGGTCAGATAATTACATTACCTGCATTCCTGCTGGTGCTCCTGGCATTCCTGCTGGTGCATCCTCTTTAATATTTGATACTACAGATTCTGTTGTTAATAATGTAGATGCTACAGATGTTGCATTTTGTAATGCACTTCTTGTAACTTTGGCTGGGTCAATAATTCCTGCTTCAATCATATCTACATAAACTTCGTTTAATGCGTCAAATCCCATTCCAACTTTTTCTTCTTTTACCTTGTTAATAATAACAGATCCTTCTAATCCAGCGTTTGCTGAAATGTGGAACAATGGAGCTTCTAATGCTTTAAGAATAATATTTGCTCCAGTCTTCTCGTCTCCTTCTAAAGATTCTGCCATCTTAGCAACTTCTTTTGAAGCGTGGATATAAGCAGATCCTCCACCAAAGATAATTCCCTCTTCTACTGCTGCCTTTGTAGCTGCAAGGGCATCTTCCATACGTAACTTACTTTCCTTCATCTCTGTTTCTGTTGCAGCACCAACACGAATAACCGCAACTCCACCTGATAATTTTGCAAGTCTTTCTTGTAATTTTTCTTTGTCAAATTCAGAAGTTGTATCTGCGATTTGTTCTTTGATTTGTTCAATACGTGATGCAATATCAGCTTTTGCACCCTCTCCATCTACAATCACAGTATTTTCCTTTTCAACTCTGACAGATTTTGCACGTCCAAGCTGTTCAATTTGAGTTTCTTTTAAATCCATTCCTAGTTCTTCAGAAATAACAGTACCACCTGTTAAAATTGCAATATCTTCTAACATTGCTTTTCTGCGATCTCCATATCCTGGAGCCTTAACTGCACAAACTGAGAATGTTCCACGCAATTTATTTACAATTAAAGTCGTAAGTGCTTCACCTTCAATATCTTCTGCAACGATTAACAACTTCTTACCATTTTGAATGATTTGTTCTAGGATTGGTAGAATATCTTGAATATTCACAATCTTTTTGTCTGTAATTAAAATATATGGATCTTCTAATTCTGCAACCATCTTTTCCATATCTGTTGAGAAATAAGCTGATAAATATCCACGGTCAAACTGCATACCTTCTACTAAATCTAATTCTGTCTTCATTGTCTTAGATTCTTCGATTGTAATAACGCCATCATTTGAAACTTTATCCATAGCGTCAGCTACTAATTCTCCAACCTCTTCGTCTCCAGCTGAAATTGCTGCAACTTTAGCAATCTGATCTTTTCCATTCACCTTGCTGCTCATCTCAGCAATTGCATCTACTGCTGTTTCTGTAGCTTTTCTCATACCTTTTCTAAGAATAATTGGATTTGCTCCAGCTGCTAAGTTCTTCATTCCTTCGTTTACCATTGCCTGTGCAAGAACTGTAGCTGTTGTTGTTCCATCTCCAGCTACGTCATTTGTCTTTGTGGCAACTTCTTTTACAATTTGTGCCCCCATGTTTTCAAAACCATCTTCTAATTCGATTTCTTTTGCAATGGTTACACCATCATTTGTAATAAGTGGTGTTCCAAAAGATCTGTCTAATACAACGTTACGTCCTTTTGGTCCAATGGTAACTCTTACAGTATCTGCAAGTTGGTTTACCCCAGCTTCTAATGCTTTTCTAGCTTCAATTCCGTATTTGATTTCCTTTGCCATAATTTATATTCCTCCAAATCTACTCAACAACTGCTAAAATATCACTTTGTCTTACTACAATATATTCTTCATCTTCTAATTTCACTTCTGTTCCAGCATATTTAGAATAAATAACCTTTTGGCCAGCTGTAACTTCCATCTTTACTTCTTCAGTTCCTGGTCCTACTGCAACAACTTCAGCTTCTTGTGGCTTTTCTTGAGATGCGGTCGTTAGTACAATCCCTGACTTTGTTGTTGTCTCTGCTTCAACTTGTTTTAAGACAACTCTGTCTCCTAATGGTGTTAACTTCATAAAATTACCTCCTAAATATAAAACATACTATCATTGTCATTTTATTGTTAGCACTCTTACTTCTCGAGTGCTAACTACAAGGTATAGTATAACACCACTCCAAAAAAATGCAAGAGAAAATAATAATTTATTTTGATTAAATTCTCTTTTTGAGAAAAAACATTGGACAAATGTTAAAGAGGATGCCAAAAAAGCACCCTCTTTCCTCTCTAACTTGGCTTGTACGAACTCTTTAAGCTGACAATCCTGTTAAATACCATATTCTCTTTTGTTGAATCCTTTGTATCAATGCAGTAATATCCATCCCGCATAAATTGAAAACTATCTCCAGGTCCGTATTCTTCTAACGCAGGTTCCACATATGCATCTTTAATGACAGTCAAAGAATTAGGATTAAGGTTTATGTTTCCATCTTCATCATAAACACCCTTTTCTTCATCTACAATATTCTCATACAAACGAACTTCTGCCTTTTTTGCAAATGGTGCTGCAATCCAATGAATGGTTCCACGTACTTTTCTTCCATCTGGACTGTTTCCACCCTTTGACTCTGGATCATAAGTTCCATAAATGGTTGTAACCTTTCCATCTTCATCTGTCTCATAATCTGTACATGTCACAAAGTAAGCATTCATTAAACGAACTTCATTTCCCACATAAAAACGACGATACTTTTTAGGTTTTTCAATTTTAAAATCTTCTCGTTCAATATATAGTTCTTTGCAGAAAGGAACTTCTCTTGTTCCCATGGCTTCATTTTCCTGATTATTCTTCGCTTCCAGATATTCCACTTGATCTTCTGGATAATTGGTAATGACCAACTTAATAGGGTCAAGCACTGCTGCGACTCTTGGTCTTTTTAATTTTAAGTCATCACGAATGCAGTATTCCAGCATTGCCATATCAACAGCACCATGACTCTTTGTCACTCCGACTAAATTCATAAACTGCTGAATAGATTCTGGTGTATAGCCTCTTCTTCTTAAAGCTGACAATGTAACTAGTCTTGGGTCATCCCAGCCATCAACAATTCCATCATCAACAAGCTTCTTAATATAACGCTTTCCTGTGACTACATTCTCAAGATAGAGCTTTGCAAACTCAATCTGTCTCGGTGGACAGTCAAATTCACATTCTTGTACTACCCAGTCATAAAGTGGTCTGTGGTCTTCAAATTCAAGTGTACAAATGGAATGTGTAATCCCCTCAAATGCATCTTCCAGTGGATGTGCAAAATCATACATTGGGTAAATACACCATTTATTCCCTGTGTTGTGATGTTCCATACGAGCAATACGATATAAAATCGGATCTCTCATATTAATGTTTCCTGATGTCATATCAATCTTTGCACGAAGAACTTTAGAACCATCTTCAAATTCTCCTGCCTTCATTCTTCGAAACAAATCAAGGTTTTCTTCTGGTGTACGATCACGATATGGACTATTCTTTCCAGGTTCTGTTAAAGTCCCTCTATATTCACGAATCTCTTCTGGAGTCAAATCACATACATATGCTTTCCCCTTCTGAATCAAAAATTCCGCACACTCATACATACGGTCAAAACAGTCAGATGCAAAATAAATATGATCTTTATAATCACATCCAAGCCAGTCGATATCTTCTTTAATTGAATCCACATACTCTGTCTTTTCCTTTGTTGGGTTGGTATCATCAAAACGGAAGTGAAATGTTCCTTGATACTCTTTTGCCAGCCCTGAATTCAAAAGAATTGATTTTGCATGCCCAATATGCAAATATCCATTAGGTTCTGGCGGAAATCTTGTTACAACTTCCTTATAACGCCCCTCTTGTAAATCTTTTTCTATTTCCTGCTCTATAAAATTCTTTGAAACGGTTTCTTCCATGGTTTTCCTCCAAAATCATCATAATACTCTATAATATAAAGTATTTTCTATATACATTCAAGCACTTCTCGTACATTTGAGACACCAATTAATTTCATGTCTACCTTTTGCTGCATGGCATCCACATTAGCTTTTGGCAAAATACAAGTTTTAAATCCAAGTTTTTTTGCTTCCTTGATTCTCTGTTCTCCATGAGAAACACCTCTCACTTCTCCTACAAGTCCAACCTCGCCAAATATAATCGTATCCTCTGCAACTGGCACATTCTTATAACTTGATGCAATTGCCACAATAACTCCTAGGTCTATGGCTGGTTCTCCAAGGCGCATTCCTCCTGCAAGATTTACATAGGCATCGCAGCCTCCAAGATGAAGTCCAACTCTCTTTTCTAAGACAGCCATTAGTAAATTCACTCGATTGTAATCAATCCCCACTGCAGTCCTTCTTGGCATTTGAAAACTAGTTGGCGAAATCAATGCCTGGATTTCAATTAAAATAGGTCTGGTTCCTTCCATGGAACAGACAACAACAGAACCTGAGGCATCCACAGGTCTTCCATTGAGCATAATCTGTGATGGATTCGCCACTTCTACCAGCCCATTGCTTCGCATCTCAAATACTCCAATTTCATTGGTAGAACCAAAACGATTCTTTACCCCTCGCAAAATCCGGTATGCTGCTTCTCGCTCTCCTTCAAAATATAATACAGTATCAACCATATGTTCTAAAGTCCTTGGTCCTGCAACAACTCCTTCTTTTGTAACATGTCCCACAATGAAAACTGCTACATTGTGTTCCTTGGCAATTCGCATCATCTGTGCTGTTACCTCACGAACTTGTGAAACACTTCCTGCTGCAGACGTTAAGTCGTCACTAAACATGGTCTGAATAGAATCAATTACAACAAACTTTGGTTTACTCCGAATGATTGCTTCTTTTATATCATCTAAATTAGTCTCGCAAAACAATAAAAGTTCTTCTTTAAATGTTCCGATTCTCTCAGCTCTCATCTTAATTTGATGTGCAGACTCTTCCCCTGAAACATAAAGCACTTTCTCTTTTCGATTCACCAGATTCCTACATACCTGTAGAAGAAGCGTTGATTTCCCAATCCCAGGATCTCCTCCCACTAAGGATAAGGAACCAGTTACAATTCCTCCTCCTAACACTCGGTCTAATTCCTTAATATCTGTAGATATTCTCTCTTCTGTCAAAGCTTCAACCTCTGACATATTCATAGGAGAGGCAAAAGTCTTCTTGGACTTTGCCCCTCCTTTTTTTGTGAGAACTTTTTCTTCTACAAAGGTATTCCACTCTTTACATCCTGGACACTGACCCATCCACTTTGACGACTCATGTCCACATTCACTGCAAAAATATACTGTCTTTTCCTTTGCCATAATTGTCCTTTTCTATAACTTTTTCACGCGAACAGATGCAGGTCTTCCCTCATTCAATTCAACACCAATGGTAAGCTTTCCTGCTAAGTTAGCCTTGATTGTTCCTACATTTGTATTATCAATATACACTTTGTATTCTTTTTCAGGTTCAACTTCCAATGTGATTTGAACATCTTCTGCTGATTCAACATCAAAAGCAACTCCATCTGTAGTTGCAACAAATCCATGCACACTTGATCCTGGAACTGATTCAAAAATCAACTGACCATTCTTATCTAATTTAGTCATGGTCTTATAGGTTTTAATCTTGTATAAATCCCCCTCGAACTCAATTCCGTCTTTTTTGGCTTTTGTCCCTAAAGTATAATCACCAAAGCTTACAGTTCCGTTCTCCTCACTTTGAAATAAATCTGTAACTACTGCCATGTTTTTATCCTCCTTACATGTACACTTTTGTTATTGTCATTATATAATATATTACTTCTTTTTACTAGCATCCTGAAAAGAAAATGTAAGGTTTTTGTTATTTTTCCCAACAACCACAGTTTGGTCTGCTTTTAATTCTCCTTCTAAAATCTTATCTGCCAGTACATCTTCTATCTCTCTTTGAATCACACGTTTTAATGGTCTTGCACCATATTTTTCATCAAATCCCTTTTCTGTCATCACGTCATATGCAGCCGATGTTACTTTTAGCGTAATATTATAAGTATCCTTTAGCTGGCTGATTAACCCTTTCATTTGCAGTTTCGCAATCTTTTTGATTTCATCTTTTGTCAAAACAGTAAATACAATGGTCTCATCAATTCGATTCAAAAACTCTGGTCGGAAAATCTGATGCACTTCTTCCATCACCCCGCGAGTCATTGCTTCATGATTTCCATTCTTATCTGCAGATGTTGTAAATCCAAGCTTCTTTGGTGAAATAATACGATTGGCACCAGCATTTGATGTCATAATAATAATTGTATTTTTAAAATCTACTTTTCTTCCATTAGTATCTGTGATGTGTCCATCATCTAATACTTGAAGGAGAATATTAAACACATCTGGATGTGCTTTTTCTATCTCATCAAATAAAATTACAGAATATGGATGATTCCTTACCTGCTCACTTAACTGACCACCTTCCCCAAATCCAACATAACCTGGAGGAGAGCCAATAATTTTAGAAACACTGTGTTTTTCCATGTACTCAGACATGTCCACACGAATTAAATCTTCTTCTCTTCCAAACATGGTCTTTGCAAGTATCTTGGATAACTGGGTTTTTCCAACCCCTGTAGGTCCTAAAAACAAGAAAGATCCAATTGGCTTTTTGGGATCATTCAATCCAACTCTGCTTCTCTTTATAGCTTTGGCTACCGCTGTCACTGCCTTATCCTGACCAATGACCTCTTTATGAAGAGTGTCGTCTAATCGACGCAATCTTTGCATCTCCTTTTGTTGTAACTGTGTCATTGGAATCTTGGTCCATGCAGCAATCACTTCTTCTATATCAGATTCTTCTAACACTGGAAGTTTATTGTTCTTCCTCTGGTTTTTCTTTTGAAGTTTTAATAACTGATCTTGTTGATCCTGCTTTTCCTCCTTGATACGAGTTGCAAGAGACATATCTTCATTTGAAATTGCTTCTTCCATTTGATGATTTAACAACTTTATTGATTTTTGAATTTCCTCCAAAGAAGCAATTCCTTTTCCCTGCTCCATTCGTTTTCTAGCACAAGATTCGTCTAACAAATCAATTGCCTTATCTGGTAAAAAACGATCCCCAATATAACGATCTGACAACTTGACAATAGTTTCTGCCATACTATCATCTACTAATACTCTATGATGTGCTTCAAACTTATACTTGATTCCTTTGATGATTTCAATGGTTTGCTCTACTGTAGTCTGTTCTACCCGAATGGGCTGAAAACGCCTTGCAAGTGCTGCATCCTTCTCAAAATACTTTGTATACTCTTCACTTGTTGTAGCTCCAATTAATTGAAAGTTTCCTCTTGCCAAGGATGGCTTTAGGATATTCGATGCATCCATAGCTCCCTCGGAACCACCTGTTCCTATCATCGTATGAATCTCATCAATAAATAAAATAATAGAATCATCATCTTCCACTTCAGTGATGATTTTCTTCATACGTTCTTCAAACTCTCCACGATACTTTGTTCCTGCAACAACTCTGGTCAAATCAAGAGATAGTAGACGCTTTCCCTTTAAGGTATCTGGAACCTGCCCTAATACAATCTTCTTTGCCAGTCCTTCAATAATTGCAGTTTTTCCAACTCCTGGCTCCCCAATAAGACATGGATTATTCTTTGTTCTCCTGCAAAGAACTTGCAGCACTTGATTCATCTCTGTTTCTCTTCCAACCATAGGATCCAATTCATCCTCAAATGCCAGTTTGGTTAAATCTGTACTAAAATCTTCAATAGAATTCTCTCTGCCTTCTGAAAAATAGTCTGCCGCAGACACATTGACAAACTCTGAATTCGCATCCTTTTCATCCAACCCCATAGTTACCAGCGTATCAATATACATTCCATCCACTGCAATCCCTTTATTCTTAAGGAATCTAACCACTTCATTCTCTTCATCTTTTAAGACAGCCAAAAGCAAATGTTCTGTTCCAATGGAATCATTCCCAAAACGAACTGCAATTCTTCCACTTAGTGCTAGAATGCTCTCTGCACGAGGAGTATACTTTACTACCCTCTTCTCCTCTATGACAGAATTCCTCTTTACTTCTTCTTTGAGCAATTCTTCCGTAACTCCATGCATCTGGATCACTTCATAGGCCACAGTCCCTTTTACTTTGGTTAATCCAAAAAACAAATCTATACTTCCTATATCATAGCTTCCACATTTTTTTGCGTACTTTTTTGCTTCATCTAATACGCGGCTTGCTAATCTTGTAAACGGTAATTTCTTCATAAGTCCTCCTAAAATGTAATTGTCATTCCCTGCTAACCAATCTCACTATATATTCCATCAATTAATTGACAGATTTCCTCTTTTGAAATTCCCTTACAAATACACTTTGTAACAATAGGATACAATCGCTCCTTCATCTCTTCTAATTCTTTTGCTTTTGAATCGGACTCAACCCACACAACAGCTCCGCTTCGACGATCCACCTTCAAAAATCCTTCATCTCTTAGAATTCCATATGTTTTATTCACCGTATGCATATTCACTCCAAGAACTTCTGCCATCTGTCTTACTGAAGGTAGGGATTGTCCTTGCGTATACTCTTCTGTGGCAATTCCCATAATAATCTGATTGTGTAATTGAATATAAATCGCTTCATCACTGTTAAAATCTATCTCAAATACCATCCTAATTCCTCCTTTACCTTCTATGTATACCCCTGGAAAATTGTTATACTTATTCTATAATAAAGGATATAAAAGGTCAAGAAAAACCCCATCAAAAAATGATGGGGTTTTATATCATCTATTCAGATCATTTATGCTTCATCAATTGCTTTTCCAATATCATTTCTCTTATATTTATTGGCAAAATCAATCCATTCTGTCGCCGCATAAGCATTGGCTCTTGCAGCCTTTAAATCTTCTCCCTTGGCTGTAACTCCAAGCACTCTTCCACCATTGGTTACAATCTTGTCACCATCAAACTTACTTCCTGCATGGAATACATAATATCCCTCTTTTTCTTTGAAAGTATCCAATCCTTTAATCTCAAATCCTTTGTCATACTTCTCAGGATATCCATCTGATGCTAATACAACACAGACAGCTGCATTATCTTCAAACTCCAATTGAATCTGATCTAATTTCCCGTCAATACAAGCTTCCATTACTTCAATCATGTCATTTTTCATGCGAGGCAGTACCACTTGAGCTTCTGGATCTCCGAATCTTGCATTGTACTCTAAGACTTTTGGCCCATCTTCAGTCAACATTAATCCTGTGAACAAAATTCCTGTAAATGGACGTCCCTCTGCTGCCATAGCATCCATGGTTTTCTGGTATACATACTTTTCGCAGAATTCTTCCACCTCTTTTGTATAGAATGGACTTGGTGAAAATGTTCCCATTCCTCCAGTATTCAATCCCTTATCTCCATCTTTTGCACGCTTATGGTCTTGTGCCGATGTCATACAACGAATTGTCTTTCCATCACAGAAGGCAAGCACAGAAACTTCACGTCCTGTCATAAATTCTTCAATTACGATTTCATTTCCTGCATCTCCAAATTGCTTGTCCAGCATCAAGGTCTTAACGCCCTCTTTTGCTTCCTCTAATGTATTACAGATTAATACACCTTTTCCAAGTGCTAATCCATCTGCCTTCAATACAATCGGCATCTTTACAGTTTCCAAGTATTCTAATGCCTTTTGAGGATCTGTAAAATTCTCATATGCCGCTGTTGGAATCTCGTACTTCTTCATAAGATCCTTTGAAAATGCTTTGGATCCTTCAATAATTGCTGCATTGGCTCTTGGTCCAAAAACACGTAGACCTTCTGCTTCAAATATGTCCACAATTCCTCCAACAAGAGGATCATCCATTCCAATAATCGTTAAATCAATGGTATGTTCCTTCGCAAATGAAACAAGTTTGTCAAATTCCATTGCTCCAATATCAACGCATTCAGCAAATTCAGCAATTCCTGCATTTCCTGGTGCACAATATATTTTTTCGACTTTTTTATTCTTTGATGCAGCCCATGCAATTGCATGTTCTCTTCCACCACTTCCGACAATTAAAATCTTCATGTTTTTTCCTTTCTATTCTTTGATTTGAACCTTTCCATCTACAACTTTAATTCGATTGTTAGCAATATCATCGATTGTCTTTGGAAGAAGAATCCACTCTGCCTCTTCCATAATACGTCGCTGCAGCACTTCTGGAGTATCATCTTCTCGTACTATAACTGCTTTTTGTCTTATAATTGGTCCAGTATCCGTTCCTTCATCCACAAAATGCACCGTAGCACCAGACACTTTCACACCTCGTTCCAGTGCCTTTTCATGTACTTTCAACCCATAATATCCAGTTCCACAAAATGATGGAATTAAAGACGGATGAATATTAATCATACGATTCTCAAAAGCTTTAATAATCTTGTCTGGAATTACAACTAAGCATCCTGCAAGTACAACCAAATCAATCTTTCGCTTCATTAACTCATCATATAAAGCCTCGTTAAAATCTTCTCTTTGTTCATAATCTTTTGGAGAAAGAGTCACCGCATCAATACTATGCTTTTTTGCTCGTTCTAATCCATAGGCATTCTTATTGTTGCTAATCACAACATCAATGACTGCATTGGTAATATTCCCAGTCTCAACTGCATCAATCACTGCCTGGAGATTTGTTCCTCCACCAGATACTAAAACTGCAACTTTTAGCATAATGTAACACCTTTTTCTCCTGCTTTTACTTCACCTACAACACATGCAGTTTCTCCTGCTGCTTTTAATGCTTCTAGTGTAGCATCTACGTCATTCTCATCCACTGCAACAATCATACCAAGTCCCATGTTGTAAGTATTGTACATCATTTCTTCATCAATATCACCAGTCTTTTGTAATAACTTAAAGATAGCTGGAACTTCATATGAGTCTTTCTTTACAACTGCATGAATTCCTTCTGGCAACATTCTAGGAATATTTTCATAGAACCCACCACCAGTAATATGGCTGCATCCATTGATGGTAACTCCTGCTTTACTCACACTTTTTAATGCTTTTACATAAATTCTTGTTGGTGCTATTAAAGCTTCTCCAAGGGTCATTCCTAATTCATCATAATATGTATCTAAAGATTCTTTTGTCATCTCAAACACTTTACGAACCAATGAAAAACCATTGCTGTGTACACCTGATGAAGCAATACCAATTAGTTTATTTCCAGGTTTGATATTTTCTCCAGTTACAATATCCTTTTTATCTACAACACCTACTGCAAATCCAGCAAGATCATAATCATCTTCTGGCATAAGTCCTGGATGTTCTGCAGTTTCACCACCAACTAAAGCACATTCAGACTGTTTACATCCTTCGGCAACACCACCTACAATAGTGGCAATCTTTTCTGGATAATTTTTCCCACATGCAATATAATCCAAGAAAAATAGTGGTTCTCCACCAGAACAGATAATGTCATTAACACACATTGCAACCGCGTCAATTCCAATGGTATCATGCTTATCCATAAGAAATGCTAATTTAACCTTTGTTCCACATCCATCTGTTCCTGAAAGTAATACAGGTTCTTCCATATTCTTAATACTAGCCAAACTAAAAGCACCAGCAAATCCACCTAGACCTCCTAAGACTTCAGGTCTCATCGTTTCTTTTACACTATCTTTCATTAACTGTACTGATTTATAGCCTGCCTCAATATCTACACCTGCTTTTTTATAATCCATTCTTATCCTCCTATGTGACTCTCATTTATTATTTTCCAAAATATTGATCGACTCCATCGGCAATTCCTGTTGCCATCTTGTCTTGATAAGATGACTTTTGCATCTTCTTATCTTCTTTTCGATTTGTCATAAATCCCATCTCGATTAATGTGACTGGAATCTTACTCCAATTGGTGCCAGTTAAATCATCCCGTTTATATAATCCGCGATTTTTAAACTTTGTTTTCTTACAATAGCTGTTTAGCACACACTTTGACAGCTTCTTACTCTTCGCACTTAACTTCTTCACATACTTATTCTTCTTGGAAGGATATAAGGCAGATGCTCCTTTGATACTGCTTCCTGCTGCATCTGCATGAAGTCGAATATAAATGGAAGCTCCACTTTTATTCGCTTTTAAGGCTCTTTGCTTATTACTAATATTAACCTTTTGTTTGGTACGAATCATATATACTCCATAACCACGCTTTTCAAGTTTCTTTTTAAGTTTTTTTGCAATGGCTAAATTAAGCTTTGATTCACTTACCTTTGTGGCAATCCCTTGGGTTCCTGATGTAACTTTCGCCTTCTTTTTCTTAGCTCCAGGTCCAATTGGCTCTTTCTTGCTGTTACCCTTTGCTTGATGTCCTGCATCAATGGCAACAATAATCTTCTTTGCATTTTCTGCCTTGGCTGACTGGCTTGTATTCCCCGCCACACCAAGAATCCAAAAAAATGCGAAAAAACATATGAATAATTTCTTTTTATTCATAATCTTTATAGCCTACTTTGTCAAGTTTCTCTGCTTTTTCCACAACTGAATTCTTCATTGTCTCACTATATGCCTCTAATTTCACAAGAAGGTCATCATCACTTGCTGCAAGCATCTTCGCTGCTAAAATACCAGCATTTAATCCTCCATTAATTGCAACAGTGGCAACTGGAATTCCAGATGGCATCTGTACAATAGAATATAGAGAATCAACTCCTCCTAAATCTGAAGTTTTCATTGGAATTCCAATGACTGGAAGTGGGAACAATGCTGCACACATTCCTGGTAAATGAGCTGCTTTTCCTGCTCCTGCAATAATAACCTTTACGCCACGACTCTTTGCTCCCTTTGCCCATTCAAAGAAAATATCTGGTTCACGATGTGCTGAAATAATTGTTATCTCAAATTCAATACCCATCTCCTCTAAAAATTCAGCCGCTTTTTTCATCACTGGCATATCAGAGTCACTACCCATTACAATTGCTACCTTTGCCATAATTCTTCTCCTTCTTTATATGCTTTATCTTTCTTTGAGTTCTATTTTACTCATTGTTTATTCTTCCGTCAATGGTTCATTGAGGATTTCACATCCTTGTAAAACAAATTTTCCTTTTTTTATGATTGGAATCTCTTCTCCGCCTAACTTTATTACATCAATAGAATCTAATTCTCTATATGGTATGGTAATATCTGTATGGCAGTTAAAATATTCCCCCGCCAAAGAACAATCATTATTCTTTGCCACAATCTCTTTTCCATCTGGATTGTGTACTTCCACAGATTCACTGTGGCTGTAACAAGTGTCCCCCACCGCAAAATGAGGCCCCATCTTCTCCACAATTAAAATTGGAAGTTTGTATAAGATATCATACTTGTTAGCAACTGCATACGCCGTTGTATTGGTTCCAATTGCAAACTCTCCCATTGGAAGCGTTTCCTGATGATATAGAAGGTTCTCCTTTAAAAAGGCTTGATTTTCCTCTTCATTCTCAAAATTTTTGCATGAATATCTTGCAATTTTACCATTTTTAAATTCTAATTCCAAGTCAATAAATTTTAAGTCCCTCAAATAAACTTCACTTACATGTAAAATTCCATTGGTTCCAGCAAGCTTTGGTGATGTGAAAACTTCTCCCACTGGAATATTCACGTCTGCAAGGCAGTTTTCAAAATTAGTTTCATTCTCAGGGTTTTTCAATGGCTGTAGTCCAACATATAAATCTGTACGGTTATTTCCTTCCCCTTTGACATGAACTTCCACTCCTTGATCCAACGCATCAATTAATTTTTGCTGTATTTTACGATATAAGTTCTTATCTAATGTATTTACCTTTGCAATCTCTTCAAAAATAGCTGGGAAATTTTCTCCAATTTCAGGAATTGGATATGCAATAATCGTAAAACTCCGCTCTGACGGTTTTATATATTCATTTATAATTTCACTTGCTTTTTGCTGAAACTCCACAGATAATTTTTGCTGCTCTTCAGTTAATTTTATTGATTCCGCCTTTTGAACTGGAACAAAGGGATGCTCTCCAAAGGTTTCCATACATGCAGGGCCAGCCAAAACATAAGCCTCCATTTTCAGCTTCTCATAGGCATTGTAATAGCATTCCAGCTTATGCTGCATAAATCCCTTGTCAAAATATAATCCCATATCATGACGATGATCATAATCAAATTGTGGATTTGGACTTGTTGCTATATATCCAATTCGATTTAAACCTTTTGTCCATGAAGTAATTCCACTTCGATACAAAATAGGACTTAGTCCAATCTCTTCAAATAAATGAACCGCCTCACGAATAATTGGTTCAAACCCTATGGTATATCGGATATTTACTGTTTCCTTTTTGCTCATATCAATATTGTTAATAATAAATCCTTCATGAAAACCTTCCACATAGGTATTGGCGATCTTTCTTAATTCTCCCTTGGACATTGTCTGCAAAAATTCAAGGGTTTTAATTTCATTGTCTGAAATATATTCTCCATATCGATACAAACAATCTGAATTAGAAAAATCAGACTTCATTACAATGTCCACTGCTAGAGAATCTGCAGCAACTAATTGTTCTCTTATTCTTGCCTCATAAATTTCTCCACTATAGTCACGCATATGTTCATAAATAATTCTCTGGATTGCTTTTTTGGATGCATTCTTTACAAATCCCTGATATATTTCTAAAAACAGTTCATTGGTAATCGTTAATTGAAAGATATCTTTTTCTACTCCATGTATAAAACAGGCCATAATTTCTGCATATAAAAAAGAAAGTATTTGTCCAAATTCTTCTCCTAACACAGAAACTGCATATGCTGGATTGGCGTAGCTTTCATCATAAAATTCTGTTTGAACCGTCTGATACCATTCTTTATTCCACTCTTTTAACTCCTTTAAATTTGGATTAGAAACTTCAAATACCCGATTTGCAAATTGAAGTTTTTCTCCCGTCTCCTGAAAATAACGTAAAAAAGGCTTTTTCACAGATTCTTCCTGTGAAATTGCCTGTAACCGTATCATATTTAACTCATGGCGTTCTAGTAATTGTTCTCTCAATTTCTCAACTCCTCTTTATATTTCCTTGATTCATATGCTTTTCAAAGATTTCTAGCAAATGATTCCATAACACGTTGGATCCATCTTTTGTTCTATGATTCATGGTCATAACCTGATCAATATTCACTTCATGTTCTCTCCATGCAAGTCCATCTCCTGCATCATTTAAAAGAATTGGCTGCACTCGATCTAATGTATTGGCAAACTTCGACTCTGGAGTTTCACGATCCTCAAATTCTCTCCACAAATCATACACATATTTTTCTTGTTCTTTTGGAAGCATTTGAAAAATTCTCTGGGCGGCTTTTTCTTCTCTTATGGCCGCTTCTTTTCTTGCCTCTTCATCATACAAATATGTATCTCCCGCATCAATCTCCACAAGGTCATGAATCAAAAGCATCTCGATTACATGAAGGACATCCACTTCCTCATTTGCATATTCCTTTAAAATAAATGCCATTAATGCCATATGCCAAGAATGTTCTGCATCATTTTCTTTTCGTGAAAGATCTGCTAAATAGGTCTGTCTTGTTATTTTCTTTACTTTATCTATCTCAACAATAAATTGAAGTTGTTGTTCTAACCTGCTAAGCTGCTTATCCATCTTATATGACTCCTCTCAGGAATATAATGAGTGTAAATACGACTAAAAATACATTGGTAATTCCTCCAAGCACTTTCCATCGTCTCACTGTAACTGTGTCTTTCAATGATTTATAAGCAAAAAATACACCAATTCCAGATGCCACGAAAATAATCCAGGGAATGATTCCATATCCTATAGAAAGATTTCCTCTTTGACTAGCTGACATTCTAATAAGAATAAAATAAAGTACAATTCCAGCAAGTCCAATGATTGTAGAAATCATAGAAATAGGTGAAATTTTATTGTCTGACGGGCGATATGCATGTCTTTGATTCTTCCTTGTTAACATAATAACTCCTTTTATCTCTTCACAATTCTATATATCATATATCCAATAATTCCACCAATAGTATTAAGGAATAAATCGTCTATATCAAAGACTCCAACCTCTAAAATAAACTGACAGGATTCAATGACAAAACTAAACAAAAAGGTAGAGATAATAACCCTTATTATCCCAACCTTTTTCTTTTTAATCTGAGGCAGCAAAAAACCAAAGGGAGAAAATGCAAATATATTACCAAGTAAATTTGTAATAAATGCTTCTGTGGATAGTACATCTCGATAATTCCAAAATCGCTTGATTTCCTGAAATAAAACAAAATTAGTTCGATCTGTTACACTCCCGCTCACTCTCCCATATCGTTCACTTATTAATACAAAATAGAAGATTACTATCACATACAAGAAAAATATAATGGTAGTCAATCCTCGATGTTTTTTTGATTTTGCCACTATATCTTCCTTACTTTGCACCATACTTTTCGTAGTATGTGTCAATTGCTGCTTTTAATGTATCATCTATGATAACTTTTCCTTTACATGGTTTATTGTGTAAATGCTCTACCACTTCATCCATTGTAACAATAGCTTTTGCATCAAAACCATATTTTTCACGAATTTCATCTAATGCACCAACTTTTCCACCTAAACCTACTTCCATACGGTTCAAGGAAACCATAAGACCTTTAATCTCAACATCTCCCTGTGCCATAATAATTGGAAATGTCTCTTCGATTGATTTTCCTGATGTTGTTACATCTTCAATAATTACAACTCTGTCTCCATCTTTTATATCACTTCCAAGTAAAATTCCTGTATCCCCATGATCTTTTACTTCTTTACGGTTTGAACAGTAACGAATATCTTTTCCATATAACTTTGCATATGCAATGGTAGTTACAACAGAAAGAGGAATTCCTTTATATGCTGGTCCAAACAAAACATCAAAATCATCTCCAAAATTCTCATGAATTGCCTTTGCATAATATTCTCCCAATTTCATCAATTGTGTTCCTGTTACATAAGCACCTGCATTCATGAAAAATGGTGATTTCCGTCCACTTTTTAAAGTAAACTCTCCAAATTTCAATACATCACTTTCTACCATAAATTCAATAAATTCTGATTTATATGCTTCCATAATTTCTCCTATCGTTGTTCACTGTTTTTATATTCTTCATAATAATATTCAATCACGTCTTTTCGTGTCACAATTCCAATAAATGACTCTTTATCATCAATGACTGGAACAAAGTTTTGCACTTTAATAATATCAACTAAATCATCCATCATATTGTTGACAGAAATCGCTTTATTATCTCTTCTTCTCTTAATGTCTGTTAATTTTACATCACTGGCACTTTTTATGTCCAGATTGTAATCATCTTTCACATACCAGAGAATATCTCCCTCTGTCACTGTTCCAATATACTTCCCATCCTTTGATAAAATAGGTACTGCAGTATATCCATGAGCCTGCATCTTTTCCAACGCCTGACGTAGTGTATAATCCTCTCGAAGACAAGATACTTCTTTCTTCGGAGTTAAAAAAAATAAAACGTTCATTCCTCACCTCTATTTGACGCAACCAACTAACTCATTAATGTCTTGTATCTTATGTCTTGTCATATAGTCTTTGATTCCATCTATTACCTCAATGGTTGTATTAGGATTCATAAAATTGGCAGTCCCAACAGCTACACCCCTTGCACCTGCCATAATAAACTCTAGTGCATCTTCGGCGCATGTAATTCCGCCCATACCGATAATCGGCACATCTACAGCATTGGCTACTTCGTATACCATTCGCACAGCCACTGGCTTAATGGCTGGTCCTGACATACCTCCTGTATGATTGGCCAATAAAAAATCTCTTTTTTCAATATCAATTTTCATTCCTGTCAATGTATTAATCAATGAAAGTGCATCACTTCCACCTTCTACCGCAGCTTTTGCCATCTCTGTGATATCTGTTACATTGGGACTTAATTTCATAATAATTGGTTGTTTTGCTTTTGCTTTGACTGCTTTTGTTATCTCATACAAAGCCTTTGGATCTTGACCAAATGCAATTCCACCCTCTTTTACATTGGGGCAGGAAACATTAATCTCCAATAAATCCACTGGTTGATCCCTAAGCTTTTCCACAACTTCAATATAATCTTCTGTGGACTTTCCACATACATTTACAATAATTGTTGCATCTTGTTCCTTTAAAAATGGAATATCACGTTCCATAAATACATCAATTCCTGGATTCTGTAATCCAATGGCATTGAGCATTCCACCATAAGTTTCTGCCACTCTTGGTGTCCCATTCCCTGGCCAGGCTACATTGGCAACTCCCTTTGTAGTGACTGCACCTAACTGGCTTAAATCAACAAACTCACCATATTCTTTTCCTGATCCAAAGGTTCCTGATCCAGTGGTTACTGGATTCTTTAAGGTAACCCCTCCAATATCAACGGATAAATTCATTATATGTCCACCTCCTGTGCATCAAATACTGGTCCATCTTTGCAGACACGTTTATTATTCACATGGCTATGTGCGTCCTTTTCTTTTGATTTACAGACACATCCAAGACAGGCTCCAATTCCACAAGCCATTCTCTCCTCTAGGGAAATCTGTGCCTCTATTCCCATCTCCGCTGCATATGCCTTAATTCCACGAAGCATTGGCATTGGTCCACATGCATAAATCACATCCCCTGTTACCCCTGCTTCTTTTATAGCATCAATTACATTTCCTTTGGTTCCCACTGAACCATCTTCCGTTGAAATTACAACATCTCCATATCTATCAAACTCATCTTTTAAAAACAAGTTTTCATCTCGATATCCAAGAACCATGGTCTTTTCCTGATTCAATTCTTTGGCTAACTCAAGCATTGGTGGAATTCCAATTCCTCCACCAATTAAAATAGCTTTCTTGTTCTTCACTGTAAATCCATTGCCCAGTGGTCCAAGAACACGCACTTTGGTTCCTTCTTCATACTTGCTTAATTCTCTGGTTCCTCCTCCAGCGATACGATACACAAGTCGCAGTGTTCCTTCTTCTTTATTGATTCCACAAATACTAATTGGTCTTGGCAGAATCTTGCTTCCATCCTTCATATACACAGAAACAAACTGTCCAGGCACCGAAGCCTTTGCCATATCTCCAACTTCTAAAACAAGATCAAAAATATCTGTCTGAATTTCATTTTGACTTTTAATTACTCCACTTATATATTGCTTTCCCATATAGTTCTCCTACTTTACATATGCCTGTTTTAAGTCTTCTTTCATGTCTAAAACTGCCTGTCTAGAAGCATCTGCATAACCTTGCTCTCCAAACTTGGCATATTGTTCCTGCTTGTATGCACAAATGATTCCACGAGATGAGTTAATAATTGCCCCTAAGCCATCTTCGTTAAAGAAAGGTGCTAGGTCCTTTGCCTGTCCACCTTGCGCTCCATAACCTGGAACTAAAATATAGTTCTTTGGCATAATTTTTCTCAATACTTCTCCCATCTTAGGATACGTTGCTCCAACAACAGCACCAACATAACTATAGTCATCTCCCATGTGCTCCTCGCCCCATGCTGCTACTTTGCTGGCAACTAATTCATATAAAGGCTTTCCATCAACTAACTGATCTTGGAATTCTCCACTAGATGGATTGGATGTCTTTACTAAAATAAACATCCCCTTCTTTTCTTCTTTACAAACATCAATAAATGGATTAATTCCATCACTTCCTAAATATGGATTCACTGTCAAAAAGTCTTCATCAAAACCACGAAACTTTTTCTCTCCAACTTGAACCTGTCCCGCATGACCTACTGCATATGCCGTTGATGTAGATCCAATATCTCCACGTTTAATATCTCCTATTACAACTAAATCCTTGCTCTTTGCGTACTCGCAAGTCTTTTGAAATGCAACCATTCCCTCTACTCCAAACTGCTCATACATGGCAATCTGAGGCTTCACAGCTGGAATCAAATCATAGGTACTATCAATAATTCCTTTATTGTATTCCCAAATAGCTTCTCCCGCTCCTTTTAAAGTCTCTCCAAACTCTGAAAAAGCTTTTCTCTTTATATGTTCTGGCACATAATCAAGCATAGGATCTAATCCAACAACAATGGGTGCATCTAGCTTCTTTATCTTGCTTATCATCTTATTGATCATGGTCATTCTCCTTCATCTCTTAAGTTCATTATCTCCACGCATAGTTGTGGAATTTACACTGAACTAACTATACCACAAATCAAATAAAAAGCAAAGAATGAGATCCTTCTTTGCTTTTTATTTATTCGCTTTTTACTGGATAAAAAGAAACAGTAAATTTAGTTCCTTTTCCC
>JAQVEG010000002.1:86222-142182 GCA_028697725.1 Anaerostipes sp.
GTGGAATTTACACTGAACTAACTATACCACAAATCAAATAAAAAGCAAAGAATGAGATCCTTCTTTGCTTTTTATTTATTCGCTTTTTACTGGATAAAAAGAAACAGTAAATTTAGTTCCTTTTCCCACTGTACTATCTAAATCTATTTTTGCATGATGAAGCTTTGCTGCATGTTTTACAATGGACAATCCAAGACCTGTTCCTTTTCGTTCACTTGAATGACTTTTATCTACTCGATAAAATCGCTCAAACACACGACTTTGATCTTCATTTGGAATTCCAATTCCATTATCTTCCACAATTACAGTGGAAATACCATTCATCTTTGAAACCGTTACAACGACCTTTCCCCCAGGATTGTTATATTTGATTCCATTTCCCATAAGATTATAGAACATATCATATAGAACCTGTTTAATCCCTTCAATCTTTGTAGGGGTTCCAATGACATTTAACTGTACCTGCTGCTTTCTGGCTTTCATTCTTAATGACTCTTGAATTTCTTGAATCAACTGGTATAAATCAATCTCTGTACGCTCTAAATCAAGTTCATTTTCATCTAATTTTGATATCTTAATAATATCATCTATCATATCTATCATTCGCAGTGCTTCTTTATGAATTTTCCCTGAAAATCCTGCAATATCTTCTGGCTTTACAATTCCAGCCTGGATTAATTCCGCATATCCTGAAATTGTTGTAAGGGGAGTTTTCAGTTCATGAGAAACATTTGCAGAAAATTCCTGTCTTAATGCCTCTCTTTTTTTCTTTTCTGTTACGTCCACAAGGAGTACCACAATCCCCCGAAGCTTTCCTTCGTCTAAAACTGGATTCGTCAAAATCATATAACGCCTGCCATGAAGTTTCATAGTTTCCTCGAAAGGTATTTGATTCACAGCATATTCAATAGATTTTCGCATACATTTACTACGACTGATTGCCATAATATTATGATTTTCACATTGTTCTTTTTTTATATTAAAAATATTCAATGCACTTTCATTGCATGTTAGTACAACCAAATCCTTATTTAAAACAAGAAATCCTTCGCTCATATTTGAAGTAATTGCCGAAAATTCCAGTTGTCTTTGCTTTAATTCTTTTACTTTATCCTCGATGGCAATATTTTGCTTATGAATTCGTCCCAACAAAGGTGCTAGTTCATCATAATACCTTTCATCCTCTGGATGCTCTAAATCAATTTTGTTAATGGGCTCCACAATTCTTTCTGTCAATACACGAGACAAAAAGAAGGAAAGCACTAGGACAAAGCCTGCCATCAACAAAGTAATAGGTATAATATCCATGATCTGCTTATAGATGGTCTGTGTCTCCACTGCAAATCTTAATACCTTTCCACTGTCTAACTTTAATGCATAGTAATAAGTCTGCTTATTTAACGTATCTGATATTCGGGTATTCTCCCCGATTCCAGCTTCCACTGCCTGCCGAAACTCTGGCCGATTTCCGTGATTAGGAAGACTTTTTGCTGGCTCTGAACTGTCAAACTTCACCGTTCCGTCTATATTGATGAGCGTAATTCGAGTGCCAGAAATTCTATGATAATTTTCTAAGTTTTGATTCTCATCTTCATTCAACGACTGCATCAAGTAGCTTGCTTCTGTCTGCACATTCTCTTTCATTTGGTCCATATATCTGTTATATGTTACAACAAGAAATAGCGCTCCAGTAAATAAAATCGAAACGAAAGCAATATAAAGCATATTAGAATAAATCTTTCGTTTCATTAATTTCCTCCAACACGATATCCAATTCCACGAACAGTTTCTATTAATTTTCCTGCAGATTTCAGCTTTTGTCTCAAGGTCCGAATGTGTACATCTACGGTACGTGTTTCACCATCAAAATCATATCCCCAAATGTTGGTTAATAATTGATCTCTTGTCAACACATTTCCCTTACTCTCTACAAGCATACATAAAAGTTTAAATTCTTTATACGTCAAATCGACTTCTTCTTGGTCTACACTGACTTTATGTTTTGCAATTTGGATGCAGAGATTCCCAATTTCCAGGCATTCTTCCTGTCCTGTACCACTTCTTCGGAGTACCGCTTTGATCCTAGAAACAAGTTCCATCATTCCAAATGGTTTTGTCACATAGTCATCCGCTCCACTGTCAAGACCTAATACCTTGTCATATTCGGCTCCTTTTGCCGTCATCATAATGACTGGTACACTTTTTGTATCAACATTTCTTCTTATTTTCTTTAATATGCTGATTCCGTCTTCTCCAGGTAACATAATGTCTAAAAGTATAAGTTCTGGTTTTTCTCCATCTTTCATCTGGGCAAACATATCAGCTCCACTTTCAAAGCCCTTGGCATCAAACCCAGTGCTTTGAAGTGTATATATAACCAATTCGCGAATATTCGCGTCGTCTTCAACAATATAAATCACAAACTTCCTCCTTTATATTCCCCAGTGATAGAATATTCAACCCACTCTGCGATGTTATTTGCATGATCTCCAATACGTTCAAAATACTTGGCAATCATAACAATAGCAACACATTCTTCTCCTTTCTTAGGATCTTCATGGATCAATTGGATAACTTCCTTTTTGACTTTTTCAAATAAATCATCAACTTCATCATCCATATCTAATACTTTTCTAGCAGCCTCTAAATCCTTCTTTACAAAAGAATCCACACTCTTTGTTACCATCTTAATTGTAGCTCTTGCCATGTTGGCAATATGAGTATCTGCAATCACTTTTACAACACTTCTTTGCTGTACAATTCCTGCGATATCTCCACCTTGATCTCCAATACGTTCCATATCGGATACCATCTTAAGTGCAGCTGAAATCAGACGTAAATCTCGTGCCACTGGTTGTTGTTGTAATAAAAGCTTCATACACAAGCTTTCAATTTCTCTTTCCTTTTGGTTAATTTCCTCTTCGATGGCAATCATACTCTCGATTGTCTCTTTATCTTTTGTAGATACAACCTTTCCAGCATCTGTAATCATCTCTTCACATAATGCTCCAAGTCCAATCATCTCTACATTCAATCTGTCTAACTGACGGTCAAATCGATTTCTCATCTTATCCAAACCTCCCTGTAATATAATCTTCTGTTTTCTTTTCCTTTGGATTAGAGAACAATTCTCCTGAATCGCCATACTCAACAACTTCTCCTAATAAGAAAAATGCTGTTTTATCAGAGATACGCACAGCTTGCTGCATATTATGTGTAACCATAATAATAGTATACTTTGATTTTAACTCAATCGCAAGGTCTTCAATCTTTGAGGTTGAAATTGGATCAAGTGCTGAGGTTGGTTCATCCATTAATAACACTTCTGGTTCTACTGCTAATGCTCTTGCAATACAAAGACGCTGCTGCTGTCCTCCAGACAGACCCAATGCATTTTTCTTCAAACGGTCTTTTAATTCATCCCAGATTGCAGCTCCTCTTAAAGACTTCTCAACAATTTCATCTAATTGTGCTTTGTTGTGAATTCCGTGGGTTCTAGGTCCATAAGCAATATTGTCATAAATACTCATTGGAAATGGATTTGGATTTTGAAATACCATTCCAACTCTTTTGCGAAGTACATTTACATCCATATTTCCGTAAATTTCTTCTCCGTCTAATTTTACTTCTCCTGTAATACGGCATCCTTCTACTAGGTCATTCATTCTGTTTAATGACTTTAGTAATGTAGATTTACCACATCCAGAAGGTCCAATAAATGCAGTGATTTCATTTGCAGGCAGATGAAGATTAATATCTTTTAATGCCTTAAAATCACCATAAAATAAATCTAAGTGGTCTACACTAAATTTTGTTTCCATGTTCTTATCCTTTCGAAATTCTCTTTGCAATCAGTGTTGATATTCCATTAATTAGTAATACCACAATCAACAATACAACTGCAGTTGCATAAGACTGGTTAATATGCAGCCCTTCACTTGATAATACATACATATGGACAGCTAACGTTCTTCCTGATCCCATAATATTGGCTGGAATTTGTGCTACTGTTCCTGCTGTGTAAATAAGTGCCGCTGTCTCTCCTACAATTCTTCCTACTGCTAAGATTACTCCTGATAAAATACCAGGAACTGCAGAAGGTAATACAATACGAAATACCGTTCTTAATTTTCCTGCTCCAAGTCCAAAACTTCCTTGTCTAAAAGAATCTGGCACAGATTTTAACGCTTCTTCGCTTGTTCTCATGACAGAAGGTAAAATCATAATAGCAAGAGTTAAAGCTCCTGAAAATAATGATAATCCCATTTTCATTGTTGTTACAAAAAACAATAATCCAAATAATCCAAATACAATTGATGGAATTCCTGATAATGTTTCTGCTGTAATTCTTACAACTCCAACTAATTTATTTCCTCTTTGTGCATATTCCACAAGATAAATCGCTGCGAAAATTCCAAGGGGTACTGCAAATAAAAGAGCCAGAAGAGTCATAATAACAGTATTCACAATGGCAGGGAATAAAGATACATTGTCTGATGTATAATTAAATGCAAACAAATCTGGTTTTAAATACGGAATTCCCTTGATTAAGATATAGCCAATTAATATAACTAATACAGCAACCGTAAAAATAATAGATAATGTTGCAAGTAAATTTAAAACTAGTGATAAAGGTGTTTTTTTATAAGAAGCCATTCTTTGTTTCCACGATACTTGGTTGATTTTTTCTAATTTTGCTTCTTTTGCCATTTTAGTTATTCTCCTTTCTCTTTAACGCTGCAAATGCAAGGTTAATAATTAAAATGAATACGAATAATACAACACCTGTTGCAATCAATGCCTCACGATGTAAATCAGTTGCATATCCCATTTCTAGTACAATGTTTGATGTCAAGGTACGAATACCATTTGTAAGTCCACTTGGCATTCTTGCCTGGTTACCAGCAACCATAACCACTGCCATTGTTTCACCAATTGCTCGGCCAATTCCCAATACAACTCCAGCTAAAATTCCTGATTTTGCTGCTGGAAGTGTTGCAAAAAACACACTTCTTTCATGACTTGCTCCAAGAGCTAAAGATCCTTGGTAATAGCTGTCTGGTACTGCACGAATTGCACTTTCAGCAACTCCAATAATCGTTGGAAGAATCATAATTCCAAGTAGAATAGATGCAGTTAAAATACTATTACCTGTTCCTCCAAAATTCTCACGAATCATAGGAACTAACACAACCATACCAAAGAATCCATATACAACGGATGGAATTCCTGCCAATAACTCTGTGGCTGGTTTGATAAATTTATATAATTTCGGATTACAGAATCTAGCCATATATACAGCAGATAAAATTCCAATGGGAACACCAATAATAATGGCTCCTGCTGTAATGTATAAACTTCCTAATATCATAGGGAAAATGCCAAAGAGAAAATTCTTTGGCATCCAAACTTTGCCTAGCAAAAACTTACCAGCGCCGATTTTCCCAATGGCGGGAACCCCATTGATAAATAAGAAAGCACATATTAATACAACTGCTAAAATCGATGCACATGCTGCGATTAAGAATACGCCATGCATGATTTTCTCACTATACTTTTTCATTTATCGTCTCCAATTTCTATTTTAATACGTCATCCCAAGCTGTTGTTTTTCCTGTAAAGATAGCCTTTACTTGATCGCTTGTTAAGTCTGTGATGTCATTTCCTTTGTTTACTACAACTGCGATACCATCTTGAGCGATTGCTTTTGCTGTTACACCCTTCTTTGTCTCACTATCTGCTAATTCACGAGATGCCATACCAATGTCACTTACACCTTCCACTGCATTAGATACACCTGTTGTTGAATCACTTTGCTGTACTTCAACTGTTGTGTCTTTGTTTGCCTTTTCATAAGCTTCTTTTAATTTTTCCATTACTGGAGTTACAGAAGAAGATCCTGAAACTGTAATTTTTCCTTTCACAGCTTTTCCACTATATGCTTTTGCATTGTCATCTACTGTGATATACCCGTTATCTTCAACAATCTTTTGTCCTTCTTTACTCATGATGTAATTAATGAAGTCTTGAGCTCCTGCTGATACTTTTGCTTTTGTTACAATGTTGAATGGACGAACAATTTTGTACTTTCCAGCCTTTACATTTTTAACACTTGCCTCTGCTCCGTCAATCTTAACTGCTTTTACAGTGTCATCTAAAGAACCTAATGATATGTATCCAATTGCTGCATCATTTTCTCCAATGGTTGTCATCATAACTGAAGTTGAATTTGTAATCATAGCTTCTGTTGTTGTGTTGTCAACTTTTTCACCTTTTGAATTCTTTTCTTCAATTCCAAAAAGTTCAATAAATGCTCCTCTTGTTCCTGAACCATCTTCACGAGAAACCACAGTAATGTCTTTTCCTGCTGCTCCTTTTGATGAACTGTCTTTGCCAGAGCTTCCGCATCCAGCTAATAAACTTGTTGCTGCTACTGCAACTAATAATGTAGATAAAACTTTCTTTTTCATTTTCGATTGTCTCCTTTGACTAAATTAATGTTTGTGATTAGTATGTTCTTATCTTATCGGTCAAATGTAAAATCCAAAAGCCATGTTATGTTAAATGAATGTAAAGAATTTTACATTTGCAGTTTTCGGCTTATTTTCATTGTTTATTGCACATTTAGAAGTACAAAAAGAGCAGCAAATGCATTGGTTTTACATTTACTGCCCTTATAAATTTTACATTTATGTTTTATTTCGTTTATCTTTTGTAGGTCACTTTTCCATCACAAATGGTACACATAATAGTCCCAGGAAGTTCCCATCCTATAAATGGTGAGTTACATGCCTTAGATTCAAAATGGTTTACCTTATGTAATTCCTTTTCATCAAAAATAACTAAATCTGCAGGTTTACCCACCTGAATTCTTCCCTGCTCTAAGTTGTATAACTTGGCTGGATTTACCGTCATCTTCTCTAATAGTTCCATCAATGACAAATGCCCTGGCTCCACAAGACTCTTGATTCCAAGTCCCAAAGATGTCTCAAGTCCGATAATTCCACTTGGTGCATCTTCTAGTTTTCTTTCCTTTTCTTCTTTGGAATGAGGTGCATGATCTGTTGCTATCAATTCAATGGTTCCGTCTTTTAACCCTTCAATAATCGCTTCTTTATCTTCTTTGGTCCGAAGAGGTGGATTCATCTTGGCTAAAGTTCCATACGTCAATACATCTTCCTGAGTTAAAGTAAAGTGATGAGGCGATGCCTCTGCCACAACACTGGCTCCCTGTTTCTTTACTTCTCTTACATAATCCACAGCCTTCTTACTACTAATATGCTGAATATCCACAGTTGCTCCTGTTTCTAAGGCAATCTCACAGTCTCGTTTTACCATCACTGCCTCTGCCTCATCACTGGCACCACCAAATCCTAACTGGTCAGCTACCACTCCCGCATTCACTCCCGGTTTTTTGATATATTTAGGATCTTCCTCATGAAGACTAATTGGCACATCTAGCTTTGCACAAATTTCCATAGCTTCTTTCACTAACTTCTCATCCATCAAAGGAATCCCGTCATCTGTAAATCCCACTGCTCCATTGCGGTACAATTCTCTCATATCTGTGAGCTGCTTCCCTTGAAATCCCATGGATACAGCTCCTGTTTGAAGTAACTTTACAGGTAGCGTATTTACTCTTCGCAAAATATCATACAACGTATCTACACAGTCAACTACTGGTTTTGTATTCGCCATACATACAACAGTGGTAAATCCACCGGCTGCTGCCGCCTTACTTCCTGTCTTTAAGTCTTCCTTATATATAAATCCAGGATCTCGAAAATGTACATGAACATCAATGAATCCTGGTGCAACAATTTTTCCTGATGCATCAATTACCTGATCAAATTCATCACTGTCAACACTTCTAATTGACTGAATTTGATTTCCATTAATTACAATATCAGTGACACGGTCCAGTTTTGTTTCTGGATCCAACACTCTTCCATTCTTTATAAGTATCATAATTTCCTCCTGTTATTTTTTAATAGTATATCAAAATACCGAAAAAGAAGCCACATAAATAAATGTGACTTCAAAATAATCTTTCTTCTATTGTAACTCTTCTTGTACTGCCTCTATGGCATTCTTTACATCATCATTAGAAATCTTCTTATCAGAGTTAATCTTAATAACAAAATTTCCTTTCTGTGTCTTAATTCCACCAACAACTTGATATGACACATCATCTTGCACTTCTGTTTCCATTGGTACAAAGTAATTGTCATCTACGTTCATAATATCACCAATGTTATATTCTACCTTTTGTTTGTCCAATGCAACAACCTCTTGTGAAATAGTCTCATCCACATCTTCTTCTAAGATTTCTTCAGAATCTCCTTCTGATGCTGCATAAGTAACACTCATGTGTTCTACTTGGATTCCATTATCGGAAGCTTTTGTGTTCACTTTATTTTTAATAAAAAGTCCTCCAGCAACTGATAAGCATAACCCAACAACGATTAAAAACTTTTTATTGAATACTATCTTTCTCATAACTCTATCCTCCGATACATTTTATTTATCATGTGTACTATCTCACCTCATAGTATAAATGATTATAACATACAGTATACCCTATAATTATGTTTTTTTTCATCCGAAACTATTACTTTTTTCTTATATTTTTATTTCTTTTTAAACATATTGAAAAATTTCCTCAATATACTTATTTGTTCTGTTTTAGTTTCGGACTTTCTTTTTGCAGCATAGCGAATATAGTATTCTTGACTATCTAATGTGTATCCTTTTTGTGGTTTGTATACATATTCTCCAGAAGACGTAAGCACTCTGGCTTTTACATTGTCTTGCCTTAACTTCTCCATATATCGCATGATTCGATGACGAATATGCTCGTCATAAATTGGGCAGGCAATCTCTACACGCCTTGTTGTATTTCGTGTCATCATATCTGCAGAAGAAATGTACATTTTCATATCTTCTTCCTCTGCACCAAATACATAGATTCTAGAATGTTCCAGAAATCTTCCCACAATACTTTCAATATGAATGTTCTCTGTCTTTCCTTTTAGCCCTGGAAGAATACAGCAAATCCCTCGAATCACAAGGAAGATTTCAACCCCTGCACAAGATGCTTCAGACAGTGCGTCAATAACCTGTCGATCTGTCATAGAATTCATTTTCATAAAAATGGCGGCTCTTTGCCCATGACTGGCTTTCATTGTTTCAAATCGAATATTCTCGATTAATCTTTCCTTTAATCCATGAGGTGCAACTAACAAATGCTTATAGTCACCATCTGCATTAAAAATAGCCATATTGTGAAAAAACTTTGTGGCATCCTGTCCAATTTCTGTAGACGCTGTCATCAAGCTTAAATCCGTATACAACTTTGATGTACTTTCATTATAATTCCCAGTTCCAATTTGAGTAATATAATAAATACCCTTTATGTTTTTCTTTGTAAATAAGCAAACCTTTGAATGCACCTTATATTCATCAAATCCATAAATAACCTTGCAGCCTGCATTCTCCAAAATTTCTGCATAGTTAATATTGTTTTCCTCATCGAATCTCGCTCGAAGTTCCATCAATACAAGGACTTCTTTTCCATTCTCCGCTGCTTCACATAAATATTTTACGATTTTCGCCTGCTTTGCTAACCGATAAATCGTAATTTTTATGGATATGGTTTCTTTGTCTCTAGAACTTTCCTTTAACAAACGAATAAAAGGCTCCATAGATTCAAATGGAAATGATAAAAACTTATCTCCCTTTAGAATCTGTTTTGTTATACTCTCATTTTGATTAAAGTCTGGACTGTCTACTGGTTCAAAGGCTTGGTAAGAAAAC
This sequence comes from Anaerostipes sp., assembly GCA_028697725.1. Lineage (GTDB taxonomy): Bacteria > Bacillota > Clostridia > Lachnospirales > Lachnospiraceae > Anaerostipes. The sequence continues at coordinate 96,039 of JAQVEG010000002.1, forward strand.
AGTTTCTTTCGGTTCTTCCCAACTCCATCTGCAATTTTGTAGACATATTTTAAATCAAGGGGTGTTTGACTCTCATAAATATTTGCATCTGTAAGCTGTAACATTTCTTTCAAATACTCTGTTAATTCTATTCCCGCTTTCTCATGGAATTCCAATCGAACTGGCGCCAAACGACCTCTTTTTTTGATAATCTTCTTCATATGCAGACGATAATCATCACTTGTTTCATACATCTCATCATCTGGATTAATATCCGCACTTCTTGTAATGCATAAAATATTCTTTTCTGCAATCTCATAGTTTTCAAAAATATTTTCACAATAATATAAAATTATTTCCTCTAACAAAAGGAAATGAATCTCTTTATCAGGTAAAACAACAATTCGATCTAGTTCTTTTGGCACTGGCACTAATCCAAAACTTAATTTCTCCTTCTTTTTCAACATAAGTCCAATATACAAATCTTTGTTAGAAATATGGGGAAATGGATGTTGTTTCCCTACAACCATAGGCGATAATATAGGGCGAATCATATTCTCGAAATACATTTTGACATATTTCTTTTCATTCTTGGATAAGCTCTTCATATCTTTGTGAATAATACCATTGTCTGCTAGTTCCTGCCTTAAATCAGCATAGACTTGATCCCTCTTTTGGTATAATGGACCCACTACCAGTCCAATCTCCATAAGCTGCTGTGCTGGCGTAAAATCAGAACGAATATCTCTATGGTCATTTCGGATCATTTTCATCTCGTTGATACTTCCAACTCTCACCATAAAAAATTCATCTAAATTGTTTGTAAAAATTTCTAAAAACTTTAATCGTTCAAACAAGGGAACCGTAGAAATTGCCGCCTGATCTAAAACTCTCTCATCAAATTTCAGCCATGACAACTCACGATCTTGTGTAAAGCTAACATCATAATTTTCTCTCATTCTTTTCTCCTGCAATTTTATTGGCAAAATATCCTCATTGGTGGAATACTTTCATTTGCTCTTGCATAGTATAAAGAGTATACATAAAATCTAAATGAAGTCTATGTAAAGTTTATGTAAAAGACAGGGCGTAAGCCCTGTCTCCTTGTATTCCTAGAATTTGAATTTATTTTCAAAGTAATCTTTTAAATCTTCAATCTTAATTCTCTCTTGTTCCATCGTATCACGATCTCGGACTGTTACTGCTCCATCCTCTTGAGAATCGAAATCGTAAGTCACACAGAAAGGTGTTCCAATCTCATCTTGACGACGATATCTCTTACCAATGTTACCACGCTCATCATATTCACACTGATAATACTTTGCAAGTTCAGAGTAAACCTTCGTTGCTCCTTCGTTTAACTTCTTAGATAATGGTAAAATACCAATCTTAATTGGTGCAATGGCAGGATGGAAGTGAAGGACTGTTCTTGTATCTCCACCTTCTAATTCTTCCTCATCATAGGCTGCACATAAAAATGCTAACGTAACACGATCAGCTCCTAGTGATGGTTCAATTACATATGGAATATACTTTTCATTCTTCTCTGGATTAAAATATGTTAAGTCTTTTCCTGATGTGTTTTGATGTTGTGTTAAATCATAATCAGTACGGTCTGCAATTCCCCAGAGTTCTCCCCATCCAAATGGGAATAAGAATTCAATATCTGAAGTTGCTTTTGAGTAGAAAGATAATTCTTCTTTTTCATGGTCACGAACTCTCATCTGGTCTTCTTTGATTCCTAATTCCTGTAACCAGTTAATACAGAATTCTCTCCAGTATCCAAACCATTCAAGGTCAGTATCTGGCTCACAGAAGAATTCTAATTCCATCTGTTCAAATTCTCTTGTTCTAAATGTAAAGTTTCCTGGTGTGATTTCATTTCTAAAAGACTTACCAATCTGTCCAATTCCAAATGGAATCTTCTTTCTTGATGTTCTTTGTACATTCTTAAAGTTTACAAAAATACCCTGTGCAGTTTCTGGTCTTAAATAAACTGTGTTCTTTGCATCTTCTGTAACTCCCTGAAATGTCTTAAACATAAGATTAAATTCACGAATCTCTGTAAAGTTCTTCTTCCCACAGGTAGGGCAGACAATATCATTCTCATTGATGAACTGTTCCATCTCTTCCTTCGTCCATGCATCTACAGAACCCCCTGGAATCGGCATATCATGTTCTTCCATATAATCTTCAATAATCTTATCCGCACGAAATCTTTCGTGGCATTCCTTACAGTCCATCAATGGATCTGAGAATCCACCTAAATGTCCAGAAGCTACCCATGTTTGTGGATTCATCAAAATTGCACAATCCACTCCTACATTGTATGGGCTTTCCTGAATAAACTTCTTCCACCATGCTTTTTTTACATTGTTCTTTAATTCTACACCTAGATTTCCATAATCCCATGTATTGGCAAGTCCATCATAAATCTCTGAACCTGGGTATACAAATCCTCTTACCTTGGCTAGGTTCACGATTTTATCCATTGTTAATTCCATTTATTTTACCTCACAGTCTTTCCTTCATTATTCTTCTCATTTCGTTCTATTGTAACTTGTTATCCACCCTTTTTCAAGGGGTCTTTTCCATCTTAATACAAGAGAATACATTTTACTATTTTTTCTTATGTACATTTCTAATTGCTTTTTTCTTTTTCTGGCTTTTTCCTCTTCCTTTGCCTTTTGATTTTCCATTTGCCCAAGAATCTCGTTCTTCCCTGCTCTGTCTTGGTCTAATCAAGCACTTTTTCTCAAATCCAATCAAATCACTACGGTCTGCCTTTAACAAGGCTTCTTTTACTAAATCATACATCTTGGGATTTCGGTATTGAATCAGCGCCCTTTGCAGTGCTTTCTCATGTGGATTCCTTACCACATAGACTTCTTTCATCGTTCTTGGATCTAATCCTGTATAATACATACACGCGGAAATCGTAGATGGTGTTGGATAGAAGTCTTGTACCTGTTCTGGCATGTATCCCATATCTCTTACTGCCTCTGCAAGTGCAATGGCATCCTCTAACGTAGAACCGGGATGAGATGAAATCAAATATGGAACCAAATACTGTTTTAATCCAAGTTTTTCATTTGTCTCCCTATATTTTTTAACAAAGGCTTTATATACGCTTACTTCTGGTTTCCCCATCTTATCTAATACATGGTCTGTAATATGTTCTGGTGCAACCTTAAGCTGCCCGCTCACATGATACTGGCATAATTCTTTGATAAAATCATCACTGGAATCTGCCATTACATAGTCAAATCGAATTCCTGAACGAATAAACACTTTCTTTACTTTGGGAAGATTTCTTAGTTTTCGCAGAAGTTTAATATAGTCTTTATGGTCTACCATTAAATTCTTGCATGGTTTCGGAAACAGACACTGACGGTTCTTGCAAACTCCCTGACGCAACTGTTTCTCGCAACTTGGATGTCTAAAATTGGCAGTGGGACCTCCCACATCATGAATATAGCCTTTAAATTCTGGCTCTTTTATAATCTTTTCAGCCTCTTCTATAATAGAGTCATGACTTCTTGTCTGCACAATCCGTCCCTGATGAAATGTCAAGGCACAGAAACTACATCCTCCAAAACACCCTCGATTACTGACTAGACTAAACTTTACTTCCTGAATCGCCGAAACCCCTCCTGCTTTTTCATAGGATGGGTGATATGTTCTCTCATAGGGAAGGGCATAAACTTCATCCATCTCTTCCTGAGTCAAAGGCTTCGCCGGTGGATTTTGTACTACATATAACTTCCTTCCATAGGCTTCCACCAATCGTTTTGCCGAAAACGGGTCTGTATTACAGTATTGTGTATAAAAACTCTCTGCATATTTTCTTTTATCTGCCTCTAATTCCTGATAGTCTGGAAGACAGACAGCATCCTCTAAATAATCAGTCTTATATTCTTTATATACAGTCCCCGGAATATAATTCAAGTCAGAAACTGCAATTCCGCTGTTTAGTGCATCTGCAATATCCACAATGGAACGTTCTCCCATTCCATAGGACAGTATATCTGCCTGAGAATCTAGCAAAATGGATTTCTTTAGAGAATCTGACCAATAATCATAATGAGCAAGTCTGCGCAGGCTTGCCTCAATTCCGCCAATAATAATTGGAACATCTGGAAAAACTCTTCGGATTAAATTGCCATATACAGTAACTGCCCGATCTGGACGTTTTCCCATGACTCCACCTGGTGTATATGCATCTATTTTTCGATGTTTTTTCGCTACCGTATAATGATTCACCATAGAATCCATATTTCCACCTGATACCATAAATCCAAGTCTTGGTCTTCCAAATTCCTTGATGGCATCTTCTTTTTTCCAGTCAGGCTGTGCTAATACTCCGATTTTATATCCTTTTGATTCTAGCAGCCTTGTAATAATCGCTGCCCCAAAAGATGGATGGTCTACATAAGCATCTCCACTTACATAAACAAAATCAACCTGCTTCCATCCTCTTTCTTTCATTTCTTTTTTGTTGATTGGTAAAAAATTATGTGCCAAAAATGACTCCTCTCACAAATCCCTAACCAATAAGTTTCAAAAACTCCAGGGATTTAAACTGATAATTTACATGTTCTTTCATGTAACTTTTCGTAATTTTCTTTAATTGTACTAAAACTTCATCTGAAACCTTAAAGGTGTAAAGCTTTGTTATTTTACTGCTGAGAATAAATTGAATGGTGTACAGCGTTGACTGTCCAATGGTTAAAACCTGCTCTCCTTTTTCTCGACATTCACTACAAAGGATGCCTCCCCGTCTGCTGCTAAAATAAATTAAATCGTCCATTTTCCCACAATTAGTGCAGGCAAAGGCCTCCATTGCAAGTCCATAACAGGCCAGAATCCGAATCTCGTATACATAACGAATCAAATCCTCTGGAATTGTCTTCTTTTCTAATGCTCTAAGACTTTGATATAAAAGTTTTAGAATCTCAAATTCATCATTGTTCTCTCTTGTAAGATAGGAAGCAAGCTCACAAAAATAACTTGCGTAATAGATTAAATCTAAGTCCGTTTTTAATTTTTCAAAATAGTAATCAATATCTGACCACATAAGATTAAAAGAGTTCTTCCCTTCATACAAAGTAAAGGTACCAAAAGTAAACGGCTGACATGCCGCAGCATAAGAGCTGGTTGGTTTTTTTGCACCACGAGCAAAAGCGGAGATTCTCCCCCGCTCTTTTGTCAGTAACACCACTCGTTTGTCATACTCTCCAATATTGCCTGTCTGCAATACAAGCCCTTGTACTTTGACTTCCTGCCCCATAGTTATACTTCTTTCTTATCATACCCATAGTTCTTTAACAGCATATCACTGTCACGCCAGTCCTTCTTTACCTTGACCCAAATTTGAAGATTTACCTTAATATCCAGAAGATTCTCCATCTCAACTCTAGCTTCTGAACCAATCTTCTTTAGCATAGATCCTTGCTTTCCAATGATAATTCCTTTGTGAGAATCCCTTTCACACACAATCGTCGCATCAATGTCAATGATATGCCCATGTCTTCTTTCTTTCATGGAATCAATGACAACTGCAATTCCATGAGGAATTTCCTGATTTAAGTTTCTAAGTGCTTTTTCTCGAACTAATTCTGCACAGATTTGTCGCTCTGGCTGGTCTGTAACGGTATCTTCATCAAAGAACATTGGTCCCTCTGGAAGATATTTAAAAATAGAATCTAAAACATCATCTGTGTTGTGTCCTTTTAATGCTGAAACTGGAATAATCTCAGCAAAGTCACATACATCTTTATAAGCATTGATAGCTTCTAAAATATCCTTTTCTTCTACTGTATCTGTCTTATTAATAACAAGAATAATCGGTGTTTTCACCTGACCTAATTGTTCAATAATATATTTTTCTCCACCACCAATAAATGTAGATGGTTCTACAAGCCACATGATAACATCCACTTCTTCTAAGGTTCTCTTAGCAACTTTTATCATATATTCCCCAAGCTTATTCTTAGCCTTATTAATTCCTGGGGTATCAAGAAAGACAACTTGTCCTCTCTCGTCTGTAAAAACAGTCTGAATTCGATTCCTTGTTGTCTGTGCCTTACTAGATGTAATGGCAATCTTCTGTCCAATGAGTCGATTCATTAACGTGGACTTTCCTACGTTTGGTCTTCCTATCAATGTTACAAATCCTGATTTTTTAGAATTCATATTGTTCCCTTCTTTTGATCAAAAAATGTTCTTAATTGCTTGAAACATTTCTTTTTGATTCTTTAGTTTCTCTTCATTTCCAATGGTACAGATATAATGGTCATCTACAATGCTTTGAACCAGCGGTGCCAAATCTCTAATATCCTGTTGACTACATTGTAACACATCATCTCTATTTTTTTGTAAATCTTTCTCCGTCTTTTTCATTAAATATGCCTGAAAACTTCTAGCTCCCATAGCATCTGCCTCCAACGGTGTGTCCATATTACTAATGGTTCCAATAATATATTTCTTCATATCACGATCATCTACAGTAAAATTCTTCAAATATTCTCCCGCACCTTCATAAACATCATAAGTCTTTTCAAGATTTGGATCCCTGTAAGAAACCAGCATACTATCCCCATTTGGTCCAAAACTACACATACATCCATAGGCGCCGCCCTTCACACGAACATTCATCCACAAATATTCATAAGAGAAAATAACCTGCAACACGCGAAGCGCTCCTGTTTCCTTAAATCCATGTTTCTTGTAATTTCCTGCTGTTGCCACATATTGAACACTTCCTGCTGTGGAATATCCTTCATTTTTAGGCTTTAGTGCAACTGTGGTATCCTTCTTTTCTAAGATATCCTCATATAATTTATTTTCAAATTGTACCAATGAATCTTCTAAAATCTGGGGAGACTTTTCTTTTCCAGTAAAACTTATGATTAAATTTTCTTTTCTAAAAATATAATGACACACTGCCTCTAAATTTGACACAATAGAGTCTGCCTCATCATCAAAATTCTCATACCATCTCTTGATTGTCTCAAACATGGTAATTCCCTGAATTGTTTCCTGATATGCTGCATGATTTGAAAAATAGGACATAGCACGATTGGCTGCTGTTTTGTGTCCCGCCGCTGTCATCTCAACCTTTAATCCAGAATATAATTCTCCTAAAATTTCTTTTAATCTCTTCTTATCATCTAGTTTACTTTCAATGAGAACCTCTTCCATAAGTTCAAATGCCTTTGGAACCTTTTCAAAGAAACATTTTGTCTTCACATAGAACAATGAAATATAATCATCATCTCCATCTGGAAGTACCTGCATACTAGATGCCATTCCACCAGTTTCAATATTAATATCATTTCCAAGTTCAAAATAACTTCTCTTTTTCGTATCTACGCTAGTAAATATTTCTGTCAAAAGAGACATATATGGAACTAATTTCATTGGCACATCATTGACATGAAAAGCTAATTTAAGATAACAAATATCATTGGTAAAATATTTATGCCACAATACCTTGGTACCTGCCACTGTCAATTCTTCATTTGAAAGTGGTTTTACTTCTCTTTGGATATCTTCAATATCTAGTACTGGAATCTTTTCTAGTGCTTCCTTTGGTGTTGGTAATTCTTGATATTCCTTTAACTCTTTTGTCTTTTGAACTAATTGTTCAATTTCTTCTACCGATAAACTGTTCTTATACGCTCTTAACTTCTCTAGAACTTTAGCATCCTTTTCATTTTGAAGTCCCTTTTTCGGTTTTAAAATAACAATAGATTTGTGGGTATTATCAAGTAAATATGTCTGAATTAAATCAACAAAGAATTTACTTTCTAATTGTTCATGTAAAAACTTAAATGTATCATTGGTTTCAATATGAATAAATGGTGCTTTGTCATCATATAACCAACTGTCATACATTTGAAGACCATACATCAATCCCTTTGGAAATCTTCCAAAATTAGCCTCTTTATACTTAAATTCAAAACAATTAAGTGCGGCCTCTAAACTTCTTTGATCAATTCCATCTTCAACAATTTTCTTTAATGTATCTTCTAAAACATTGACAAAAAGCTCTTCTTGATTTGCCTTTGCATCTCTTGCAACAATAGAAAAAACTGGCTGCTTAATTCCATTATCATAAGAACTTTCGATATCATTTCCGATTCCTGCTTCCATTAACGCTTTCTTTACTGGCGCTCCTGGAGCTACAAACAACGCTCTCTCAAGAATTTGAAATGCAAGATATAATTTAGGATCTAAACTGTCCCCTACAATTACATTGTAAGAAAGATAAGTTCCACTTTCTTCATCTCCATCTTCCCCAACTGGATAGAATTCTTCCACTCGCTTTGTCTGGTCAAACGCTTTTTGGTCTTTCCATGTTGAATCTACTTCCTTCTTTTCAAAATCACACAAATAATGTTCATCTATAAAAGTTAAATATTCATCTACATCCATATCTCCATAAATATAAATATAGCTATTTGACGGATGATAATAGGTACTGTGAAATTCTAAAAACTGCTCCTGCGTTAAATCTGTAATAAACTCTGGATCTCCACCGGATTCCTTTCCATATGGCGTATCTTCAAGGAGTGACTTTTGAATCATTCTTGCAAGCTGCTGGTCTGGTGAGGAAAAAACACCTTTCATCTCATTGTAAACAACCCCATTATAGGTAATAGGAGCGTCTTTATTCTCCAATGAATAATGCCATCCTTCCTGCATCATAATTTTTTCATTCTTATAAATGTTTGGATAAAATACTGCATCTAAATATACATGAACTAAATGAAAGAAATCCTTATCATTCTGACTTGCCACTGGATAAACCGTTTTATCCGGATATGTCATAGCATTTAAAAAGGTGTTCAAAGAACCTTTCACAAGCTCAACGAATGGATCCTTTAATGGAAATTCCCTGGAACCACAAAGAACGGAATGCTCTAAAATGTGGGGAACCCCTGTATCATCCTTAGGTGGTGTACGAAATCCAATTTGAAATACCTTATTATCATCTTCATTAGAAACCACAACAACTCTTGCCCCTGTTTTTTTATGCTCTAACAAATATCCGATTCCATCTAATTCCCTTAATTTTTCTTTTGTTACCAATTGATATTTACTATTCATATTGCAATTGCTCCTTTTTTTTGCTTTTTTCAAATATATTTGTTTCTGACACTAACACTGCTGCCATAACAAATACAAATCCCAACACTATCTTTAGTGTTGCCTTTTCTCCATAAAAAATCACACTAAACAATACCCCAAAAACTGCTTCAAAACTCAAAATCAAAGACGCAGCGGATGAATTTACATTCTTCTGCCCAAAACTTTGAAAGCATACTGCCACAATGGTACACATAAAAACTAAATAAGCCATACTGCTTATCATACCAGTGGACACTTGAATGTGATTGTAATTTTCTGTGGCTATGGATACTATTGCTGCCCAAGAACCTGCAAATAAAAACTGCATCATTGTCAACAACATTGTATCCTTTCCTTGGATGGTATTTCCAAGGTAAAAGATATGAATAGAGAACAAAATTCCACAAATAATGGTCAGAAGTTCTCCTCTTCCCATAGTTAAATTCCCATCCAGCGACAATAATCCAATTCCTATAAAACAAAGAATCCCAGCAATCATCTGCTCTTTTGTAGGTTTTTTCTTCTTCACAATCCATGTAATGTATGGTACTGCAACACAATAAATGGCAGTTAAAAATGCATTTTTTCCAGGAGTTGTCTCCTTAAGTCCTATGGTTTGAAACCAGTATGCCCAAAACCAAATAGATCCTAAAATAGCACCTGACTTAATATAACTGTAATTGATTTGATGTAATCTTTTCCTTGAAATAAAAGCAATAACAATTGCCCCAATCCAAAAGCGAACAGTTAAAAGCAAATTAAAAGGAATATCTTTAATTGTATTTTTCATTAGGAAAAAGGAACTTCCCCAGATAACTGCACAAGAAAGCAACGCCATTTTACCTAATATACTTTTTCTTTCCATAACTCTCCACTTCTTATTTTAGGAAACCGTTGATAATTTCCTCTTCTGCTTCTTCCTGTGTCAATCCTAAGGTCATAAGCTTAATAATCTGCTCTCCAGCAATCTTTCCAATGGCCGCTTCATGTACCAACGCCGCATCTGAATTGTTTGCTGTAATTTCAGGAATCGCACTAATATTTGCATTTCCAACAATAATCGCATCACATTCTGTATGTCCATTACACTTTGCATTTCCATTTATTTTAGAGATAAAGACCTGTTTTGACTGATCTCTTGCAACTGACCTAGAAACTACATGAGCCCCTGAATCATCTCCATCTAAACTCACATCAAACTGGCTTTCTGCAATCTGAGAACCATGTGTCATCAATCTTTCTGTCACAGTTAATGTTGCACCTTCTGCCAAATCAGCAATTGTCTTACGGATTGTGGAATCAACTCCCTTAATTTGAACTGTTTCCATCTCCATATATGAATTCTTGCCAAGATGACAGACAGTTTCAGGATTCATAACCCTTTGACCATTCCCATCTCCAGAACCATAATGCTTTTCCACATACTTAATCTTTGCATTCTCTTCTAAGTAAAATGTATGAATTCCATCATGTTTACTATCTGCATCTCCACTGTTGTGAATTCCACATCCTGCAATAATGGTAACATCACAGTCCTTCCCAATATGAAAATCATTGTAAACCATCTCTGTTAATCCACTTTGACTTAATACAACGGGAATATGGACACTCTCATTCTTTGTTCCTTCTTTAATATAAATATCAATTCCTTTTCCGCCTTCTTTTGGTACAATCTCCACGTGTTCAGAGCTTGCACGTCCAACACTTTGTCCATTGGCACGAATATTGTAGGCTCCTGTAGGAATTTCATGTAGATCCGCTACCGCCTCTAACAAACTTTTTTGAATCGCATCCATCTACTTATCCTCCTTATGACAACACCCGCAAGCTTCTTCCTTTGGATCATCTAAAAGCTTTGGTATCAAACTGTCCGCTGTTCCATGCTCCATAATCTCTCCATCTGCAATCACAACAATCTCATCTGCAATTCTAAGAATTCTCTCCTGATGGGAAATAATCAAAATAGATCCATTGATTGTTTTTCTCATCTTTTCAAACACTTGAATTAGATTCTGGAAACTCCATAAATCAATCCCAGCTTCTGGCTCATCAAAAATAGACAAGCTGGTTCCCCTTGCCAAAATAGTTGCTATCTCAATTCTCTTTAATTCTCCACCAGATAAACTTCCATCTACCTGACGTCCTATATAGTCTCTTGCACATAAACCTACTTCTGATAAATAGTCACAAGCCTGTGATACATTAATATCATGTTTCGTTGATAACTTAATCAAATCAAATACAGTAATTCCTTTAAAACGAACTGGCTGTTGAAACGCAAAGCTAATTCCAAGATTGGCACGCTCTGTAATACTCATATTTGTAATATCCTGTCCATTCCAGATAATCTGTCCAGAGGTTGGCATTGCAATTCCTGCAATAATCTTTGCAAGAGTTGACTTTCCTCCCCCATTAGGTCCAGTAATTGCTACAAACTTTTGTTCATCTATGGTTAAACTAACATTCTTTATAATTTGTTTTTTTACTCCATCATCTGAAACTTCAAATGATATATTCTTTAGTTCTAACATATCTTCCTCCTCATACTAATATGTTGTGTACCTTATTTTGGGTACCATTCTTTATTATAATCATATCTTTACAGAAGCACAACAAAAAAAGAAAGAAAATACATTTTTCTTTGCTATTTGTCATATAAAAGGAAAAGAAAATGCCTATGATGCATTCAAAACATCATAGACATTGTTTCCATTATCGCTTTAAGGACTTTACTGCAGAAAAACTGCTATAAATCGTTGTGGAACCTGCTTTCTTATAAGATCTCACTTTAAAATAATATCGTTTCTTTTTCTTTAGACTTCCTTTGGTATAAGAGGACTTTTTATAGGACAACGTTTTAATCTTCTTATATCCAGAATTCTTCTTCGTAGACATATATATCTGGTATCCTGATACCCCAGAAACTTTAGACCATGTTACCTTAATTGATTTACTTCCTGATTTTTTCAGACTTTTTATCTTATTTATCTTTGGTTTTACAGTTATCTGACATTTACTACTGCTTCCATTGGTAAGTGATACTGTAATCGTTGTAATTCCAGTTCCTCTTGTCTTTATTCCACCCGTAGAATTAACTGTTGCAACTGATGTGTTTGAGGATTTCCATCTAGCTGGATAATTATTGTTTCCTATTATTTTAGCACTTAAAGTAATTCCACCACCATTTGTCAAAGTAACTGCTGTTTTATTCATCCAGACACTTGGATTTAAGAATGCCGGGTTCCAGCTTCCGATTTTATAATTCAAATCAACAGCTCCAGAAATCCCATCAATAACTCCAGTTTCTGAATACTGCCACATTCTATAGCTGCCTGTATAATTACAAGTTGTATTATACTGTGCTATCCACCTTGGATATTTGGAAAATACACTGGCTGTCAGTTTTGTTGTAAACCATGACTTGTTTGAATATACTCCTAGATTCTTATATCCTGCATTCTCCATGGTCGTTAAAAATGCACTTGCAATCTCGCCAAGTTTTGCATTGGACAACTTCTGTAGAGAAACATCTTCTATATCATAATAAACAGGATAAGATAAATTCTTTCCTTTTAAAAGACGAATCATATGCTTTGCTTCACTTTTTGCTTTGTCAACATTATCTGCATAGGAATATAAATAAGCACCATAAGGAATTCCATTCTCTTCACATCCTTTGACGTTGGCTTCCCATTGAGGATCATCCTGAACAGGCAAATCCATCCCAACTCCTGCACGAAGAATGGCAAAATCAACTTGTTCTTTTACTAACTGCCACTGAATCACACCATTATGCTTGCTGACGTCAATTCCTTGTGCTGTAGCATCTGAGGGCTTTACCACTGATTTTACATCTTTACTTTTCTTTTTTATGTCTTTTCGCACTTCTCCATTTTTATATCTCCAACTGTTTGCATTGTCTGTTTGTTCTTCCTTGGAAGGTGTTAATTTCTCACTTCCCCAAACACTAGATATTGAAAAAACAATTCCCAAACATGCCGCTAAAAATACAAATCTAATATAACGATTTAAATTCCTTTCCTTCATCTTTTGTCCTTTCTTTTGAATGAAAATGTAAGTCTTTCAAATAATTCTTATTTCATTGTATCACATGCATTCCATACGATGCATTTCTTTTTTTAGTCGTTTAATAATTTTCTTTTCCAGTCTAGAAATATAAGACTGTGAAATTCCCATTTGGCTTGCAACTTCTTTTTGTGTCATTTCTTCCCCATTTTTTTGGTTAATTCCAAACCGAAGCTCAATAATCTTCTTCTCACGCTCTGATAGAATTTTCATTGCCTTTAACAATAGATTTTTATCCACTTCATGTTCTAAATCCCGATAAATTATATCTTCATCTGTTCCAAGAATATCAGAAAGGAGCAATTCATTTCCATCCCAGTCCACATTTAACGGTTCATCAATGGACACTTCCATCCTCGTTTTATTATTTCTTCTTAAATACATTAAAATCTCATTTTCAATGCATCGAGATGCATAGGTGGCCAATTTTATTTTCTTTGCTGGATTAAATGTATTAATTGCTTTGATTAGACCGATAGTTCCAATGGAAATCAAATCTTCCACACCAATTCCTGTATTATCAAATTTTTTTGCTATGTATACAACCAACCGAAGATTTCTCTCAATCAATTTTGCCCTGGCCTCTGGTTCATTCACTGTACCCAGCATATGAATCATTCTCTCCTCGTCTTTCGCCTCTAGGGGTGCTGGTAGAATTTCTGCCCCTCCAATATAATGAATTTCTCTACCTGCCTTAAAAAATCTTCTTGTTTTTGTACATATCTTTAACACCATGTTCCCTCCTGATTTTTTATGAAGTCTGGATGTAACAGCATTTCATAGAGGCCATTTTGGGTCAATTTATTATGACTTAAGCCAATAACTCCCTCTGTTACGTTCCAAGCTTGATTCTTTTTCTTTATCCTTATTTCATGTACAAGAATTCCCGTCATCATTCCATTTTCAGTTCCAACACAATGATAAGGAATCATTCTTATCCCATTTATCCTATGTTTTTCTACCATCTTCGTGAATGTTTCCCCAAAAGAATCTGTGATAACTTTCTCTTCTATGACACTTACTGGCAATTTCCCTATAGGGTCATATAACTGATTTCCTGTATCTAAAAAAGCGGTTACATCAATCTGCTTTCCTCCAAGTTCAAAAGAGACTTCATATCTGCCATCTTTTTGTCCTTGCAGTCTTTCCCAAAAACATTGATAGAATAAACATAAACAAATACCACTTACAATCAATATCAAATCTAGCTGTGGTATTTGCCATTGATTCTTCAAAAAAGAACAAATCCCTCCATAAAATACGGTAAGAAAAGCAAAATAAATCATATAATATACACTTTGAGATCCTCTGACTCTAAATACTTTTCGTACCATAAAATACATTTGAAAGATTAACGTGGCAAATCCTATCACCCGCCAGGGAATGAGCAGCATCACAATACCCAGCATACTCCCTGTTCCAGACCATAAGAAAAGGGTTCTCCTTATTATCTTACGCTTCATCGCCAAAGAAAAAATATACAGCAAACCTCCTGTTACCATCCACTGTCTTATAAATACAATGATAAAAAACATAGCCTCATTATAAGAAATAACACCTTCGGACTTTGTCAAAATAAAGAGGATGAAGCTCTAAAAAAACGACAAAAAAAGCCAATTCTCCATTGAGAATTGGCTTTCAATCTTATTTATGTAATTATTTTCTTCTGCTCTTAAGCAAAAATTCTGGAATTACAATCTTTGAATCTGAATCTTCAACATCATCATATGAAGATGTTTTAGGTTCTGGCTCAGTATTCGCTGAACGTTGGAAAAGAGGTTGTCCAGAAAAAGCTGGTCCGCTCTCCTTTTCTGTTGCTCTTTCGTATACAGGTGCAGTTCTTTTCGTTCTACCTTGACCTTCTTCTGTAATACCTGTTGCGATAATTGTCGCACTGATAGAATCCCCTAGTTCTGCGTTCACAGTACCAAAGATAACGTTCACTTCATCTCCTGCGTAATCCTTTAGGTAATCCACTGCCTGCTGTGCTTCTAACATACCAACTGCTCCTGCAAAGTTAATAATAATATCAGACGCACCACTAACTGTAGTTTCTAATAATGGACTTTCCATAGCTGACTTAATTGCATCTAACTCTTCATCTGCAACACCCATACCAATGTGTGCGATTCCCTTATCTCTCATAACAGTTTGGATATCAGCAAAATCCACATTGATTAATCCTGGGTTATAAATCATATCTGTAATTCCCTGAACACCTTGTTGAAGCACTTCATCTGCTTTCTTAAGTGCGTCTGGAATTGTAGTTCTCTTTTCACAAATCTGCAAAAGTTTATCATTAGGAATTACGATCATTGTATCTACTTGTTCTTTTAATCGGCTGATTCCTGAGATAGCATTCTTCATTCTAGGAGTTCCCTCGAAAGAAAAAGGCTTTGTCACAACACCAACTGTAAGAATTCCTAAATTCTTAGAAATCTCTGCAATCACTGGTGCAGCTCCTGTTCCAGTTCCACCACCCATACCACAAGTGATAAATACCATATCAGAACCTTGAACTAATTCTGTAATCTCTTCACGATTCTCTTCTACTGCCGCTTCCCCTACTTCAGGTTTTGCTCCAGCTCCTAATCCCTTTGTTAATTTCTCACCAATTTGAATCTTTGTCGCTGACTTACATAATGATAGAGCTTGTCTATCTGTATTCACGCCAACAAGTTCAACACCCTGTACGCTTTCATCAACCATACGATTCACTGCATTGTTTCCTGCACCACCAACACCAATAACTAAAATTCTAGCCTGTGTATTTTCTATATTAGGTATAATTTCAACCACGATATGCCTCCTTAATATTTCCCTGAGCTCTGTACTTTCTCTTTATATATACTATTTATATAATACAGTTTTTACATTAATATATCAACTCTTTTTTTCTTTGAAAATCATCATAGGATTCTCTTTTGAATAAAATTTCAGCGATAATGTTCCTTTCTTTCCAGATAATGATGGAAGAGCACCTGCTAATTCAGATATCTTAGCCTCTAAATCACTATCATTATATAAATCAATTGTTAGATTCTTCTGAATCAAATACATATGTTTTTTTTCATCAAAATGAATCTGATTAATAGCTACGTTATATTTATCAATTGCGATGGTGACTCTTAATATTTCATCAAAAATCATTTTATCCTTCTCTGGTAACTTTTGATTCATAACGATTTTCTTATAATCAAGACCAGTCACCAAGGGAACATCTGGATAACGAGTCGTACTGGATTCCAATGCATATCCTTCCCTGTCAAAATAAATATATTTTCCATTGTATGCAATACAGCCTGCCCTCATTTTTTCTTTCACTGAAATCGTCATATGTCCTGGATTTCCAAGAGAGACTTCTAATTCCTTTATAAAGGGCAATGACTTCTTAGGAAAAAATCGATTTTGCAAATAAAATACGATTGTGTTCTTAGAAAACGAACTCTGTGAAACAGCAACCTTGCATTCCTGGGATGTATAATATGTATTTCCAGTAATCTTAATCTCTTTTGTTTGGAACAACACACCCAAAATAATAAGCACAACAATAATAACACCTATGATTCCAAGGATTATTTTTATTTTATTCTTTTTTCTTTTAGGCTTCTTCGCATCCTTAAATTGAACGATTTTTTCCTCATTCTTCATCACTATCACATCCTAATTTTTCTTGAAACTGCCAGTGTCAGTCCCATCTCCAGCAATACAACAAAAATAGACGATCCACCATAACTAATAAACGGAAGCGGTATTCCAGTTGGCGGAATTGTATTTGTAACAACTGCCATATTAATAAAAACTTGAACTCCTATATGGGTCATAAATCCTACAACCAGCAAACTACCAAATAGATCTTTTGCATTCATTGCAATTAAAAGCATTCTCCAAATCAGTGCCAAGAACAACAAAATCAAACAAAATGCTCCTACAAGTCCTAACTCTTCACAAATAATCGAGAATATCATATCGTTATGAGACTCTGGGACAAACCCCATTTTTTGAAGACTCTGCCCAAGCCCTTTTCCAAAAATACCTCCTGACCCAATGGCATACAATGCCTGCATGGTCTGTAGTCCTTTTTGATGAGTTTCTGGATGCATCCAAATTGCAATACGTTCATTTCGATATCCACTGTTAAATGCAAGATACATTACAATCGCTGCAACCCCTGCACCAGCACATGAAAGTAACACTTTACTTTTAGGGCTGACTACAAAAATCATAACTCCAGAGATGGCAGCCAAAACTAAGGCTGTACTTAGATTCTGAAAAGCGACCAGCAAAATAATTGGACCACAGCGAAAGCAGAGCACATATCCAATATAATACTTCCAGTCCTTCATTCTCTTTACATTATGAGACAATGTATAAGCAAGAAAGACAACCAAACCAATCTTGGCAAATTCCGAAGGCTGAATCTGAATTCCTGCAATGCTAATCCAACGCACTGATCCATTTTTTGCACTTCCTAAAATTAATACTGAAACAAGAAATATCAAAGTCCCATAATCTGCAATTTGAGCAAAGGCCTTTTGATTCAAGACACGATAGTCAAATTTGATACCGATTACAAGCATCACAATACCTGCTGCCACAGCAATCATCCCTTGTCTTACTAACCAATGATATGGATTACCATAGGTCAGCATACTTTTATATGAACTTGTACTAAAAATCATGACAAGCCCGAATCCAACTAAAAACAAGACCAAAAATAGGAATGAATAGTCAAAAAAGTCTTTTTTCATGTACTTTTCTTTTACTGGGTTTTTCAACTTCTATCGCTCCTTTAATTTTTTCACGCAATCTTTGAACATGTCTCCTCGTACTTCATAATTAGGGAACATTCCCCAACTGGCACATGCAGGCGAAAGTAGAACTGCATCTCCATCTTTTGCTTCCTTTGCAGCCATCATAACTGCTTCCTCTAAGGAATCTACATAAACAATATCTGTAAATCCATGTGCAATGGCTGTCTCTCCAATTTTAGGAGCCGTAGCACCTAATAAAAACAACTTCTTTACCTTTCCGTCAAAAGCATCAATCCATTCGTCATAGGTTGATTTTTTGTCATATCCCCCACCAATTAAATATGTTGGGCGATTCATTGCTCCAATTCCCTTAATTGCTGCGTCTGGATTGGTTCCTTTTGAATCGTTATAGTATGCAACCCCATCTACTGTATCTACATATTCAATGCGGTGTTCCACTCCTTTAAAATTTTCAATTCCTTCTTTGATTGCCGAAACAGGCACTCCCATATAATATGAAATACCAATTGCAGCAAGGATATTCTCATAATTATGTTCTCCTAAAAGATGAATTTCTTCTAATTTACATACTTCTGTCTTTATACCCTTCTCAATGATATAAAATGTATTTTGATCAAATACAATTCCCTCTTTCAATTGATTATGAACACTGAAAAATACTACCTTTGCATTAGCTCTTTCTGCCATCTTTTTTGTTATCTCATCTTCATAATTCAAAACCATAACCTGATGTTCATTCTGATTCATTCCGATGCTTTCTTTTGTCTTTGCATATACTTCCACACTTCCATGACGATCCAAGTGATCTGGCGTAATATTAAGAACTGCGGATACTTTTGGACAAAAATTATGTATGGTTTCTAATTGAAAGCTGCTGATTTCAGCAACGATAACGCTGTCTTCTTTTGTATCAAGTGCAATACTTGTATATGGTGTCCCAATATTACCTACAACAAATACAGAATCATAGTAGCACTTCATAATCTCACCTACAAGAGCTGTGGTTGTTGTCTTACCATTGGTTCCTGTAATTGCTGCAATTTGTCCTTTTGACACATGATATGCAAGTTCAATCTCACTCCACACTTCTTTTCCATAGTTTGAAAATGCCTTTGCAATTGGTGCATTTACTGAAATCCCAGGACTTAACACAAGAAAATCATAATCCTTTGCAATGCCACTGGAAACATCTCCTAGTACAACTGGGATTTTCGTTCCAATTTTGTGAAATAAATCATCTTGATTCAGCTGTTCATTTCCATCGTATACTGTCACACTGCTTCCTGCTGCCAATAAGAGTTTTGCTGCTCCCACTCCACTTTTTCCTGCTCCTGCTACAAGTACCTTCTTATTCTTCATCTCAATCTCCTTCTTAAATCGCCAATAAACCAATTAAACATAAAATTGCAGTCACAATCGCAAAAATAGCAACTACCTTTGTCTCCGGCCAGCCTGACAATTCAAAATGATGGTGGATTGGAGCCATTTTAAAGAGTCGCTTTCCACCTGTTGCTTTAAAATATACAACTTGTAACATAACAGAAACAACCTCCAGCAAATAAATGAAGGCAACAATTGGTATAAATAATGGCATCTTAAGCATAACTGCCGTTGAAGCAACAAATCCGCCTAGGGCAAGAGATCCTGTATCTCCCATAAACACACGTGCTGGATACACATTAAATACTAAAAATGCTAGAAGTGCTCCAACCGTTGCACATGTAATCGGCCAAATTCCAGGGTCATTTCCATTTACCTGCATACCAATGGCAACCACTGTAAAAAACACTGCAATTAACACTGTAACGCTGGATGCCAAACCGTCTAATCCATCTGTAAAGTTAGAACCATTGACGGTTCCAAGAAGGATAACAAAAATTGCTGGGATAAATAATACTCCTAAGTTTAGGTATCTTCCTCCAGAAAAAGGTATTAACATTGTGCTTCCAACCTCTGTATAATTAATTAAGTAGTAAGCAAATACTCCTGTAACAATAATCTGACCAAGCATCTTCTGCCAAGCACGCAATCCTAAATTACGTTTCATTACAACCTTAATATAATCATCCACAAATCCAATAAATCCAAATCCTAGTGTAACAAACATAATTGGAATGATATTAGGATAATCTTTTACATAAAATGCTGATGCAACAATAAGGGATAATAAAATAATCAAACCACCCATAGTCGGCGTTCCTGACTTTTTTAAATGGGATTCTGGTCCCTCTCCTCTAATAAACTGACCAAATTTAAGTTTCTGCAAATATTTAATCATCATAGGACTAAGTAAAAGTCCCACAAAAAATGCAATTAAAATTGGTTTTACAATACTATAATTCATAATTTCACCTCATTTGTTTTTCTTGTCTTATTCTTTTTAGTATATATTTTTTCTTATTTTTTATCAACTATATAATCTTTGGAAATTCCCAGATAAGGAAGTGCAACCTGAAACATGCTTCTTACCACTGGTGCTGCAATGCTTCCTCCATAATACGTTCCCTTGGGTTCATCAATTAATATCATTGCCATAATTGTAGGATTCTTCGCTTCTGAAAATCCTAAAAAAGATGAAATATATTTTCCATTTCCCCTTGGAAGTTTCTCACTTGTTGCAGTTTTCCCACCAATAGAATATCCATTTATTTTGCAGTTTCTTCCAGATCCTTCTGATACAACAGCCTCTAGAAGTTCCTTCATTGTATCTGAAGTTTCCTTTTGTATAACACCTTTTTTCGTAGGAAATTTTAACTCCTTGGTTCCCACTTTCATGCCGATATGAGGTGTGACTAATGTACCTCCATTTACAGCAGCACTGGCTGCCCTCATAAGCTGAAGGGGTGTAATCTGAATTGATTGACCAAAAGACATTGTAGCAAGTTCTACTGCTTTTACATTTTTCTTCTGATGCATAATAGAATTTGCCTCTCCCGGAAGATCAATTCCTGTTTTTTCAAACAGTCCCAATCGATGAAACATTTCATACATAGAATCAACACCAACTCTTGCACCAACTTCTATAAAAACTGGATTGCACGAATTCATAACCCCCTCTTTAAAGGTCTCACTTCCATGTCCTCCTGTCTTATGGCAACGAATCTTTCGATCTTCTACCATTCGAAACCCTGGACAATTAAAATGATCCGAAACTTTTACCTTTTGATACTCCAATCCTGCCGTTGCAGTTACAATTTTAAATACTGATCCAGGCTCATACGTATCATTTAAACATGAATTTCTCCACATTTGGTTTAGATATTCTTGCTTTTTCTTTTCATTTTTCTTAAGTTTCTTCTTATATTTAGAAGAAAGCTCATATGGTTCGTTTAAATTGTACTCTGGTGTATTTACCATGGCATATATTTCCCCATTTTGAGGGTTCATCAATATCATGGATACTTGCTTTGCCTTTTTTTCCTTTTGTGTTTTTTTACATAGCTGCCATGCATATTTTTGAATATTCACATCCAGCGTGGTATACAAATCTTTTCCAGCAACAGGTTCTTCTCTTTCTTCATATGCCCCGTTAATTTCGATTCCTCTTCCATCTGTCAAGGTTAGAATCTTTCCATTCTTCCCCTTCAAATAAGAATCATAGGCAACTTCAAGCCCAAGAATCCCCTGATTATCTCCACCAGTAAATCCTAAAACCTTTGAAGCCAGATTATCAAATGGATATGTTCTTTTATAATCCTCATCCACTTTAACCCCTGGCAGTTTATAAGCTCTAATTCGATCTGCTGTTTCTTTCTCAACATTACTTTGAATCTTTTCACGCAACGACAACTGATAAATCTTTTTCTTAAGTTTTGCTCTTTCTATACCAAGTTCTTTTTCTAGTACATTTAAAACCTTCTTTTTATCTGTCATCTGTCGATATATAACAGAAATCGAATAAACTGCTTTGTTAGATGCAATTTTTACCCCATTTCGATCAAAAATATTCCCTCTTGGAGCTTTGATTTCCCTCTCCCTTTGATGTAAATCTTTTGCGAGAGATAGATATTTGTCTGCTTGAAATACCATAACATATGCCAGCCTTGCTGCAACAACAAAAATCCCAATACTAATACATAGCACAACAAAAAGCAATCGTTTTTTATTTGACGTAAACATAAATTTTCCCAACTCATATTGATATAGTATATGAGTCAGGGAAATTAATTTATTACTTTATTTTGTTTTCGCTACATTTAAATCTTCCAAAGATTCCTTCAAGACATCTCTTGCCATCTCAACTGCAATTCCTGTATTTTGCTGTGATGTGTTTTTTAATTCATCAATCACAACATATACAACAACCTGAGGATTTTCCACTGGAGCAAATCCTATAAAAGATACAATATAAGTTCCTGCACTTCTTGGAATTTTCTGTGCAGTTCCCGTCTTACCACCTACTGAATATCCGGAAATTTTTGCTTTTTTTCCAGTTCCGGATTCTACGGTTTGTTTCATATAAGACTTTAATTTATCTGAAGTTTCCTTGGATACTGTTTGTTTTACCACCGTTGGTGATACTGTATTTGTCACATCCCCCTGGCTATTTTTTGTTTCTTTTACTACATGGGGTTTGTAGTAACTTCCTCCATTTACAATGGAACAAAAAGATGTTGCCAATTGAATCATAGAGCTGTTAAATGACTGTCCAAAAGAACTTGTTGCCAAATCGACTGCCGCCATCTGATCTGCAGAATGCAACAATGCCGAAGTATTCACTTCCCCTGGAAGATCAATGTTTGTCATTTTTCCAAAATTAAATTCTGTCTGATATTTTGTGAATACATTCTTTCCTTCTTTTTCTCCAATTTGCATTAACGCATCATTACAAGACAAGGAAATTGACTGGGAAAGTGTAATCTGTCCATGTCCATTTCTATGAGAACAGTGAATTACATTTCCACCTACTGTTTGGGAACCATTGCAGTAAAAGCTTTCATTTCCATTTAAAATACCTTCCTCTAATCCAGCAGCTACTGTAAAAGGTTTGTATGTTGAACCAGGCTCAAAACTCTTTGAAATAATATTGTTGGTCCATAATTCACTAAATGCTTCTGATTTCTTTTTCTTTGACATACTTGTAATCTGACTTTGTGTATACTTGTAGCTTAAAGCGCTGTCACTTCTTGGGTTTTCCAAATCATAAGTATTTGAATTGGCCATCGCCAATACTTCTCCACTATTAGGATTCATAACCAAAACAGAACTTCCGTATTTACTTCCATATTTTTTTTCAAATTTCTTTAAACGGTTTTCTGCAATCTTTTGAATATTAATATCGATTGTTGACACTACAGAATTTCCGTCCTTAGTTTCAACAACAGAACTATCCTGTTCCAATTCTGTATTTAAATAAGAATATCTTCTTCCATTCACCCCTGATAATGTACTATTGTATGCCTGTTCAATCCCTGTTGTTCCCTGTTCATTAGAAACAAACCCAAGAAGCTGACATCCAAGTGTATGGTTTGGATACTTTCTCTCATACACCTCATCAAAGCGAATTCCTGATACATTTTTTCCTTCCTTTGAATTCATGTAATCTTTTAAATCTGAAATCTGGCTAAATGTTAATTTCTTTTTGTAGACATTATAATAAGAACTACTATTCTTCTTTAAAAAGCTTTCCAGACTACTTTGGCTCACATTTAAATACTTCACCAATGCAGCCACAGTCTCTTTCTTTATCTGCTTATTTTCCAAAATATTTTTTGGTTCTAATACAACATTGTAAAGCTTCTGGCTTGTGGCTAATATATTCCCATTACGGTCTGTAATATCTCCACGCTTATAAGGGATTACTTCGCTGTTGTACGACTGTTGTGACAATACGATTTTCTTATACTGAGTATTCTTTGTTACTGCAATATACGTTAATCTTGCACTTACCACAACAAAAAGAATGGCTATGAAGGCAGCGCAAACAACTAACCTGCTCTTCATAGCACGACTTATTATTCTCGTTTTTAATCTACGTTTCTTCAATGGTCCGGCTCCTTAATTTGTCGAAGGAATATCTCCATATTGACGTACATAATCCCCATTCTTACTTTTGTACGTAATAACTTTATTCTTTCCTGGTTTTTGCATTCCATATTGCTTTGTAGCAACTTCTTCAATCTTCGTCAAATTAACACTCTGGTCAAGCTCTAATTTCATATCTTCATTCTCTGTTACCAATACATTTAATTCATTCTTTTTGTTTGCAAGTGCAGACTGTTTTGAAATCAAATTACTTCTTTGAGATAAATATAGAAAACTAACAGAGAATACAATTGCACATGCAACAGCCATAACACAAATAAAATTAAAATCAAATTCATAAGCTTTCTTTTGATTTCTTTTTATCTGGCTTGATGATTTTTTCTTTGGTACTCGTTCTACTTTTCTTTTCGGTTCATATGCCGGTCTTGATACTACTTCTGGTTCTACCATTTGACGTGCTGTGTTCCCGTAAATCAAGTTGTACCGTTCTTGTCTTGTACTTGCCATTTGTTTCCTCCTTATTTATACTCTACCTCTTTCAAAAACTCTTAGCTTTGAGCTTTTTGAACGCTTATTCTCTTTGACTTCTTTTTCACTTGGTACAATAGGTTTCCTTGTGATAACTTTCCCTTTTGAAACCTTCCCACATGTGCAAACTGGAAAACTTGGTGGGCATGTACAAGGATTTTCATTCTTTCGATACACACGTTTTACAATTCGATCTTCTAAAGAATGAAATGTAATAATACACAATCTGCCACCTGGATTTAATATGTCAATCATGGCATCAATGCTGTCTTTTAATACGTCTAATTCATGATTACATTCAATTCTAATTGCCTGAAATGTCTTCTTTGCAGGATGTCCACCTACCGCTCTGACTTTCATTGGAATTGCATGCTTAATTATCTCAATTAGTTCACCAGTTGTCTCAATTGGCTTGTCCTTTCGTTCCATTACAATGTGTTTTGCAATGTTCTTAGCGAACTTATCTTCTCCATAATCTCTAATTATATGAAATAATTCCATCTCGGAATATTCATTGACAATATCCTTTGCAGTTAGCGTCTGTCTTTGATCCATCCTCATGTCTAAAGGAACATCTTCTCTATATGTAAATCCTCTGTCTTTTTTATCTAACTGATAGGATGAAACTCCTAAATCAAGTAGAATTCCATCAACTCCTGTAATTCCTAAGTCCTTTATAACTTTTGGCATATTCACATAATTGTCGCGGACTATCGTCACTTGCTTTGAAAACTCTTCTAAACGCTTTGTACTAGCTGCGATTGCATCTGCATCCTGATCAATTCCAATGTATCTTCCCTTTGATGAAAGTTTCTTGCATACCTCCAAGGCATGTCCACCTCCACCTAAAGTTCCATCTACATAAATCCCGTCAGGCTTTATATTCAGAGCCTCGATTGTTTCATCTAATAATACTGATATATGTTTAAATTCCATAAATCCACCTTATATATTAAGACCAAGTTCTTGCATACTTGCGGCGATATCATCCATATCGTCATAAGAACTGTTCTCGTTCCATTTTTCTTTGCTCCATACCTCAATTCGATCTAACATACCTGTTAGAACAACTTCTTTATCCATCTGAGCAAATTCTCGAAGGGTTCCTGGTACTAAAATCCTTCCCTGCTTATCTAATTCACATGTGGATGCTCCTGCTAAAAAGAATCTTGAAAATCTTCTTGCATTCTTATCAATTAGTGGAAGACTTCTAAGCTTTTCTTCAAATGCTAACCATTCCTTTTCAGGAAACACAAATAGGCACCCATCCAATCCCTTTGTAATAACAAATTCACTACCCAAAGCTTCACGAAACTTTGATGGGATTATCAGCCTGCCTTTTGAGTCGATTGTGTGATTGTATTCACCCATAAACATGGTCATCACCTTCTTTGTCTCAAAAACAATTACTCCACTTTATCTTTGTAGGAACCACTTCATAACACCTTGTCCCCACTTTGCTCCACTTTCTACCACTTAATAAATTTATTTTAACGGAAAGGATTATAAAATGCAAGGATATTCAGATTTTTTTAAGCATCAAAAAACAGCAACCACAATATCTTGTGGTTGCTGTTTTTATTGTATACAATTCTTCTTTAATTTTTCAGACTTCTTATTTTTTTCATATTTATTGTTATGAAAATTATGCCGAAAATCACAAATAAAACTGCAACTACCTGAGACGCTGGAACATGAATTCCAGGAATCAACAGTTGATCTGTTCTAAGTCCTTCTATCCAAAAACGACCAATTCCGTATCCAATAACGTAAATTGCAAATAACTGTCCATCAAATTTTCTAAATTTCAAGAAAAGTAGAATCAACAGCAATAACCCTAGATTCCACATTCCTTCATATAAGAAGGTTGGATGAACTTGTATAAAGGAGTGTACATGTCCAGAATGCTCCACATATACTGCTTTATCATACAATCCACTTTCAATAACCTCTGAAAGTCTTCCTATTTTATAGAAATAATCTGTGGGTATCTGCATTGCAAATGGTCCGTTGGTAAATCCTCCAAAGGCTTCTCGATTGAAAAAATTACCCCATCTGCCAAGAATCTGTCCAATCAAAAGTCCTACAACTGCAGCATCACTAAATCGAAAGAAATTAATCTTCTTTTTTCGACAAAAAATAAGAAGTACAACAACTGCAGCAATAATACCGCCGTAAATTGCCAATCCTCCACCTCGTGTATTTATTATTTCCCCAAGATGATTCTTATAATAATCCCACGAAAAAATAACATAATACAATCTTGCTCCTATAATTGAAGGAATAATCATTACGATGACATAATCAAAAATAGCTTCTGGATCAATTCCGATTTTCTTAGCTACACGTCCTGATGCGTACATTCCAAGAAGAAAGCCAAATGCAATTACAATTCCATAGAACATGATCTCAAATCCACCAATATTAATTCCTGTCCCAACATGGTTAAACTCAATTCCTAAATTAGGAAATCTAATTTCGTACATATTTCACCTCCATTTTGCCAAGTTGTTGTTATCTTATCTCATTTTTCTTTTCATTTCAAGTTTCTTGTGATAGACTATCTATTAGAAATATGAAGAAAGAAAGGAATAGATGAATTATGAAATTAGGAATTGTAGGATTGCCTAACGTAGGAAAAAGCACACTTTTTAATTCCCTTACAAAAGCAGGGGCAGAATCTGCAAACTATCCATTTTGTACCATTGATCCCAATGTGGGGATTGTAACCGTACCTGATAAACGTGTTGATGTATTAGCGGAAAAGTATCACTCAAAAAAAGTGGTTCCCGCAGTCATCGAATTTGTAGATATTGCTGGATTAGTAAAAGGAGCATCCAAAGGAGAAGGTTTAGGAAACCAGTTTCTTGCCAATATTCGTGAGGTAGATGCCATTGTTCATGTGGTTCGCTGCTTTGATGATTCCAACATTGTACATGTTGACGGGGATGTAAATCCACTTCGTGATATTGAGACAATTAATTTTGAATTGATTTTCTCTGATATTGAAGTATTGGATCGACGCATTGCAAAGTCACAGAAAGGTTCAAGAAACGACAAGTCTCTTGCACATGAAGTTGAATTCTTAACAAAGGTAAAAGAACATCTTGAGAATGGAAAACTTGCAAAAACATTTGAAGTAGATGACGAGGAAGATTCTGATATTTTGGCTTCTTGCAATCTTCTTACAATCAAGCCTGTTATATTTGCAGCTAACGTAGATGAAGAGCATTTAGCCGATGATGGAGAAAGCAACGAATATGTTGCCGCAGTACGTAAATATGCCAAAGATGTAGATGCAGGGGTATTTGTTGTATGTGCTCAAATCGAACAAGAACTTTCTGAATTAGATGATGAAGAGAAATCCGAATTTCTAGAAGATTTAGGATTAAAAGAGTCTGGATTAGACAAACTAATCGCAGCAAGTTATTCTCTTCTTGGTTTAATTAGTTACCTTACATCTGGAGAAGACGAAACCCGAGCATGGACAATTACAGAAGGTACCAAAGCTCCTGGGGCTGCCGGTAAGATTCATACAGATTTTGAACGAGGATTTATCTGTGCTGAAGTTGTTTCCTATGATGATTTAATCGAAAACGGAAGCATGCATGCAGCAAAAGAAAAGGGTCTTGTAAGACAAGAGGGGAAAGAATACATCGTCAAAGACGGAGACATTATTACTTTTAAATTTAACGTATAGCAAAAAAGGAATTCCAATTTGGAATTCCTTTTTATGTAAATTTCAAATGCATTTTTATAATTTGCTGTGCCAATGTAGCTGGAATAATAAGAGAATTTATCATTTTTTCTCGAATAGAAATATAGATACTTTCTACTTTTTCCAACTCATATGCCACACCTATGACTTCTGGTATCTTTTTTAATTCCTGAAATCCAAGTGAAATTGTTTGATGATTCCATGCACAATCTATTAATTCCCCTTTTTTATCATAATAATGATAAATAATATCTCCTTTAATTTGTTGCTTATGTTCTTGCGTCATTTTTTGAGAAGCATTCAAATAATGTTCCTCCAACCTTGCATACGAATAAGCATTTCCAATACCAACCACAGCTAGTTGTGCATTCTTTGCTTTTTCTATTACATTTGAAATAAAACGCTGATTCAAAAGCATATCTCTCGCTTGCGTTGTCTCTAATATTAGTGGTGCATGAAGTTGTAGACTATACCCTCCACAGTGACTTGCAAAATAATCGCACACCGTATTTGCCTGAGCATTCCAAAATTCTTCATCAATCCCCCCACAAAGCGGAATAAATGTAATGTGCTCCATCGCCACTTTAGGAGAAAATGTCACTGCTATTTCTTTCATCATGCGGCCTCCTGCCACAGCAACATCGTTTGTTTTTACAAATTTACTCTCTAAATATTTACACGCATAAGAAACCACACTTTCTTCTACCGTTTTTCCGGCAATTGGCTCCACACATATTACATCCTTTAATTGAAATAAATGTTTCATCCGTTCTTCAAGTTCTCTATGAACATGAACCGTGTCATCATGAATAATCACTTCCACTATCCCGTTATCTCTTGCTTTTACTAACATTTTTGAAATTAAGGATCGACTTACATTGAGTTGTTTTGCTATCTGTTGCTGTGTCAATTGTTTTTCATAATATAAGTGTGCAACGTCAACTAGCAACTTTTTATCTTCAACCATCTTTGCCTCTCTTATGATACATATTCAATGGAAAATGTCTTATTTGATATTAACAAGCATTTTACTCCATGCTCTTTTGTTGCTCCATGGTCTATTTCAATTCCTTCTGGATACCATACTAAAGTTCCTGGCCCATACAAATCTCCTCCAGTCAATAATTGACCTTCCAATACAAACAAACCATGTCCTGCCGAATGTCGATGTTTGATTGTCGTAAATCCTGCTGGATAATCCATATAATTAATTTCCATCCCAGTTTCCGAATCAAGTAATAATTGTTTCTTTCCAAAAATCTTTCCTGTGGTGCTTGTTGGTCGATAAAACCACGGCATACGATGAATGTCCACAACTACTTTTTCTAATCCTGTGTTATTTTTTTCATCCCCCACATATTCAATAGAAAATGCCTTATTTGATATGAGAAGACATTTTACTCCCTCATTCTCTGCCGCTCCATGGGTAGCTATAACTCCCTCTGGAAACCATACAAAAGTTCCTGGTCCATAATATTCTTCATCTACTTTTAATTGCCCCTCTAGTACAAATAATCCATGTGAGGACAGATGCTTATGATCAATCGTTGTAAATCCTGCTGGATAATCCATGTAATCAATAACCATCTGTGTATCTTCATCTAAATGTAATGCTTTTTTTCCAAAAATTTTACCTGTTGCACTGTTAGGCCGATAGAACCAAGGGATTCTTCCACTGTCCATAATCACTGGTTTTAATTCCATAAAAAAACTCCTTTCAAATCACATCTACGCTTCATTTCTTTTAGAATAACGTGATTTGAAAGGAGTGTCAATTCTGCCACAACATTCGTGTCAAATGACACGATGTATGATAAAATTTATGTTTTTAATAGAACAATTTCTTAAATATTTTTAATTCTTTCAATTGCAGCAACTGTATTGTCATAAGATCCAAATGCCGTAAGTCGGAAATATCCTTCCCCACTTGGACCAAACCCTGAACCTGGCGTTCCTACTACATTGGCTTTTTCCAATAAGAAATCAAAAAACTCCCATGAAGTCATATTATCTGGAGTTTTTAACCAGATATACGGTGCATTGACTCCACCTGATACCGTATAGCCAGCATTCTTTAATCCCTCAAAAATAACTTTTGCATTATTCATATAATAGCCAACTTGTTCTTTTAATTGTGCTTTTCCTGCTTCTGAATAAACTGCTTCTCCTGCTCGCTGCACAATATAAGGAGCTCCGTTGTATTTTGTTCCATGACGTCTTGCCCATAAGGAATGAAGCATTACATCTCCAGCCTTTAAATCCTTTGGAATAACTGTATATCCAAGACGAACTCCTGTGAATCCAGCATTTTTAGAAAATGATTTTAATTCAATGGCACAAGTTCTTGCTCCTTGGCATTCATAAATGGTATGAGCTACATTGTCTTCTGAAATATAGGCTTCATAAGCTGCATCGTAAATAATTACGCAGCCATTTTTATTGGCATAATCAACCCATCCTTGTAACTGATCCTTTGTGATTGTAGAACCTGTTGGATTGTTTGGAAAACAAAGATAAATAATATCTGGCACTTCATCTGGAAAATCTGGTGCAAAATTATTCTCCGCCGTACATGGCATATAAATTACATTGCTCCATGTTTCTTTCTTTGGATCGTAAGTTCCAGTTCTTCCTGCCATTACATTGGTATCAACATAAACAGGATAAACAGGATCACAAACTGCTATTTTATTATCTTTTGCAAAGATTTCTTGAATATTTCCCGAGTCACATTTGGCTCCATCACTGACAAAAATCTCGTCTGCAGCAATATCTGCTCCTCTTGATTCATAATCACCCTTTACAATTGCATTTCTCAAAAATTCATATCCTAAATCTGGTGCATAACCATGGAATGTTTCTGCATTTCCCATCTCATCAACTGCACCATGCAATGCCTCGATAATCGATGGTGCCAAAGGTTGTGTTACATCCCCAATCCCTAGACGAATTAATTCCTTCTCTGGATTTGCGTCCGAAAATGCTGCTACTTTCTTTGCAATGGTAGAAAATAAATAACTTCCTGGTAATTTTAAGTAATCTTCGTTTACTTTGAACATAATATCCTCCTAGTCTTAATATGTAAGCGAATCTCGAATCATCCGCGCCATCTCAATCAAACCAACTCCACTGTTCATACTGCGCTGCTGGATATATGTATGGGCTTCATCTTCCGAAATTTGGTTGTTGCTCATTAATAATTTTTTCACTTCTTCTAGCAATTCAACTTCTTCTCTAGTACGTTGTTTTGGCTTGTTTTTTTCCTTTTTTTGTGCAAATGTAATCTCATCAACCAGTTCCCCCACATTCTCTATTAAATCATGGGCCTTCACTGGCATAGGCATACAGACTACATTGTCCATATAACATTCATCCAAATACATCTGCGAAGCCATCAAGAGCATTTTGACACCACTTGGTAAATAATCTCTCAGCTCATCATATAGCATATCTGAAAATTTGTATCCGCATATTACCAATCCAGTATTTAAATCTTCCACTCTTTGAATTGCTTGTGATCCTGTTACACATACGGCTGTCACATTAAAGCCACTCTTTATAAGAATATTCCGAATTGCTCTTCCATTTTCTTGTTTTGGAAACAGGACAAAGATATTAACCAAGTTTCTCACCCCCTAATGAACTTCTTGCATCTACATTAAATCTTGTACAAGTATTCATTAAGTTCCCACTGAGACACTTCTTGCTGATATGACTCCCATTCTTTCTTCTTTGCAGTTAAATACTTATTATAAATATGTTCTCCAAGAATATCTTTCATAAATTGGCTCTTTTCAAACATCTGCACTGCTTCCTTTAAATCTCTTGGAAGTGATTCTTGTTGTGCAGAGTCAACATTGTATTGATTCTCCACAGACCCTTTCCCTGGATCTAATTTATTCTTTAATCCATCTAATCCTGCTGCAAGGCAGACTGCCAATGCCAAATATGGATTGGCTGCAGAATCTGGACTTCGTAATTCCAGTCTTGTTCCACTTCCTCTTGCTGCCGGAACTCGTACCAACGGACTTCGATTGGCTGGTGACCACGAAATATCCACTGGTGCTTCATATCCAGGAACAATTCTCTTATAAGAGTTAATCAGTGGATTCGTAATCAATGTCATCTCTGGAGCATGCTTTAAGATTCCTGCCATAAAATGATATGCCTCTGTACTTAGTCCTAATTTTCCTTCTGAATCTGGAAATACATTGCGACCATCTTTCCATAGAGACATATTCAAATGCATTCCTGAACCATCCACACCAGAAAGGGGTTTTGGCATAAAACTTGCATAAAGCCCATGGCGCTTTGCAATAATCTTAACAACAAATTTGAAGGTAAGAATATTGTCTGCTGTCCGAAGGGCATTGTCATACTTAAAATCAATCTCATGCTGTGCCGGTGCAACTTCATGATGAGACGCCTCAATCTCAAATCCCATCTCCTCTAAGTTAAGAATCATATCTCTTCTTGCACTCTCTCCTAAATCAAGTGGTGCAACATCAAAATAGCTTGCCTTTTCATGAGTGATTGTTGTAGGTCTTCCCTCATCATCTGTATGAAATAAAAAGAATTCACATTCAGGTCCCACATTGAAATTAAAACCAGTTTTTTTGCACTCTCTTAACACCTTTTTCAAAACGTATCTGGAATCTCCTTGAAATGGCAGTCCGTCCTGTCCATACACGTCACATATCATACGCGCAACACGTCCAGTATGAGAGTGCCATGGATAAATTAAAAAACTATCCAAATCCGGATATAAATACATATCAGATTCCTCAATTCGTACGAATCCATCTACTGAAGAACCATCAAAAGTAACTTTATTATCTAGTGCTTTTTCTAACTGTGTTGATGTAATTGCAACATTCTTTAATGTGCCAAAAACATCAGAAAATTGAAGTCTTATAAACTTTACATCGTTCTCTCTTACTAAATCAATTACATCTTGTTTTGTGTACCGATCCATATTCAAAACCTCCGTTTTTTCATAGTTGTTCTTATCTTATCAATTAACATTTTCTTTGTCAATTAAACAGAATTAAGGGTACCTTTAATAAACATTAAAGATACCCCATTGTACATTTAAATTCTAAATCTCTGCAATATTTACAACTGATAGTTTCTCTCTTTTTCCTGATTCTAAACTTGTAAGAAGTGCATCTGCTGTATCTAAACTTGTGATACAAGATACTCCTGTCTCAATTGCATAGCGACGAATCAAGAAACCATCGTTACTTCTTCCAACACCCTGACTTGGTGTGTCGATAACAAGGTCTATTTTATCATCTAAAATCAAATCTAGCAAGGTTGGAGATTCTTGTTCAATCTTGTTGATTGGTTTTGCATTGACCCCTGCTTCATTTAATACTCTGCAGGTACTTCTTGTTGAATAAATCTCATAACCAAGAGCTTCAAATCTTCTACCAATGTCAACGGCTTCAAATTTATCTGAATCCTTTACTGTTAAAATCATCTTCTTATACATAGGAAGGTCAACTCCTGCACCTAAGAAGGCTTTGTAAAGTGCTTCATCATAATCCTTTGAAACTCCAAGACACTCTCCTGTAGACTTCATCTCTGGTCCAAGACTAATCTCAGCCCCACGAAGCTTTTCAAATGAGAATACTGGCTTTTTAATTGCATAATATTCTGATTCTGGCTGCAATCCTGGCTCATATCCCAAGTCCTTAATCTTTATTCCTGTAATTACCTTTGCTGCTAAATCAACAATAGGAATTCCAGTTACTTTACTAATATAAGGAACGGTACGGCTAGAACGAGGATTTACCTCAATAACATATACTTCTTCATTGCTCACAATAAACTGAATATTAATCAATCCAACAACATGTAATGATTTTGCAAGTTTTCTTGTATATTCCGCAATGATAAATTTGACTTTATCGCTTAATGTCTTTGATGGATATACAGAAATACTGTCTCCTGAATGGATTCCAGCTCGTTCAATATGCTCCATAATACCAGGAATAATAATTTCTTCTCCATCACATACTGCGTCAACTTCCACTTCCTTACCAACTAAATATTTGTCGATTAGAATTGGATGTTCCTGCACCTGACGATTAATAATTTCCATAAATTCTTCAATATCCTGATCAGAAATTGCAATCTGCATTCCCTGTCCACCTAACACATAAGAAGGACGAACTAATACTGGATATCCTAATTCATTGGCAACTTTAATCGCTTCTTCGCAAGTAAATACAGTTGTTCCTTTTGGTCTTGGAATACAGCACTCTTCTAGAATCGCATCAAATAATTCTCTATCTTCTGCTGCATCTACATTTTCAGCACTTGTTCCTAGAATCGGAACTCCCATTTCCATTAATGCCTGTGTAAGCTTAATCGCTGTCTGTCCACCAAACTGAACAACGGCACCATCTGGTTTTTCTAAATCAACGATACTTTCTACATCTTCTGCTGTCAATGGTTCAAAGTATAACTTATCTGCCACATCAAAATCAGTAGAAACAGTTTCTGGATTGTTATTTACAATAATAGTTTCATATCCTTGTTCACGAAGTGACCATACACTGTGAACAGAGCAATAATCAAATTCGATTCCCTGACCAATTCTAATCGGTCCTGAACCTAATACCATAACCTTCTTTTTACCCTTTGTTTCTTTCACTTCATTTTCGCTTTGGAAACAAGAATAATAATATGGGGTTGCTGCTTCAAATTCTGCTGCACATGTATCAACCATCTTATAAGCAGCATGGATATCAAATTGATCACGAAGATTCTTAATCTCTTTTGCGGTCTTTCCTGTCAACTTTCCAATCACAGAATCAGGGAACTCAAGACGCTTTGCTTCCATCAATAATGTTTGGTCAAGCTCTTTCGCCTCTTTTAATTGTGTTTCCATCTCAACTAAGATATGAATCTTATCTAAGAACCAACGATCAATCTTTGTTATGTTAAAGATAGTATCATAGTCAAATCCTCTACGAAGAGCTTCTGCAATAACATAGATTCTCAAATCATCAATCTTACTTAATTCTTCCGTCAATTCTTCGTCTGACATTTTTCCGTATTCACCATAAATCAAACTGTCAACATTTTGTTCCAAAGAACGAATTGCCTTCATCAAAGCACCTTCAAAGTTAGTACAAATACTCATAACTTCTCCTGTTGCTTTCATTTGAGTTGTCAAAGTTCTCTTTGCATGAATAAACTTATCAAATGGTAAACGAGGCATCTTTACAACACAGTAATCAAGCATAGGCTCAAAACTTGCAAATGTTTTCTTTGTAACTGCATTTTCAATTTCGTCTAAGTCATATCCAACAGCAATCTTTGCTGTAACCTTTGCAATTGGGTATCCTGTCGCCTTTGATGCCAATGCTGAAGAACGGCTGACACGAGGATTTACCTCAATAACACAATATTCAAAACTGTCTGGATTCAATGCATACTGTACATTACATCCACCACAAACATTTAATTCTGTAATAATCTTTAATGCTGATGTACGAAGCATCTGGTATTCTTTATCACCTAATGTCTGAGAAGGTGCAACTACAATACTATCTCCTGTATGAACTCCAACCGGATCAATGTTTTCCATGTTACACACAGTAATACATGTTCCATTGGCATCTCTCATCACTTCGTATTCGATTTCTTTCCATCCACCGATGTAACGTTCTACTAGAACTTCACCTACACGACTTAGTCTTAATCCATTTTCAAGAATCTTTTCTAATTCTGCCTTGTCGTGAGCGATTCCTCCACCACTACCTCCAAGGGTATAAGCTGGTCTAAGAACTACTGGATATCCAATAACCTCTGCAAATTCTGCACCTGCTGGAATATCAGTTACAACTTTACTTGGTGCAATTGGCTCCCCTAATTTCTCCATGGTATCTTTAAATTCTTGTCGGTCTTCTGCCTTTTTAATGGTTTCTGAAGAAGTACCAATTAGATTGACACCACTTTTTGCAAGATATCCACTTTCTTCTAATTCCATTGCAAGGTTTAAAGCTGCCTGTCCACCTAGTGTTGGCAAAATACTATCTGGCTGTTCTTTCTCAATAATCGCCTCTACAACCTTTGCTGTTAATGGCTCAATATATACTTTATCCGCAATATCTTTATCTGTCATAATTGTTGCTGGGTTTGAGTTTACTAAGACAACTTCGATTCCTTCTTCACGAAGCGCTCTACATGCCTGTGTTCCTGCATAATCAAACTCCGCAGCCTGTCCAATAATAATCGGTCCAGAACCAATCACTAATACTTTTTTAATATTTTCTATTCTAGGCATTCTTTTGTCCTCCCATCATTTCGATAAACTCGTCAAACAAGTATGCTGTGTCCACAGGTCCAGGACTTGCCTCTGGATGAAATTGTACTGTGCGTACATCCTTGTTCTTATAATTTAAGCCTTCAATACTTTTATCATTTACATTGATGAAGGATACTTCTGCCACATCACTTGCGATGCTTTCTTCCTTAATTACATATCCATGATTTTGTGAAGAAATATAAACTCGTCCAGACTTTAAATCTTTCACTGGATGATTTCCTCCACGATGTCCCCAACGCATTTTCTCTGTATCAAATCCATTGGCTAAAGCCATTAACTGATGTCCTAAGCAGATTGCAAAAATTGGTACTTCACTGTCATATAACTTTTTAATCTCATTAATAATAGAAACGCATTCTTTTGGATCTCCAGGTCCATTGGATAACATAATCCCATCTGGATTATCTCCTAAAATCTCCTTAGCACTTGTAAATGCAGGATAAATGGTCACATCACACCCTCTTTTTGCTAAAGAATTGGCAATGTTTGTCTTTGTTCCTAAGTCTAGAAGTGCTACCTTCTTTCCTTCTCCTGCAATGTGAGTCTTTTCAGTTCTAGAAACCGTCTCAACTGCCTTTGTCACAGCATATCCTTTTAATTTTGGTAGAATTTCATCTAAATTGTAATTCTCATCTGTTGTAATCATTCCACCCATACATCCATGTTCTCTTAAAATCTTTGTGATTGCTCTTGTATCAACCCCTTGGATTCCAGGAATGTTATTCTTAATTAAATATTCTTCTAAATCTTCTTCTCTTCTAAAATTACTAGAAGTTCTTGATAATTCTCTCACTATGAATGCTGAATGCCATGGCTTTTCTGATTCTGCGTCTTCTAAACACACCCCGTAGTTTCCAATTAACGGATAGGTCATTACAACCCCTTGTCCTTGATATGATGGATCTGTCAATACTTCTAAATATCCTGTCATTGAAGTGTTAAATACAACTTCACAAATAACTTCACATTTTGCGCCAAAGCTTTTTCCTTTGAATACATGACCGTCTTCTAAGATTAAAAATGCGTTCATATGTTTCCTCCTTCTTAATTATCTTCATCTAAATTCTATGTAATTCATTATTCCAAAAAAAATATATCTAAAAATAAAACTACTAACTCAAGCACTGGTTCCAGAAACTTTTCCAAAAACCAATACCTTGCAAAATGTTTTATTTTAGATATATCTACAAATTGAATAAATTATATCTCAAATCAAAATAGATTGCAAGTTCTTTTTACGAATTTTTGCTATAAATACAACCACAAAAATTCTGCCGATACAAATCATACTCCTTGGATAGTTGAATGGAGCGCTGATATCCACCCTTTTTCTTAAAATCAGATACTAAATAAGGAACTTCATATTCCTTTTCTAATTCTAATCCAATGTCATTGAGCCATTGGGCATTTTTAAGGGGACTGATGGATAATGTGGTTGTAAAATAATCACTTCCAAGTTCCTTTGCTTTTTTTGCTGTCGCCTCTAGTCTCAGCCGATAGCAGCGATAACACCTTGCCCCTTTTTCCGGTTCATCTTCATATCCCTTTGAAATGTCATAAAACTCATCTGGGTGATAGGGTGCTACAATGCACTCAACATCATCCAGCTCCATGTCTTTGATCAGCCTTTGCTCTTCCCCTGCTCTCTTTTGAAACTCTTCCTCACTACTTATATTTGGATTATAATATAAAATTGTAATCTTAAAATACTGACTCAGATATTCTAGAACATAGCTGCTGCATGGTGCGCAACAACTATGTAATAAAAGCGTTGGTCTTTCTTTGTTTAAATTTTCTATAATTGTGTCTAATTTTTTTTGATAATTTTCCTTCAATACTTTACCTTTCTGTCCTTTAAATATGCTATACTAACACAAAAAGGAGGTTCTTTATGATTAAAAAACTAATCGCACCAATACTCATTACAATCTTTTTAATTCTATATTTAATTGTATATGGTACTGTTGTCATCACATATCTACCAATTCCAATGGCTGCAAGAATTATGCTTGGCATTATCCCCCTTGCACTTATCGGCCTCATGATTTATGTTCTAATAGAAAGAATCAAAGAAATCGATTCCGGCGAGGAAGATGACCTTGATAAATATTAACCAAAAGCACCTATTTTCGATCAAAATATGGTGCTTTTCCTGATACAGACAATGGTATTCCCATAATCAGCTTCACCTTATCTCCCATGATTCCAAGTTCCATAGCTCCTTTTCCCAAAGAAAACATCACTCGGTTGTCAACATGAGCCATAGATGCAACACTAACTGCAGAGCCTATAGCAATGCCCAAATCCAGTGGATCATATACACAGACTCCATCTTCTCTTGCACATTCACCACAATCGGTATAATTACAATATTGGCAACATTCATTGAGTCCTCTTTGCTGGTATGATACTCCGATTAACACAAGTGCTGCGCTTTTTCTTAGGTTTTCTCCATCACGAAGGCAGAAATCCTGACCATATGTAACTCCAAATTTTTTCGTTTGTTCTACGATATTTTCTAGTTGATTTCCCGTCACAATCATAGTATGAATAAAATCGACACCTCTTGCTTTAGGTGCAGTCCTTGCTGCAACACACATGGCTTTTGCAGTTTCCATTAAAGATTCATATTCTATTTCTTCCGATTTATAAATCATAACGTTCCTCCTTTTTCTATATTGTATTTTTCTTTTTATATCATATCATATATTCTCATTACATATGCTAAAAGAAAAGGATTTTTTTTATGGCAAATCAAGGTACTCTTACAGTTCAGGTAAATTCTACAGTGGGTGCAATCCCCATTAAGGATGCCACCATTACAATTTCTTACACAGGAGAAAGTGATACCCCTCTTGAAAAGGTTACCACAGACGTCAATGGTCAAAGTGAAGCTGTAGCTTTGGACACTCCTCCTCTAGAATATAGTATGTCTCCAAGTGAAAATCAGCCTTACTCAGAATACAATCTAACTATCACAGCTCCCGAATACGAGCCAATCACCATTTCAGGTGCTCAAATACTTCCAGACACTCAAGGAATACAGTCTGTTACACTGACCCCACAAGATGTGAGTCAAGAAGCTGAGAATACATTTGTAATTGGGCCCCACACTCTTTTTGGTGTTTGTTGCTATTCATATATTCTTAAAACCTCCAATGTATAATCACATCTTGTTCATTCGTTTCTTTATTTTTATCTCCAATTTCAATACGATCAATAAAACTTTCTACTATATAATTTGTTAGTTTTTCAAAATGAGTAAATTGTTCTACAATACTTCCTATATCAACTTTATGATTTAATTGTACAAGCAAATCTTCTTTCTTCTTTTCTAAGCGTACGGTTTCTTTCATACACGATACCTTGCTTTTTGAAATTGTATCACTGATGCTTTTATACTCTAGCATTGATATATTGTTTTGAGATTTATCTATATATGCCGAAGTTAATGTTTCAGATAGTAATTGAATTTCCTTTTCTGTATCCTTTAATTTTTTCTCTACAACTTCAATCTCATTCTTTATATCATTTGTAACATAATCATTTTTTATTTTTTCCTCAAGTTCCTTACGATTTTTGTTTGTTAGACATAAGGTAATTACATCCCTAATTTCTTTTTCAATAAATTCCAACAATAAATCATAACGAATTGAGTGTATTCTACATTCTTTTCTTCTGCTTTGTTTGTAACGTCCACATATCAAATAAGTTTTATTTTCACTCCTTGCCGTAGTAACTCTATGCATCAAATTCCCACAATCTTTACAAAACACTTTTCCGGCCAAGATGTGTGGAAGAATATCACCAGCTCTTGATATCCTACATTTTCGATTTTGAGTCTTTTCCTCTGACAGCTCGAAGTCTTCGATTGATACGATTGGTTCATGAGTTTTTGGAACAACAATCCATTCATCTCTAGGTAGTAGTTTTATTTTCTTTGTTTTAAAACTAAGTTTTTTGTGTTTGTGCTGCGTCATATTTCCCGCATAAGTAGGACTCCGCAAAATCATTCTAACAGAACTATCACCCCAGCCTAAATAGTTATCTCTGTCTTTCATTGTCATGATTTTTCCTGTCTTGATATATTCTGCTGGTGATGCATATCCTTTTTCATTTAACACATTAGCAATCGCTTGTGTTCCAAGACCCTCAATTGACATCTTGAAAATTTTTTTTACAACATCGGCAGCAATTGGATCTATCACTAATCTATTTTTATCATTTCTGTCCTTTATATAACCAAACGGTGCCTTAGGGCCAATAAATTTTCCCTTTTCCTGTTTATTTCTAAACACTCTTTTTATGTTATTAGATAAATCTTCTGAATACCATTCATTCGTCAAACCATTAATCTGTCTTGATTTTTTATTTCCTTCATTTTCTGTATCTGCATTGTCAGCAAGCCCGATAAATCGAATTCCCCACTCGATAAAAAAACCATGAATATATTTTTCTACTAGCTCCATATCTCTTGTAAAACGAGACTGTGATTTGCATAATATAATATCAAGTTTTCCATCTGCTGCATCTCGAATTATTTTTGTAAACGCTGGTCGGTTTGGATCAAATCCTCGAAAATCATCATCAATATAAATATCATATATTACATATTGATTTTTAATTGCATACTCTAGCAACATTTCCTTTTGATTTTCAATACTCCCACTATAACTTCCTTTCTTATCTATATCCTCTTTAGACAATCTACAATAAATACCTACTCTATTTTTCATTTTCCACCTTCAACATTATAATAAGAAGAAAAGAGCCATTTAGTTTGTACTAAATAGCTCTTTTGAATTATTTTGCAAGTTGCAACATACATATTCTTTTCAATATTTCAACAATATTTTTTTCTCTTTTTTCTCTCTGTGCTTCCATAAAAATATCTTTTTTTCGTATTACTGGTCCATTCATATAGACACACCCCCAGACATTATATTTATTTATATTAATTTGTTTTTCTTTATATTCTAAAATCAACTTACATTTTATTTAAAATAGGTAAAAAGAAACTAAACAATAAACAATTTCTTTTTATCAATCTTAAAAATTTTTAGTGTTACTTTTAGTGAGTTTGTCAATCCTCTCATAACCTTTCGGTTCTACTCATGCTTATGAGTTAGGCACACCAATGAAGGTAAGCAAGTATCATTATCATCTAAATAGGTTTTCGGCTCCCCAAAGTTGACGCTTCTTTGGATTTAGCTCTTTTCTTTTACCGCTAGTATCTCCCGACAAGTCCCGGCGAGAAAGGCTTTCGCTATCCACGTAGATTTAGTCTAAAAGCAACTATTTAATTGTCAATATTCGTCTGTGAATCCTGAAAAGTGTACTTTTATAAATTTAATTATTTTATGTAAATATATTGATTTTATATTAAAATGGGTATATAATAGTGACGTAAAGATGAATCCGAAAAGGTACACATACTCGGATGGAATAGATTGTGAATATGAAAAAACAACTTATGTTCCACCGGAACATAAGTTGTTTTTTCTTTTAAACTCATGAAAGATACAGTTTTGCTTTATCATAAAAAGTTGATTTTGCCAAACCGCACATCTTAGCTGCTTGTTTGACTGTTATCGTTTTTTCTTTCCATAAATATAATACCTCAAAGAAATTGTCTGGTAATTCAATTTGAGGACGACCAAATTGAACGCCTCTTGCTTTTGCAGCTGCAATACCTTCTGCCTGGCGTTGTTTTATGTTTTCCCTTTCATTTTCAGCGACATAAGAAAGAACTTGCAATACAATATCGCTTAGGAATGTACCTATTAAATCTTTTTCTCTTCTAGTATCTAAAAGTGGCATATCCAATACAACAATATCCGCTTTTTTTACTTTCGTAATAATTCGCCATTGTTCGATAATTTCCTCGTAATTTCTTCCAAGGCGATCGATGGCTTTTACATATATTACAGAATTTTGATTTAATTTTTTCACCAACTTGCAATACTGT
Organism: Anaerostipes sp.; assembly: GCA_028697725.1. Classification (GTDB taxonomy): domain Bacteria; phylum Bacillota; class Clostridia; order Lachnospirales; family Lachnospiraceae; genus Anaerostipes. The sequence continues at coordinate 138,554 of JAQVEG010000002.1, forward strand.
TTTCGGTTAAAATCTTTCCCTGAGGCTTTATCAATATAGATGTTCCTTTTAGGAATTCCTGCATCCTGCATTGATAACATTTGCCTCGCCTCATTCTGATCTTGCGATGATACACGAATGTAACCGTATTCTTTTTGTTTTTCCATGATATTCTCCTTTGTATAAATAAGATTTTTGGTAACTATCTTATTGTCGAGGAAAATACTCATGTTTTCACTAATTAAATAAGCTATATTCTATTAGGACATAGCTTAATCACAAAAATTATTTTTATCAGGAGAATTCATTTATGAAGATATTTGAAAAATTAAATAAACTAAAAAAAATAAACTCATATCCTATGCAATTGCTTTTAATCCTTATTTTGATTCTATTATTTTCTTTGTTGGAGAAACAAATCTCATATATACTAGAATGGCTTTCTTCATGCGAGTACTTTCCTTTAATTTTTACTCTATTATGGCTTTCTTTAATTTTTTTGTATTTTTTCAAACTACCTTTTAGCAAAAAAGCAATCTCTAAATTCAATCCATTTCTTAAAAGTCTTATAGGTATTTGTGAAAATTATGAGTTGTCTGATTTTCAAAAATACAATCGTTTTTATGCACTAATTTCAACTTCAACAACCTATGAACGTCTAACTTCAAAATTTATATTAAGAAACCTCAGACCACAAAAGACTTCGTATAACCTTAAAGCAAACAATACCATTTTTTCAATTATCAGCATAATATTAACATCTATTATTTCTTACATATTTACTAATTTAAAAGACTTTACTTTTAGGATCAATCTCCCCTCCGACAAATCCCTTTTATTGGCGAGTATCATCTGTATAATATTAGTATTGTTATTTTTTATTATTGTTATTTTTAAGATTCCTTATAAACGTAAGATTCAAAAAAAAGTAAATTATCTTTTACATATTATAGAATTATTAGAATCCGACTTAGATACATTAAATGAAACAAGGAAGGCAAGGAGTGAAAATTAGTTTCTACTCCTTGCCTTCTCTGTTTCACAAACTAAATATTTATCATTTTTTTGAAAAATCTTTCAAAATAATCATCATTTGTACCATCATGTGAAGCATCTTTTAAATTAATTTCTAAATCCGATTCTACTTGTATCTCTTTTTGTTTGCTATATTCTATAAATTTATTTTTTATCGTCTCGTAATTAGTCATTCTCTTCTTCCCATTTAGATTTTAAATCATTTAAACGAATTCCAGGTTCAACCATCTTTTGATATAACTCATTCATATTATCATCTACATGTACAAACGTACATTTACCATCATCTATTTCTTTTGCCATATAGTAATTACAGATTGGTTGTCTATGATACTTTTTACTGAAATATTCAATAGCCTCTAAAAAATCTACACTATTTGTCGTTATAATAACTGACAAATCAAATTTTTCTTGTAACACTACAATTAGTTCTGCATAGATTAATTGCCACTTTGGATGAAGATGAATTTCAGGTTCATCCAGAATAATTACATCTTTTTCCTTAATAATTCCACCTTCCAATAATCTCTTTATTATTATAAATGACTTTAGACCTGCCGATAAATTTGAGACTTTAATTGGCTTTTTATATTTTTCAGTAACAAATTCCAAATCATCTTTTTCTTCTCTTAATTGCCCCTTAATGACTCTTTCTAAAATTGTATATACTTCTTCCAAGGTTTCCTTTGAAGTGACAGCATCTACAACATTTCCCATAATATCATTTTGTTGTGTCAACTTATATTCTAAATGTTCTCTGATATCAATCAAAGAACTATTACGCTGTGCTGGATAGAAAAAACATTTTGATTTTGACGCATCCGCAACAAAAGGATCATCAATATAATAGGCTTCATGTAAAATGTTCACGTTCATCTTTATTTTAGTACAACTATTATCATTAAAAACAATCTGTGATGTTTCTCCCTTTATCTCCACTTTTATTTCTGAATCTGTTTCTGTATCATCTAAGGAATTAATTTGTCCATTAAAATTTTGTTTGAAATATCTAGTGATAATTTCTCTTACGATTTTATTCTCATCAATATCTTCTATAACATCTCTTCGCTTTAATAATTCCTGAGCTAAATCATCTGCCTTTTCTTTAGAAATTCCATTGTCAATACAAATCGCTGCGAATATTTGACATAAATCATCCAATCCTTTATCTTTTGATGTTTCCTCTGCCACAGACAATTCCTTGAATAATCGATTAGTTTTCCGATGCACAGAACTATAAGAGCTTCTAAAATTAGATTCAACCTCTTCAATTTGGTTATTCTTATCTATCTCATCTTCAAGAACTTCTCTATAAGAATCTTTCAGTTTACTTTCAATCGCATTTACTACCTTTTTGTTCATACCGTAAAATCCATTAAAAAAGGAAAAAAACACTTTTCCTATTGTACTTTTCCCTGTATTATTATTTCCTGTAATCGCAGTAATACCATCAACTATTATTTCTGCTTTTTCTATTTTTCCAAGATTTTTTACGCTTAATCTCATAATTTACCTCAATCTATATTTAATTTTATTGTAATAGATATGCAACTTATGTTCCATCGGAACATAAGTTGCTTCTTTTCTAAATCCATGGGAGTTAGTCCTGTACACCAAAACATTAATATCCTTTTTTCGCTTGTTTGACTTGTAACGCTCTGTCTGGAACTGAATCTTGTCCATTTCCTTTGTTATGGTGTCAGGTTATGATATACTGATACAGTTGTCGCACCCAATCTGGCAACAGAAAGGGAGTGCATCACTTGGAATATGCAATCTCATTTTTTATTTCCGTCACGGCAAGCATAGTTGCCTACTATGTTTGCAAATGGCTAAGCGGAAATGACCGTGACAACTAGCCTAAAGAAAGCCCCGAAGATGACGCTTCGGGGCTTTCACTTTGTGCATCACTTGGATGCAATCTCATTTTTGCCTATAAGCATTATATCATATGCGTTCGGCATTTTCAAGTATACCCATTTCTTTAAGACTTATAGCCTCGAATATGGTAGATTCCATTAATTAAGATTGAGAATATCAGCGATAAAACTGACACCAGTAATGATATGACACATATTACAACACTCATATTTACTCTTAGAAGCATTTCCTTTGTAACTCAACTTTAACTTATGTTCCACTGGAACATAAGTTGTTGTTATCTTCTACTTATTTTTTTACTCTGTGAATACCTTTCTGTTAAACTTCCGTCTGCTGTAATAATTCCTGCTTCCATTAGATTCTTCATTGAAACTTGTCTTGCTTCATATTTAGTCATTTTTTTCAATCGGTTCAAGTATTCATCCATATCTTTAGCTTGCTGTTCATATACTTTCCTCATCATTCCTATTGCCATAATTTTACCTTTTCCTTTGCAAACTTGTTTAATATCAATTTTTTCTTTTTTCTCATACCAGAATTATAATACAACACAAAATCGAATCTTGTTTCTTTTAGCATATTACTTATCTTTTAGTAAGTCAATTTCAAGGGGCTGTAAAAAAAGTCCTTAATGAGGAATCACCAGTTCCGGCAAAATGCCGAAACTGGTGATTCCTTGCTTTATAGTTGATACTCAACTAAATCCTTGTTCTTGAGGCTAAAAAATGGTGCAT
>JAQVEG010000103.1 GCA_028697725.1 Anaerostipes sp.
GGAACGTTGCCAGAGGTTGATTTTTTATCAAAGCCAAATGGAGATACCACGCAAGAGAATTTAATTAATCGGTTAGAAAAGCTAATTTTTCAAATCAGCATGGTTGCAAACATCAACGATGAGAATTTTGGTACAAGTTCTGGCATTGCCATGAAGTATAAGTTACAGAGCATGAGCAATTTGGAAAAGACAAAGGAACGTAAGTTGATTGCTGGAATGACTAGAAGATACAAATTGATTTTCTCAAATCCCCTTTCAGGAATGAAAGCAGATGATTTTGTTAAGCTTCATTATTATTTTACTCCTAATTTTCCTGCAAATGTTTTAGAAGAATCACAGATAGCACAAGGGTTAAGCGGAATTGTGTCACAAGAGACCCAGCTGTCTGTATTGTCTGTTATTGATAACGTACAGGGAGAGATTGAAAAAATAAAGCAAGAAGAGGAAGAAACAAAGCAAGATGCAGTCATGAGTCAGATGTTTGACGGAAATCAAAGTGTAGATAATCCAAAGGGTGATGCAGATGAATAGTAAAGAATACTGGAAGAAAAGAGAAGAAAGGCAAAAGCAACTCTACATTAAACAAGAAGCCGTGTATCAAAAGCAATTAAATGAGATATATAAAAGAATGTATGAAAATATTGAGAAGGAAATCAATGGGTTCTATGTAAAGTATGCCAATAAAGAAGGAATTACCATGGCAGAAGCTAAAAAACGTGTATCGAAATTAGATATACGTAAGTATGCAAAGGGGGCACAAATATATGTTAAATCTAAAGATTTTTCTAAACGAGCCAATGAGCAAATGAGAATTTATAATTTAACTATGAAAGTGAATAGGCTGGAAATGTTAAAAGCTGATATAGGGAAACATCTTGTTGGTGGATTTGATGAAATAGATCAACAGTTTGGGGATGTGCTTGCACAAAGAACCGAAGAGGAATTAGAACGTCAAGCAGGAATCCTTGGAGAAACCGTAACTGACAATTCAGAAATGGCAAAATCAATTGTTTGTGCTTCATTTAAAAATGCTACATATTCAGACCGCGTGTGGACATATCAAGGCATGCTCAAGGCAGAACTTGATAAACTTTTACAAGAGGGGCTGATTCAAGGGAAACATCCAAGGGTACTAGCAAGACATTTAGAGAATCGTTTTGGTGTCAGTAAAAGTAACGCGGAACGATTAATGAGAACAGAGCTTGCTAGAGTTCAAACTGAAGCACAGAAACAGTCTTTTGAAAAAAATGGATTTACCAAGTATCAGTTTCTTGCAATAGGAAGTGCCTGTGGAGTTTGTAAGGCAATTGATGGAAAACATTTTGATGTTAAAGATATGATGCCAGGAGAGAACGCACCACCTATGCATCCAAACTGTAGGTGTTCTGTATCTGCTTGGGAGGATTCTAAAGAGTATGAAGAGTGGCTGGATTATCTGGATAAAGGTGGCACTACAGAAGAGTGGAATAAATTAAAGACATCATCGGAGAAAGAGGAAAGTAAAGAAAAATATAAGTATAAAGATACAGTAGTTAATCGTGGTATGATTGAGTCGGCAGATTATAGAAAACGATTTAATAAAATGTCAGATAATGATTCTGTTAATAGAGCAATATGGGCTAATGCAAAAGAAATGTTAAGACATAGAAGCGGGACAAAATATGAAGATTTGTCTTATATTAACAGTTTGACTGGAAAAAATAAGATTAACAAAAACTTTAATGCAGAAAATCATGCAAAGCCAAACAAGCCGATGAAAAAAATGTTAAGAGAAACAGAGCAATACACGATTATTGGAGTACATAATCATCCAGGTAGTAGTTTCCCTAGTCTTCCTGATATTTTGGCTTGCAAAGATAGAATGTACAAATTTGGAATTACGATTTGTCATGACGGAAAAATATTCAAATATTCTGTGGATAGTAAAAAATTTAATAAGGTAAATGCCACGTTTGCACTTGATAGATTAAGTAAAAAAGGCTATACTGATGATATAAGAAAGCAATTAAATGATTGTGGAATCAGTATGGAGGTGTTATAGATGGATGAAGAATATAAAAGAATATGTAAAAAGCTTGGATTTATTCCATCAGAATACCAATATACAGGGCCGATAGAAGAAGATGATAGTTGGGTTAATCCTTTTTCCGTATTGACCGAGGAAGAAAGTGATTATTTATATGATAATGGTTATCTTTATCCACAAAACTAACCACCAGTCGAATATGACCGGTGGTTTTTTCATACCCATATTTAAGAAAGGAAGGTGTTGAGATGGCAAAGAATGACATGGAAGTTATCATGTACAAAATACTACGATACATGTATGAATGCATGAAAGTAGGAAAACGTCTAGAATTATTGGATATGTGTTATAAATGCAAGATGTTTGAAATACCAGAACTCTACTGGAATCAAATTATATTGGAATTAATAGAAGCTGGATATGTTAGAGGCTTTCTAAAAGGAGACACAAAAGATGGCCTTACAATCACAATGTTAGACAGTGCAGCCATTACACTTGAAGGAGTCCGATTCTTAGAAGAGAATAGCAGAATGGTGAAATCAAGGCAGTTTTTAGGAAAGGGATTTGAAGTTGCCCTGGATACAATTTTAAAAGCATTATAAATAACGATACATGCCACTGACTTATAATCAGTGGTTTT